>JBKBKS010000017.1:0-27556 GCA_046294565.1 Fimbriimonadales bacterium
GGGATGGGTTGTTGATTGGGGTTTTGGTGTGGCTGCCGATTTTTCGAACACCCTCAGGGGGGGGATGCATCGTGGTTATTGCATCGTTTACAATCGGTGCGTAAACGAATTTATGGCACAAAACACTCAGGTATTGGGGCGTATCCCCACAAGGCAAGAAGTGATGCAGCTGGGTAAGTATCCTATAGAATTGTACGATCAATACTTTATCAGTTGGGGTGAAGCATGCGCCGCAGCGCGAACTACAGGCATGTCCGAATTGCCCCTCGAAGCACGCCGCTCACAGCAAAGTAGTCTCTTCAGCGAAGAACTGTTTAGCGGATAGCGACGATATCTGCTGCCGTTTGGAACATTCCACCTTCTGCAGGAGTTGCGCCGCTGAGCGAGTATTATATAGGCGGCAGGCGTTCAGTCAATCGGGCGCGCCTGCCGATAATTACGCAGGGACGGCGGCGACGCCGAACTGCGAACGCGGCGTGCTTGAGCATCAGCGGCGCACGCAACGATGCGACCGACGCGCCTGTAATCAGGAGGTGCGAATTGTTAGAACACTTAGCGAGACCCGGCTCGCCCATGCGCGGACTGCTGATTGTGCTGTCAGGTCCAGCAGGCGTGGGCAAGGACACACTCATCGAGCAGTGGCAGCTGGTCGCGCCGAATGTGCGCCGACTGGTGACCTACACCACGCGTCCGCAAGCGATGAGCGAGCGGCACGGGCTGGACTACTACTTCGTGACGGAGGAGGAGTTCCACGCGTTGCGTGCGGAAGGCGCGTTTCTGGAGTATGCGGAGGTGCACGGCAACTGGTACGGCACGCCGCGCCGCGAGATGGAAGCCCTGCGCGACGCAGGACGCGATGTGGTGCTTCGAATCGATGTGCAGGGCGCGATGCAGGTGCGCGCGCAGTTCCCCGAGGCGATACTCATCTTCATCGCGCCGCCCTCGCTGGAAGAGCTGGAGCAACGCCTGCGCCGACGCGGGCGCGACGATGAAGAATCGATCACGCTCCGCCTCGCAAATGCCCGCCAAGAAATGGAATATATCCCCCGATACGACTATCTGATTATCAACGACGATTTGAACCGCGCGTTGGAGACACTGCGCTGCGTGATTATCGCGGAGCGTCATCGCGTGCGGAACCTCACTCTGGAGGGATAGGATGCCGCAGAGCCGTTCGTTATCGAGCCGCGCGTTGGAGTATGAGACTCATCGGATGGGGCGGCTGATAGAGACCACGCGCCCGACGCCCATCTACGCGCAGCCGAATGCGCAGAGCCGCGTGCTATATCCGCAGGTGCAGGCGCGGTTCTACCTGATGATGGCGCAGGAGCGCGGGGGCTGGTGCGGCGTGCTGATGACCAACGGCGCGCTCGGCTGGGTTCCCAAACAGGCGGTTAAGTTCACGCCGTTCGATGTGGTCTACACCTTGCCGCGCGGGGCGAACCCCGACCATGTGACGCGCTTGGCGATGCGCTTTCTGGGCGTGCGCTATCGCTGGGGCGGCAACGACCCGCGCACGGGATTAGACTGCTCTGGGTTCGTGAAGATGATTTACGAGCAGATGGGCGTCTCGTTGCCGCGCCGCGCCCGCGACCAAGCCAAAGTGGGCGTCCCCATCACGCGCTACGAAGACCTGCGCCCTGGCGACCGACTCTACTTCGCCGTGAAGGGCAAGGAGATCGACCACACGGGCATCTACATCGGCGATGGGTACTTCATTCACAGCGCGCGCTCGCGCGGCGGGGTGGATGTGGATCATCTGAGCCATCCGACCTATCGGCGCAGTTTGGTTGCTGCGCGTCGCTGACGGGGCGCGGTTTCAGCAGGCTGCGCCTGCAGCTGTTGGAGCTCGGCGGGGGTAAGCATCCGCCACTTGCCTGGCGGTAAATCGCTTGGCAAGCGCAGCGCGCCGATGGCGATGCGTTTCAAGCGTTGCACGGGATTCCCGACGGCGGCGCACATGCGCCGTATCTGTCGCTTGCGCCCCTCGCGCAGCACGATTTCCAGCAGGCTTTGTGCGTTCTCCGCGCGGAGCAGGCGCACCTCAGCCGGCGCGGTTCTACCGTCTTCCAGCGTCACCCCCTCGCGCAGCTGCGTCAAGGCGCGCCCCGTAGGCTTGCCCTGCACCCACACGCGATAGGTTTTGGGCAGCTTATAGCGCGGGTGCGTCAGGCGGTTGGCGAACTCGCCGTCGTTGGTGAACAGCAGTAGACCTTCCGAGTCGGCGTCGAGCCTCCCCACAGGAAACAGGTTCGGCGGGGCGTCTTGCAGGAGTTCCATCACAGTGCGCGGAGCGTGGGGGTCTTTGCGCGTGGTCACATAGCCGCGCGGTTTATGCAGCATCAGGTATACGAACGCCTGCGGCGACTGCACGCGCTTGCCGTCTACCGTAATCACATCGCGTCGGGGGTCAATCTTCGCGCCGAGTGAAGCGGTTGCGCCATTCACTTGGACGCGCCCTTGCTGAATCAGCTGCTCGCAGGCGCGTCGGGAGCCGTAGCCACAGTGCGCCAACCACTTCTGCAGACGTTGGGGTTCCATCCACAAAAAATGGCTCCTGGGGCAGGGCTCGAACCTGCAACCTGGTGGTTAACAGCCACCCGCTCTGCCAATTGAGCTACCCAGGAGCGTCGGCGTTAATAATATACCACAAACTCCGCCGAGTTGTCAAGGGGTTGCAGTAGGAGTGTCGGCGTTCGCGACGAATTGGGGGGTTATGTTTCAACAGCGACGGCAACGGAACCCCTACGCCCCGTTCGCGATGGGCGTGCAAAGCTACTCGATGCGCAAGATGGGGCTGGAGGCGATGCTTCAAGCCACGCGGTCGCTTGGACTGCAATCGATAGAGGCGTTCATGGCGCATCTGCCCTACTTTAGCCCGACCGAGCAGTGGGGCGCACTGAAGGAGACCGTGGCTCGGTCGGGCGTGCGCGTGCTGGCATACGGCGTGGTGAGCTTCGGCGCGGACGAGAAAGCCGCGCGCGCCGTGTTCGAGTTCGCTCGCGCGATGGACATCCCCGTCATCACCGCCGACCCCGCCCCCGAGAGCTTCCGATACCTCGCGCGTCTGTGCGAGAAATTCAAAACTCCCATCGCCATCCACAATCACGGTCCGAACACGCGCTACGACGCCATTCGCACTGTGGAAGACGCCATGCGCGGTCAGCCCGACTGGATAGGCGCGTGCATCGATACCGCCCACTTCCTGCGCTCGGGCGAGAACCCTGTGGAAGCCGTGCAACGCTTTGGCAGGCGCGTCCACGCCGTGCATCTCAAGGATGTGAAAGACCGCACGCGCTATACGCTGCTGGGGCAGGGCGATTTGGATTTGGTGGGCTTCCTACGCGCGTTGCGACGCAGTGGGTTCAAGGGCTGCCTCGCGCTGGAGTACGAGGAGAACCCCGACGACCCTCTGCCCGATTTGCGCGCATGCTTAGACGCCGTTCGCACAGCGCTACGGCGCGTCTAACAGGAGACCGACGCGCCGCGCCGAATCTCGATGGGCGGTGAGAACTATGCAACGCATCCCTGAAGCAGAGGTAGCTGCCTATCTGGAGCGCACGCCCAAGTGGACGCGCGAGGGCATCGAGATTGCCCGCACTTTCACCTTCCGCGACTTTCGGGAAGCGATGGGCTTCGTGGTGCAAGTCGCCCTGCTTGCCGAACGCGCCGACCACCATCCCGACATCGAGATCCGCTACAAACAGGTAACGCTACGCCTCAGCACGCACTCGGCAGGCGGGCTGACCGAGAAGGACTTCAAACTGGCGCAACAGATTGACCAAATAAAGTAATGCACGGCATACCGATTGTCTCCGCCGAGCAGATGCGCCTGCTGGATCGGGCGGCGATTGAGCAGGACGGCGTTCCGTCGCTGGTGCTGATGGAGCGCGCGGGCTATGGCGTGTTTCAGCGCGTCGCCGAGTGGTTCGCGCCGATAGGGAGCAAGCGCGTTGCGGTGCTGGTGGGCAAGGGCAACAACGGCGGCGACGGCATGGTGGTCGCGCGCTACCTGCACGAGGCAGGCGCGAAGGTGCATCTGTGGCTAACCTGTTCCCCCGACGCGTTCAGTGGCGACGCGGCGACGCAGTGGCGTATCCTGCAAGCATATGGCATCCCCGCGCTGCCTGTTCCCGACGCGCCCGACCCTGCCCTGTTTCGCGACGAAGACCTGCTGATTGACGCCCTGCTGGGGATTGGCGTGCGCGGCGCAGTGAGCGAGCCGCTCAGTCGGCTCATCGAGGCGGTCAACCGTAGCGGACGCCCTGTGGTAGCAGTGGACATCCCGTCGGGTCTGGACGCCGACACGGGTGTCGCACATGGCGTCGCGATAGAAGCCGCCTACACCGTCACGATGGCGCTGCCGAAGGCGGGCTTTTTCCAGAACGACGGCGTGCGCTGCGTGGGACAGTGGGTCATCGCGCCGATAGGCATCCCTCCGCAGCGATTGGAGAACCCCAACTGCATCGCACGCCTGCTTACAGAGTCGGAAACGCTCGCCCTTGCGCCGCGCCACGCGCCCGACGCACACAAGGGGCGTCGCGGGCATGTGCTGGTGGTGGGCGGCAGCGTCGGCATGGCGGGCGCGCCTGCGCTCGCGGCGATTTCGGCGTTGCGCGTCGGCGCAGGGCTGGCGACAATCGCAACGCCTGCGCGGACCCAACCGCAAGTCGCCAGCTTCTACCCCGAAGTGATGACCCTGCCCCTGCCCGATGATGACACAGGCGCGTTGACCCCGAAAGGCGCGCTGTGGCTCACAGAACGCCTCACGCGCTTCAGCGTCCTCGCACTCGGCACGGGACTGGGGCAACACGAGGCGACAGGCAAGGCGGTGCAGGAACTGCTCAGCGCGTGGTGCGCGCTGGAGCGTCCGCTGGTGGTGGACGCCGACGGGCTGAACTGGCTGGCGCGGCTTGGCGCGGAGACGCCCCTGCCCACCCACACCGTGCTGACGCCCCACCCCGGCGAAGCCGCGCGACTGCTACAAATCGAAACCTCGCAGCTTCAGTCCGACCGCTACAGCAGCGCGGAGCTGATACGCGAGCGCTATCGGGCGACATGTGTGCTGAAGGGCGCGTACACTGTGATTGCAGAGGCTGAGGGGCTGTGGGTTGCCCCGTTCACCGAGCCGAGCTTGGCGACGGGCGGTTCGGGCGATGTGCTGACAGGCGCCATCGCGGGCTTGCTCGCGCAAGGGCTGCCGCCGCTGCACGCGAGCGCGCTGGGCGTCTGGCGACACGGCGCCGCCGGGCAACGCCTCGCCTGCGCAGGGCAATTCGGCTATACGGCGGAGGCGTTAAGTCGGGCGTTGTAAACCTACTCTGACACGCTCGCCTTGCGAAACGCCACTAAAGAATCGGAGACAAGGTTGCCCACGCGCCAGCCTACGCCCTCTTGGTTGGCAATCTGCTCCGTCTCTGGGTGCGCCCACTCCGCCCCGATGACGACAGGAAGCACCTTCAGTCCTGCCTGCTTCAACGGCTCGGCGCGACGCTTGGCGCGCAACACATCGTACTTGTCCACCTTGAGCGAAATTTCTGCCACCACCACATAGTCGCCTTTCCACCAAATGAGGTCTGCGTTCAAAGGGTCGTCCTCGTCGGGCACATCGCCGTCAAGCACGCCCCCCTGCACGAGCCACTCCACCACTTGACGATAGACATGCTCGTGAGTTTTGGGCGAACCGCTTTCGCCTACGCCGAAGATACGCACCGCACGGCGTACCATCTTGCGCTCGTACTCTTCGCCGACGCGTCGGGCTTCCTCGCCACGCCGCCAGTCCTGCAAGCTCTTCACATCCTGCCGCGTTTCTCTAAGCTCCTGACGCAGTTCGCCAACTTCCTGCTCCACTCGGTCGAATCGTTGGTCTACTTGGTCGAATCGCTGGATGACCTCTTCACGGAACTCGCGAAACTCTCGAGGCAGGTTGATGAGCTCATCCGTCAGTACGGCGCGGCGGAACGACTCGCGCAGCCGTTCGTTTTGGTGCATCAGGCGCGTGATGACCTGCTCGTCAAGAATCTGCTCAGCAAGCGCAACCCGCAGCTCCAGGTTGTCTTGAAGCTGCTCGGTCAGTGCCTTCAAATCGTCGGGCGTGAATGCCATCATTACGATTATACCTGTTTTATGCCGCTAAGGTGCGGCGCACGGCTTCAAGAGCTTACTGCTTGAGACCGCCCCCGCGCCCGAACCCATCAGTCCCCAGTGGTACTGAATGTCGATGTGCAGCGTCGGCTGAGCCGTCTTCTCGAACAGTAGGCGAACTTCAGGCTGCTGCTTGCGTGGGAAGCGGCGTATTTGGATGGGCGACAAGGGCGACTTGGGCGGTTTGCCGTCCAGCCGCACCTCCATCTTAATATCGCGCAGGGCGGTGAGCGCCGTGTTGTAGAGCTTGAGACGCACCTCCTGCTCGCTCGACGGCAACGGCGCGATACATCCCTCAATCACCAAATCGGCGGAGTCCAACACAAGATACTCAGGCGGGATGGCGGGTTTGTTGGCGCCTGTGATGGCGCCGCCGCCGCTGACGCGATACGCCGCCACCAACGACGCCGTGAACAACACCACAATCGTCAACAATATCGTCCAAACCACTATGTTGGCGCGCATCTGCTAACCTTGCATTTCCGCCCGCAGCACTTCGGATTTGATGATACCGATATACGGCAAACTCCGATACTGCTGCCGCCAGTCCAGCCCGTAGCCCACCAGAAACTCGTCGGGCGCATCGTAGCCCTTGTAGGCAATCGGGATGTCGATCAACCGCCGATAGGGGCGATCCAAGAACACACACACCTTGAGGCTTGCCGGTTTGCGACGCTCCAGATTCTTGTAGATATACGCCAGCGTCAGCCCCGTGTCCAGGATGTCCTCTACGATAATCACATGCCTGCCGGCGATAGGTTCGTCCAAGTCTTTCGTGATGCGCACTTCGCCCGACTGCGTTTGGGGGCTGTAGCTGGTGATGGCTAAGAAGTCGAGGGTATGGGGATTGGTCATCGCACGGGCAAGGTCAGTCAAGAAGAACAGACCGCCCTTCATCACGGTGACCAAGTGAGGCGTTAGCCCCTCGTAGTCGCGGTCGATCTGCCGTGCGATTTGCCGAACCTTGCGTTTGATTTTGCGCTCGTCCAGCCACACACGCGCAATAATCGGCGGCAGCGTCGGCTCAGGCAGCAGTACCGTACTCACGGCTTAAAGTCTACCCGATGAGTGGGCTACTCGGCGAACAGGTCGCCCACGCGCACGGCGAATTCGGGTATCAGCGTCCCGCCTGTGAGGGTGTCGTTCTCGTGGAGCACCTCCACCTCAAGATTGGCGCGGTAGCGGTGGACCTGCTTGCGTTCGGGGAACAGCAACCACACCTCCTGCGCGCCCGCCTCCAGATACTCGCCGACTTTGGCGAGGATGTCGCGACTTTTTTCGGAAGGCGAGATGATTTCCACGGCAAGGTCGGGAACGCCGTCAAAGAAGCCGACGGGCAACTTGCCTTCTGGCAGTCGCTCTTTGCGCACCACCGACACATCGGGCGAGCGGATGTTCCCATCAGGCGTGCGAAACCCCGTGCTGGAGTCGCAGATGATTACATCGGCGGAACGCGCCCCATAGAGACGCCCCACCAACCCCGCACTGATTGCCCCATGTCGGAACCCTGTCGGCACTTCGATCAGCCTTCCGTTGACTAACTCGTACTTGCGTCCGTCGTTGGGGAGGTTCAGCAAGTCTTGCTCTGTCCAGCGACGCTTGCGCCTGGAAATCGGTTTGGGCTTGGGAGCCGCAACAGCAGCCATCGGTATCACCTGCCGTATGATACCTGAGAAACTGTGAAGGAGGTTATGGGAGTAACCCTACGCCCGCGCGAGGCGGTCAGGTTACCCCCTATAGATGGCCCTTACTTACCGCCGAACTTCTTGTAGGTCGCCTCGTCGACGAACTTCGTGAGCTTCTGCCCATTATATTCGGCTTTCAGGGCATAGCGCACTTGCGTCTTGCCAGACTTCGTCGTGCGCTCGTACTTCTCAGTCTTCACCTGATTGTCAGGTACCTCGACCGATTTGCGCTCTTTCACGCTGTAGAATTGCATAGCGCCTCCCTCCTATGGATGAATTCACAGGCATTTATGCCTGCGTGCGCCTAATATACCCTACGCACAACGCGATTCCTGCTAAAATGACGGGTGTTTAGAGGCAAATTCGCCTCCAATTCAGGGCAATTCCACCTCATCGAAGTCGCGAATGACCCATCGGACGGTGTTAGAGTCGCTCCATGTATCCTCTTCGGGGTCGAACACGAGGTCGAGCGTGGCTCGAGGTTCTATGGGGTAGTCGCCGCCGTCCCACAGTACGGCGTCGTATACAACGCTGCCCGCGCCGCGCACCTTGAGGAACAGATGCCTGCCATTTTGGCTGACTCGGCTGCCGACGACCTCCACGCCGCGGCACAGGAAGAGCGGGCGTTCGTTGCCGTTGCCGAACGGCTCCAGCATGCTCATCTCCTGTAAGAAACGCGTAGTGACGGCGTGCGCGGGCACTTCTTGGTCGATTTCCAGCGTGGGGATGAGGTCTTCGTCCGTCAGGTGCGCGTCGGCGAACTCGAAGATGAGTTGTCGTAGCGTTTCGAACTTCTCAAGGGGCGCCGCGAAGCCGCCAGCCGCCGCGTGCCCGCCACACTTGAAACAGTGTGGCTTCATCTGAACAATCAGCTCGGTCAAGTTCAAGGCAGGGATGCTGCGCATCGAGCCGCGCGCGACCTGCGCGTCGAGGTCGATGCTTACGGCAATCGCAGGGCGATGATAGTGGTTCACCAACTTCCCAGCCACCAGCCCCACGATGCCATGGCGCCAGTTGGGCGAATGCACCACCAGCGCGCGGTGCGCCGTCTGACCCTCGCTCTCGACTTGCGCGACGGCTTCCTGCACGGCGACCTCCTGAAACTGCTGACGGTCGCGATTATGGTAGTCTAACTGCTCGGCGAGGCGTTGCGCAGCTGAATAATCCTCTTCCATGAGCAGTTGGAGCGCGAGTTGGGCGTCTTCGAGGCGTCCTGCGGCGTTGAGGCGCGGCGCGAGCGCGAAGCCGACATCGCGCGGCGTCAGCTTGCGTTTCACCTGCGCGACCCGCTTGAGCGACTGCAGCCCCACTCGATGCGTGCGGTGCAGGTGCTCCAAGCCGTACTTGACCAAGATGCGATTCTCGCCCACCAGCGGCATCACATCGGCAATCGTGCCGAGCGCGACCAAATCCAACATCTTGCTATAGAAGCCGTTGCGCGGGATTCTGCGTTCGCGCAGCAACGCCTCCGCCACGCGAAACGAGACTCCCACCCCGCTCAGCTCGCGGAACGGGTACTGCGAATCGGCGCGTTTGGGGTTCACCACCGCCAGGGCGCGCGGCAGCGTGTCGCTCGGCTCGTGGTGGTCGGTCACGACCACTTCCAATCCTGCCTCGTGGAAGGCTTGAACCGCCTCGTGCGCGCGTGTGCCACAATCACAGGTCAGCACCAGCCGCGCGCCTATCGCTTGCGCCTTCGGAATCGCGTTCGGGTGCAGGTCGTATCCCTCGCGCAAGCGGTGGGGCACATACGGCTCGACGGGCACGCCCAGCGTGCGTAGCGTGGTCACCCACAGTGTCATGCTAGTGATCCCATCGGCGTCGTAGTCGCCGTAGACCAGCACTGGCTCTTTGCGTTCTACCGCCCGCGCGAGCCGACGCACGGCAGGTTCGATGTCAGGCAAGAGGCGCGGGTCGGCTAAGTCGTGCAGCGACGGGTTCAAGAACCGATAGGCGGCTTCAGGCTCCGTGTACCCGCGCGTCGTCAGCAAGCGTGCGGTCGTTATGGTGAGATTAAGCTCCTGCGCCAGTTGCTGCGCCGCCCCATCGTCCACTGTCCGCAAAATCCACTGATAGCGAGCCATGTTGCCTAAGAGTGTACCCTGCCCCAACAGGTATAATACCGATAACTTATGCCAGAGCCAATCAACGCCCAAACGAACACAGACGACCTGAACGCGATGCTGGAAGTGCTGCCCCCTGCCATCCGCCAGTGGCTGGAGGAGCAACCCGACATCCATCAGCTCCTCGAAGTGGTGCTGGATTTGGGACGCCTGCCCGAAGCGCGCTTTATGCAACGCACCATCCGCCTCGAGAGCGTGCAGGTGGAAGAGTACGACCTTCAGTATGTCGCCGAGCGGATTGGTCAGTTCGGCAAGGACAACCGCGCTGGCATTCCGCGTACCTTGCATCGTATCTCGGCGATGCGCAACCGTCAGGGGAAGGTGGTCGGGCTGACCTGCCGTGTCGGGCGCGCCATCTACGGCACGATTGACATCATCCACGATATCATCGCCTCAGGCAAGAGCGTGCTGATGCTGGGCAAACCTGGCGTGGGCAAGACCACTCGCCTGCGCGAGGTCGCCCGTGTGCTTGCCGACGAGTACGACAAGCGCGTGATTGTGGTGGACACCTCCAACGAAATCGCAGGCGACGGCGACATCCCCCACCCCGGCATCGGATTCGCCCGACGCATGCAAGTGCCCGAACCGAGCCTGCAACACGCCGTGATGATCGAAGCCGTCGAGAACCATATGCCCGAAGTGATTATCATCGACGAGATTGGCACGGAGCTGGAGGCGTACGCGGCGCGCACGATAGCCGAGCGCGGCGTGCAACTCATCGGCACGGCGCACGGCACGACCTTAGAGAACCTGCTGATGAACCCCACCCTCTCCGACCTGGTGGGCGGCATCCAGACCGTGACGCTCTCTGATGAGGAGGCGCGACGACGCGGTACGCAAAAAACCGTGCTGGAACGCAAAGCGCCCCCCACCTTCGATGTGCTGATTGAGATTCTAGACTATCATCGGCTCGCGATACATTTGGATGTCGCGCAGACGGTGGACCGAATGCTCCGCGGCGCGACGCCCCGTCCCGAAATCCGCGTGCAGACTGACGGCGGCGGATTCGAGGTGGTGCAGCGCAGCGACCTCGCGTCGCGCGCGTTGCAGACCGAGCTACCCCTGCACGACACAGCCGACGAGCCGCTGCGCTCATCCGCTGTGGTCAGCGGCGAGCTAAAGCGTGGAACCCCCGCGCGCGTGTTCCCCTACGGCGTCAGTCGCAGCCGCCTCGAGAAAGCCCTGCGCGACCTGCACCTACCCGCTTATGTCGCCCGCGATGTATCCGACGCCGACGCCGTGGTGGTGCTCCACTCCACCTACCAGCGCCGACCGCCGAAAGTGCGCGAGGCGATGCAGCGCAATATGCCCATCGCTATCGTGCGGAGCAACACCTACGCGCAACTGGTGAGCGCACTGCGCGACCTGTTCCATAAACCGCACGACGGCGAGACGGCGGAAGAGCGCGCCTTGCGCGAAGCCGAAGCGGGCGTGGAATATGTGCTAAGCGCGGCGGAGCCGTACGAACTCTCGCCCCAGAACAGCTACCTCCGACGCCTGCAGCACCAACTGGTCGAGAAGTATCGCCTGCTCTCCGAAAGCGTGGGCGAGGAGCCGAACCGCCGCGTGCGCATCCTGCCCATCTACACCGACACCGAACGGGAGGACTGATGCCGTTCATCACCTTCGAGGGCGTGGAAGGCGCAGGCAAGACCACTCTCGCACGACGGCTGGCAGAGTGGCTCGAGGCGCAGGGCGTCCCCACCCTGCTCACGCGCGAACCGGGCGGCGCGCTCGGCGACATGCTACGCCCCATCCTGCTGAACCACGCGCTGGACGCCTACACCGAGCTGTTCCTCTTCTTAGCCGACCGACGCCAACACACGCTCGAGCGCATCCGACCCGCGCTGGAGCAGGGCGTGTGGGTGCTGTGCGACCGCTACGCCGACTCCACGCTGGTCTATCAAGGCTACGGGCGCGGGCTACCCCTCGAACTCGTGCGCCAACTCAACGCGCTGGCGACCGACGGCGTGCAGCCCGACCTGACCCTGCTGCTGGATGCGCCTGTCGAGACTGCCCTCGCCCGCGCCAACGAACCCAACCGCTTCGAAGCCGAGACGATAGAGTTCCACCAGCGCATCCGCGACGGCTACCTGCAGGAAGCGACGCGCGAGCCGCAACGGTTCCTCATCCTGGACGCGCTGAATCCCCCAGAGACACTGCTCTGTCGGGCGCAAGCGGCTATTCAGGCGCGCTTTATGCCCCCCCACCGCCCCACGAACTCCGCAATTGGGCTATAATAGGCATATGCGCCGATGGATTGCCGTCTGGGGTCTCTGTTGGGCATGTAGCCTCTATGCCCAAACGCTGAGCGACACGAATTTAACCTACGACACGGTCGTCAGTAGCGGTCTCTCGTTCCCGATTGCGCTGGAGTTTCTCGATCCTGCTGACCCGACACGCTTCTTCGTGATTGAGAAGAACAGCGGGCGCGTGAAGCTCGTGCAGAACGGCGTCGTCGTTAGCACGGTGTTAGACCTGCCCGTGAACTATGCCAGCGAGCGCGGCTTGCTCGGCATCGCGCTGCACCCCGACTTCGCCAGCAACGGCTTTGTCTATCTTTACTACACGCGCTCCAGCACAACGGGCGACTTAGGGACGCAAGCAGGGTGGACTGACAATCGCGTGGAACGCTACCGCTGGAACGGCAGTCAGCTGGTGGAGCCGACGCTGATTGTCGCGTTCCCGCGCGACCCATCCCAAAACAACGGACCCAACCACGACGGCGGCGTGATTCTGTTCGGTCCTGACGGCAAACTCTACGGCGTCACAGGCGACTTGAATCGCGGCGTCTTCAGCAACCCGCGCATCGAGCAGAACACCAGCGGCATTGCGGTTGCAGGCGTCGGCGGCGTGTTTCGGCTGAACCCCGACGGCTCTACCCCGACCGACAACCCGTTCGTGAGCCACGCTGATGAGCGCATCCAACGGCTTTGGGCATACGGTATCCGCAACAGCTTCGGCATGAGCTTCGACAGCCTCACTGCCCACCTATGGCTCACGGAGAACGGTCCGAATGTATACGACGAAATCAATCGCGTGGAGCGCGGCTTCAATAGCGGCTGGCTGAAAATTATGGGACCCGATTCGCGCAACGCCGTCTACAACGAGAACGGCAATCAGCCCTACAACGCAGGCGACCTCGTGTACCTGCCGAACGCCTACTACGCCGACCCCATCTTCTCGTGGCTACAGCCGATTGGCGTGACGAGCATCGTGTTCCTGCGCTCGGCGCGGTTCGAGGCGGGCGTGCGCGACACTGCGCTGGTGGGCGAAAGCAACAACGGTGGATTGTATCAGTTCACGCTGAACAGCGCACGCGACGACTTCGTGTTGACGGGCGCGCTTGCCGACCGTGTGGCAGATAGCGCCACAGAGCGGAACCTCGCGCGTGTCGGGACGAACTGGGGTATCGTGACGGATTTGCGGTTGGGACCTGACGGCTACCTGTATGTGGTGAGCCTATACGCCAACCGTATTTACCGCATTCGCCCTGTAAACCCGTCTGCGATTTTGCACGGTCAGGCGCGACTGGCGGGCAGGCAGGGATTGCTGCTCGGCGTTCCACTCACACTGGAGCTGATACAGGGCAACGCGACGGTGCAAACGATCTCCACAACGCTGGACGCCTATGGCAGAT
The DNA here is from genome assembly GCA_046294565.1 of Fimbriimonadales bacterium. Lineage (GTDB taxonomy): Bacteria > Armatimonadota > Fimbriimonadia > Fimbriimonadales > GBS-DC > GBS-DC. The sequence continues at coordinate 13,593 of JBKBKS010000017.1, forward strand.
TCTCCGAGCGCGTGAACACGCCCGGAACCTACACCGTGCGGGCGCGCGCCGCCAAATACCTGCCCATCACTATCAGCAGCGTATCTATCGCGTCGCAGGGCTTCGCTTACTTGAACCTGGACTTTCCCACGCTGGGCGATGTGAACGGCGACGGCGTCATCGATGACGCTGATTTGCTCGTGGTGCTGTTCGCCTTCGGCTCCAGCACCACGGAGGCTGACCTCAACAACGATGGCGTGGTGGACGACGCCGATTTACTGATTGTGCTGTTCAACTTCGGCGCGGGCGGCTAAAGTGGAAAAACTCTTGTCGGCAAGGATACGCTCCCACTCCTGATGGGCATGGTCAGGAGACGATACTCTATCCCTGCTCGCTTCTACTGTTGCTGAGTGTGGGGTACTCTTTGAGTGCCTATGGCTCGGTTGCAACGCTACGAGTTCAGTCAGGTGCGTATGGGCGTCGACACACCGATGGTGGTCTACGCCGCGTGTGAAGAGCAGGCGGTGCAAGCCTGCCGCGCCGCCTATGCACGCATCAGCGCACTCGAGGCGATGATGAGCGACTATCGCGCCGACAGCGAGCTCAATCAATTATGTCAACGCGCAGTGGGGCGCTGGGTGAGGGTCAGCCCTGAGCTGTTTTATGTGTTGTGGCGTGCGCAGAAGTTGGCGCGTCAGACGGGGGGCGCGTTCGATGTCACGGTGGGCGCGCTGGTGCGGTTGTGGCGCGAGGCGCGGCGCACGGGCAAGTTGCCTGACGAGGCGACGCTACGCGCCGCGCAGGCGCGTTCGGGCTACAGGCTGATGACGCTTTGCCTGCGTCGGCGCGCTATGCAACTCCAAGTGGAGGGCATGCAGCTGGACTTGGGCGGCATCGCGAAGGGGTACGCTTGCGATTGCGCACTGCGCGTGCTGCGTCGGCGCGGGATTACGCGCGCGCTGGTGCAGATGGGAGGCGATATTGTCGCGGGCGATGCGCCGCCCGACGCACACGGCTGGCGTATCGCGCTGGCAGAGGGCGGCGCAACGACGCTACGCCGCGCCGCCCTCTCCACTTCAGGCAGCACCGAGCAGTATGTGGAAATCGGAGGCGTGCGCTATGCACATATCATCGACCCGCGCACGGGGCTGGGGCTGACAAAGTTCACACTGGCGCGTGTGCGCGCTCCTGACGGGATTACTGCCGACAGCCTTGCGACCGCCGCCGCCGTGCTGGGCATGCCTGCAGCCAAACAACTGCAGCAACTATATCGAGGGGTTGAAGTGGAAGTAAGCTTCGGTGCAGCGGCAGGGTCGCCGCCGCACCGCCGGAACGGTTAGCCCGCCGATTTCATGCGCAGCGCAGCGGCATAACGCGCGTTCACCACATTCCAGTCGATCGCTTGGATGAACGCGTCGATGTAGCGTGCGCGCGCCGTTTGGAAGTCCAGATAGTAGGCGTGTTCGTACACATCCATCGCCAACAGCACGGTGCAGTTCCACATGGGGAATGTGTTTTGCGCGTCGCCGATGTAGTTGAACAGGCTGCCGTCGTCGTGGTCGTAGGCGAGCCACACCCAGCCTCGACCGCCCATGCCTGTGCCTTTCAGGTCTTCCAGCCAGCGCTCATAGGAGCCGAAATAGCGGGCGAGCGCAGCGCGCAACTCGCTGCTCGGTTCGGAACCGCCGCCGCCCAGGTTCTCAAAGTAGAGCTCGTGGTTCTTGAAACCGCCGTAGGCGAAGGTGTAGTCGACCTTCAGCGAGCGAATCAGGCTGTAGCTCTGGTTGCCCTTGGCGAAGTCGTCGGAAGTGAGTTGTGCCAGCGCACGGCGGATTTCGTTCGTCTTGTTCACATACCCCTGATAGAGCTTGTAGTGTTCCTCGTGCGTCTTACGCGAGATGCCGAATTTCTCGGTCTCGAACACTTTCTCGGGCAGGGGCTTGGCAGTAACTTCGAACACCTGTATCTCAGCCATAGTGGATACCCTCCTGTGAGTTGGTATAGCCAGCGCGTGGGGAGCGAGTGCGGCAAGGGCGGTGGTCGCCGCCGCCTGCTGCAGGAACTCCCGCCGCGAAAGGCGTTTCACGCTCATAACACAACGATTATACCCACTCCGCAAGATTACCTGTCCATGCGCATCACATCGTCGTAGGTTTCGCGCGCCGCGATTACACGCGCCTCGCCCCCGCGCACGGCGACCATCGCAGGGCGCGGATAGCGGTTGTAGTTGCTGCTCATGGAATAGGCGTACGCGCCAGTGGTAAGCACTGCAATCACCTCGCCCGCGCAAGTTTCGGGGAGGTAGGCGCAATCGATGATGGGGTCGGTCTCGCAGTGTTTGCCCATGATGCGGTAGGGGTGTGTATGGGGTTCGGCGGCGCGTTCGGCGTGGCGCGCGGTGTAGCGTGCGCCGTACATTTGGGGGCGCGGGTTGTCCGACACGCCGCCGTCTACAATCAGGTACTCGCGCGGTAGGTTCGGCTGCTCGTGCGGAACCCGCTTCACGGCGCCGACGCGGTAGAGCGTGACGCCCGCCTCCGCAATTAGCGAGCGTCCGGGTTCGACGCCCAGGGCAGGTTCGGGATAGCGATATTGCTCGCACGCCTCACGCAGCGCACTAACCAGCGTCTGCGCGTACGCTTGCACCGACGGGGGCTGGTCGTCGGGCGTGTAGCGCACGGCTAAGCCGCCGCCGATGTTGAGCAGCGGCGCGATGTAGCCGAACCGCTGGCGTACGACATCGGCGAACGCCGCCATCGCCTGCGCCGCCGATGCAAACGCGCCTAAATCGCTAATCTGCGAACCGATGTGGCAGTGGAACCCCCTGAGCGTCAGCGCAGGCGATTGCAGCACTGCCTCGACCGCGTGGTAGGCGTCGCCGTTGAGCCAATGGAAGCCGAACTTGCTGTCGCGCTGCCCCGTGCGGATGAGCGGGTGCGTCTCGGCGTCCACTTCGGGCGCGATGCGCAGCATCACGGGCGTAGGCGTGTGAGCCAGCGCGCGCAGGCGGCGGATCTCCTCGAAGTTGTCGATAACAATCGCGCCAATGCCTACTTGCAGCGCCATCTGCAACTCGGCTTCCGTTTTGTAGACGCCGTGTAGGTGGATGCGTTCGCGCGGGAAGTGCGCCTGCAGTGCGGTGTAGAGCTCGCCGCCCGACGCCACATCCAAGCCCAGCCCCTCCTCGGCGATAATCTGGCAGAGGGCGCGGTTTAGCGCGGCTTTGCCGGCGTAGGCGATTTCCGTGTCTGGCTTAAGCGTCTCGAACGCGGCGCGATACTCGCGACAGCGCGCCCGTAGCGCGTCCTCCTCCAGCACATACAGGGGCGTCCCGAACCGTTCCGCCAACTCCAGCGCGTCGCACCCCCCGATTTCCAAGCGTCCGTGTGCGTTAACCGTTTGCGTGCCCAGCCACATCGGGGCAAAAGTATACCTGCAAGAGGGAAAGCATTAATGAACTATTGCCTTCAAACGGCGTTTAAGGAACATGGCAGAGAGCGGACGCTTTCTGACTATCTAACTGAAGGAGGAGTCTCGATGAAGCGTCAACTGTTGTGGCTGGTAGCGATAGGCGCGGTGGCGGCGTTTGCGTATGCGCAGACGGTCACTATGCGCGCCGCGTTCGGACTGGGTTTCGCAGGCGTTCCCGACGCCGAGCGCCCCAACGCGCAGTTCCGATTCTCCGTCAAAAGCGTCGAGTACAACGGTCAGATTCGCAAAGGCGGCGGGTTCGAGATTGAAGTGCGCGACGCGAACGCCGTGACCACAGTTCATCTGACACGCTTGGCGGAGCTGTCGGTCGATGCGGAGAGCGGCGTGGCGACCTTTGCGGGGCGCGGCTGGGCGGTTCAGCGCACTCGTCAAGGGGTGCGCCGCACGCAGGGCGTCGTAACGGTGCGCGTGGCGGATAACCGCGACGCCAGCAGCACGGAGGGCGACCCCGACACAATTGCGGTGGCGTTCCGCACAGCGCCCGACGCCGAGCCTGTGTTCACCTATCGCGGCGTGGTGCTGCGCGGCGACATTCGCGTGGTGGAAGAGACCCGTTCGCGATAGCATCCCCTACCCGACGCTCCCTGCTTGCGTGCAGGCGGGGGGTGTCAATCGTCTGTGCGCATCGCTTTGCGCCACTTCTCACACAGTTCCAACGCCTCACGCGCCTGACGCCACAGGAGCTGCTCTTGCTTGAGCTGTTCGGCGGGCGAGAGGGTGGGTACTGAGTCGTGGAGATGGGGCGGCGGTGTTTCCAAGTATTGGCGCACAGCTGTCAGGAACGCATCATAGAGCGCCGCCGTCTCGGGCGGCAGGGCGTCGGGACCGCGTTCGAGCTGGACAAGCTGGGCTAAGGTCTGCAAGCAGAAGTGGCAGGCTTCCTCGCGGGCGGCGTTCCAGAGGTGGGGCGGTAGGGTGCGCGGGCGAGCGTTCTTATCGCGCTGACGACGCGCCAACCGATGCACAGCTTCCGTCGCCAACTGCACAGGCACACTCAGCAGCGGCAACTGAAACGCTTGCGCAATCTCCTGAGCAATCCAGTCCCTCGATAACGAACGCGCCATACCGCTATCGAGGGACGCGGGAGTAGACAAATGTAAACCCTTATGCCGTTCGCAGGAGGCGTCCTACGCAGGTATACTCCCTGCTGTGTCGCCCCCTGCGATGAGACCGATACCCTTCGATAGTCTGAGCCTGTACGCGACGCTGCGGGAGCGCGAGTTCTTCAGCGGCGGTCGGATTCAGGCGATTCGTCAGCCCGACGCGCTGACAATTGTGCTGCACATCTACTGGAACCGCGCAGAACATCGGTTGCTCGTCTCCGCCGATGCGCAGCACGCGCGTCTGCACTGCATCAGTGCGAAGACGCCGAACGCGCCCACGCCGCCGCCGTTCCTGCAGAGCCTACGCAAGCACATCGACGGCGGAGTCATACAACGCGCACAGATGATTGGCTTTGACCGCATCGTGCAGGTGGACATCCACACGCGCGAGGGCGAGTTCCGACTGATGATTGAGTTGATGGGCAAGCACTCGAATGTGATTTTGGTGGAGCCGACAGGGCTGATACGCAGTGCGCTCAAGTGGGTCTCGCCGCGTCAGAGCGAGTTGCGCCCTATCCGCGCAGGCGAGCCGTACCGCCTGCCTCCGACGCGCGTGGAGGGATTGCGCAACCCCCTGGTGCTGACCGACGCGGAGTGGGGAGCCTTGTGGGAGGCGCTGGGCGAGCCGCGCGATTGGCAAGCGCATCTGGAGGGGCTAAGCCGCTTCACGGCGGGCGAGCTGGAAGCGATAGCGCAAGCGGAAGGCTTGGAAGGCATCCTGCACTGGGCGCACCGCCTGCGCACGGGCGAGTGGACGCCTGTGGCGATACGCGAGCCACACACACGACGACTGCTCGGCGCGTATCCCCTCCCCTGCCGACAACTGCCCACCGAGTGGCAACACCCGCGAGCGAGCGTAAACCTCGCATGGGAACAAGCATTCACAGAGCGATTGCAACAGACGCGCCTCGACGCGCTCCGACAGAGCCTGCTGCCGAATCTCAGGCGCGCCTTGCAAGCCCGCGAGCGCGCCCTCGCCGATATCGAACGCGCCCTGCAAGACAGCCAGCAAGCCGACCGCTGGCAACTCTGCGGCGAACTCATCCTCGCGTTCGGACACAGCCTGCCGCCAGGCGCGCGACTGCTCCACGCGCCCGACTACACGCGCCCCGACGCGCCCACCATCGCTATACCGATAGACCCCGAGCAGACCGTCGCCGAGAACGCCGAGCGGTACTTTCGCAAAGCGCGCCGCGCCCGCGAGGGCAGGGCAGAGCTGAACGCCCGACGCGAACGCCTGCTGGAAGAGATGCGCCAACTGCGCTACGCGCTCGCCACTGCAGAGCAAGCCGCCCACGAGGACGACCTACGCCCACTCTACGAGGACGCCAAACGCCACGGCTGGCTGCGCGAGACGCACGCCCCAACCGCCAAACGCCCCGACAAAGACCCCTTCGAAGGGCACAAAATCCGCCAACACCTCAGTCCCGACGGCTACCAAGTGCTGGTGGGCGAAAACGCGCAGGCGAACGACTTCCTGCTCACACACCTCGCCAAACCCAACGATTGGTGGCTCCATGTGCGCACGGGCACTGGCGCGCATGTGATTATCCGCGCGGAGAACCAGCCCCAGCGCGTGCCCCAAAGCACCTTCGAGTTCGCGGCGCGGTTGGCGGCGCAACACAGCGCCGATAAACACGCGCATGTGGTGGAGGTGGACTATACCCTGCGCAAGTATGTGCGCAAGCCGAAAGGCGCGCCCCCAGGCTTCGCCCTCTACACGCACGAGAAGACCCTGCGCGTGAACCTCAAAGCATAGCCCCCAAGCTACTGAGGTATACTCACAGCGTATGAAACCTGTTATCGAAGTACGCCGTCTGAAAAAAGACTATAAGATGGGCGCGGTCACGGTTCACGCGCTTAGGGGCGTCGACCTCACGGTGACGCCCGGCGAGTTCGTGGCGATTATGGGCCCCTCGGGGTCGGGCAAGTCAACCTTTATGAATCTCATCGGCTGCCTCGACCGCCCCACCGACGGCGAGTACTACTTGAACGGCGAGTTGGTGAGCGCGATGAGCGACTCGCAACTCGCGCAGATCCGCAACCGCTATATCGGCTTCGTGTTCCAGACCTTCAACCTGTTGCCGCGCGTGAGCGCCGTCCGCAATGTGGAGTTGCCGCTGCTGTACGCAGGCGTGCGCGACCGCACCGAACGCGCTAAACGCGCCCTGCAGATGGTCGGATTGGGCGAACGGATGCATCACAAGCCGAACGAACTCTCGGGCGGACAGCAGCAACGGGTGGCAATCGCACGCGCGATTGTGACCAATCCCGTGCTGATCCTGGCGGACGAGCCGACAGGCAACCTCGACTCGCGCTCCAGCGAGGAGATTATGGCAATCTTCCAGCAGCTCAACCGCGAGGGACGCACGATTATCTTGGTGACGCACGAACCCGACATCGCCGAGCATGCCCAGCGCATTATCCGATTCCGCGACGGCAAGATTGTCTCCGACGAGCCAGTGCTGAACCCGCGCGACGCTACACGCGAAATCGAAAAAGTACCCGTGCTGGACTAAGATGGCGATTCTGGACACTCGTGCGCGGCGGTTGGACGAGTGGCGGCTCAGCGCAAGCGTACTCCCTGAGCCGATTGCCGTTCGCACGCCCAGCGCATGGGAAGACTACGGCGTCCCGCGCGCTTTTGAGGGACCCTGCGAGTATCAGTGCGCGTTCACCGCGACGCCCGAGCAAGGCAAGCGGTATTGGCTGCGCTGCGACGGCGCGAGCTACGCCGCGCAGGGCTTCCTGAACGAGACGCCTATCGGCGACCATCGGGGCATTTGGGACGGCTTCAGCTGGGACATCACCGACGCCCTGCAGGACGGCGAGAACCGCCTGCGCCTGCAAGTAACCAAGAACGGCGGCGCGACCTACCCTGTGCCCCAAGTGCTGAGTGGGTTCCTGCCGTATGTAAGCGCGACCTTCGGCGGCTTGTGGCAACCTGTGTACCTGTTCGAGACCGGCAAGGCTTGGCTGACCGATCTCTATGTGCGCGGCGCGGCGGACGGCGAGACCACCATTCAAGGCGAACTGGGCGGCGCAACACCCGCCCAGCTGCGCATAACTATTTACGACCCGAAAGGTATCCGCGCCTACACTACCTATTTTGAAGCAGGCGAGCGATGGGAACATTCGCTGATTCTGACCCCCGCGCAAGCTTGGCGTCCGAGCGCCCCGCGCCTCTATCGGCTGGTGGTGGAGGTGTATCATCAGGGCGCGCTGAGCCATACGGTTGAGACGCATTTCGGGCTACGCACCGTGAGCGTCGATGGATCGATGATCCTGATCAACGGCGAGCCGTTCTACCCGCGTGGAGTGTTGCACTGGGGCTGGTATCTACACACTCACGCGCCGAACCCCGCGCTGGAAATCGCCGCGCGCGAGATGAAGGCGGCGCAACTTTGTGGCTTTAACCTACTTAAGGCGTGTCTGTGGGTTCCGCCTCGTGAGTATCTCAGCCTGTGCGACCGCTTGGGCATGGCGGTCTGGCTGGAGTTGCCTCTGTGGTTGCCGCAGATGGACGCCGAGCAGATTGCCCAAGCCCGACGCGAATACGAGGCGATTGTGCGCCAAACGCGCAGCCATCCGTCGATAGTGCTGTGGACACTGGGCTGCGAGCTGTCCACGCGCTTTCCCAGCGAGGCGTTAGGCGAGTTGTACGGGGTCGTGAAGCGGCTCACGGGTAGCCCGCTCGTGCGCGACAACAGCGGCGGCGGCGAGTGCTACGGCGGCGCGCTGCAGGAATACGCCGACTTCGCCGACTACCACCTCTACGGCGATGCGCACTTCGCCCGCGCCACTTTCCGCGCCTTTCTGGACGCCCCCCGCGCGCCTGCGCCATGGCTACAGGGCGAGTTCGCCGACCACGACACCCAACGCGACTTCCTAACCCTGCGCCAAACGACCCCACGCCAGCAACTCTGGTGGCTCGAACGCGACCCCGAAGTGAACCCGCAAGGCGTGCGCTGGTTCTACGAAACCCCATTCGTGGAAGAGCGCATGCAACAGGCAGGCGTGTGGGACGCCCTGCCCGAACTCGTGCGCGCCTCGCGAAGCGAAATGCTCGCCTACCACAAACTCGTGCTGGAGACAATGCGCAGCTTGCCCAACACTTCGGGCTATGTGGTCACAGGGCTGAAAGACACGCCCATCGCCACCGCAGGCATACTCGATGAACGCGGCGAGCTCAAGATTACGCCTGAAAGTTATATCAACTTCAACGCCGATACCGTGCTGCTGCTGGACTGGCATCGGCGTCGGGACTGGGTGGCTGGCGGCGACCGACCAGCGAATCCCGACCCCTACAATCACTTTGGCGGGCGCACGGTGTACCCAAGAGTGGCTGTTTCGCACTTCAGAACGCCAATCACGGCGGAGACGCTACGCTGGCGGCTCACGCGCCTTTCGAGCCGCTCCGACGCCGTGCAGAGTGGCGAAGTAAGCCTCCACACGCCGCTGCGCGCAGGCGTGGCTTGGCTCGCACAACTAAAAGTCGACCTGCCTGCCGTGGAATCTCCCGAACGGTTGCTCTTCGAGGTGGAGCTGCTCGCACCCGAAGGCGAGCCGATAGCGGCTAATCGCTGGCGCTGGGGCGTCTACCCAACACCAGATTGGAGCTGCCTGGGCGACCTTGTGGTGTACGACCCTGCCGAGACGCTGTGGGGGCTGCCAAACGACCTGCGTCGCGCCTCTGTGGGGGATGAGCCAGCCTCTCCGAATCTCGACGCCGTGCTGCTCACAACGCAGTTCGAATCGTCGCCGTTGGATTTCGTGCGTCGGGGCGGCGCGTCGCTGTGGATCCTCAACGCGCCCTCGCCCGCTCTGAAATGCGAGCGTGTTCCATTCTGGCGCGAGGCGGCGCATCGGTTCCTCGACCATCCGCTCTGGGATCTGCTGCCGCGCCCTGAATATCTCGATGAGCAACTGTTCGCCTTCAGTACCGACTTGGCGCTACAAGCGACAGCGTTCGAGGGCTATGCAATCCGCCCGATTTGGCAGCGTGTGGACACGCGCACAGGCTACACACACTGCTACTTAGGCGAGGTCGCGGTGGGGACGGGCAGGTTGCTCATCACGACGCTCCACTTTGCAGGGCATCACGGCGAGACGCCCATCACGCTACGCTACCATCCCGCAGGGCAGTATTGGTTGTGGGCGATGTTGCGCTACTTGGCGAGCAGGTAGCGCACGAAGGCGTCGGTGCGGTCGGGCGCGTTGGGGGCGTTGGTGAGCCGATAGTTGTGGATCTCCGCCCACTCTTGCGCCAGTTGGATGAGCATCTCGCGCTGTGTCTGTTCGGCGGCGTCGCGGACGGCTTGGGGGGCGTATTGAGTTAGGCGCGCCGCGAGCGCAGGGAAAGGCGTCTTGCGGGCAGGCGCGGGCGGCAGCGATTGGGGCTGGGGCAGATACCAATTGGCGAGGTCGGGCTGCCGCGCTAACTGTTCCAGCGTCTCTTGCTCGGCGTTCCGAACGAACTCGCGCCGTCGGGCGTTCACGCGCACCTCAATCTCTTGCTCGATACGCGCTATGCCCGCCTTGTAGCGCGCGTGCAGGGCGCGTTCTTGCGCCTGCCATGATCGGTCGAGTTGCTCCAGCTGCCTGCGCGTCTGGCGATAGGCGTCGCTGTCGGGCGCAGCGAATAGGAGCGCGACCAGCAGCGGGAATCGTTGACGCCCATACTGCTGGAACGCCTCTTGCACGGCGGCGTCCAGTGCCTGACGCATCTCCGCGAGGTCATACTCGTCGCGCAGTTCCGTGCGCCAGCGTCGTTCCAGTTCGGGCAGCGGTTGCAGACGCAGTTCCAGCAGGCGTTGGCGCACGGCGTCGCGCTGCTGCTCGAGACTCGCCAGCGCGACACGGCGACGACGGCTCACCGCCTCCACAGGCGGCGGCGACTGCACAGGCGCGAGCGCTAAGGAATCGCCAGGTAGCGACGCATTCACCCCTGCCAAGCGCACATCGGGCGGCTCGACAACGGGCGCAAGCGAGAGCGTTCGCATCGCTCGGTCGATATCCACACGCACAGGCGCGCGACTTTGACAGCCCGTCAGCCCCCCGTAGAGGCCCACCAACGCCGCCGCTGCCAGGAGGAGCCACCGACGCTTCAAACCGCCGTACCCAATCTTGTGCCGCATCATCCTGCGCCAACCCATCCCGCTCGATTCTACCCTCAGCCCCACAGTGTCTGTTGCAAGAGCCGCCCGAAGCGTATCAGCATATCGACGCCGAACGCGACGATGAACGCCACAGCAACGCCCACAAGCCAGCCCGCCCCCAGCAAGTAGATATCGCGGTTTGCCAGCCCCACGCCAATCAGCAACACGCCTGTCGCAGGGAGCGTGTTCATAAACGGCATCGGCGACGACAACACCGCCGCCAGCCCGATGACTACCACCGCGCTGATTCTGAGGATAAGCCCGTTGCGCACGAACCGTCTCCCGCGCGGATGAGAGACCGTTTCGATTTTGCGCAGCAGCGCCGCCCCGCGCGTTTGGAGCGCATCCACCACTTTGGGCGCAAGTACCCGCTCGCGCCAGCGTCTGGGGAACCACGGCTGCCTCAAGCCCAAGAGCATCTGCAGGGCGACCAGCGCCATCAGCGCGCCCAGCACGCCCGATGTGCCCGGCGGCAACACAGGGATAAACGCAGGAATCGCCAACAGGATGAGTAGGAACCCATACCCGCGATCGCCCGCTCGGTCAAGCACTTCGCCCAGTACCACCACCCCATCGGCGTTCGCATCCAGCGTGCGAGCAAAAAGCTCCGATAGACGCGACGCCGACGACTGCGTTTCTGTACCCACCACGCCGATTATACCGTAAAGTACCGAGAGAAAACTCCCTGAATCTGTGGAATATCCCCTGATGGAGGCGGAAACCGATGGAACTCAGCGCACTGGCAATTCGTGTGGCGCGGACGCCAGGCTTGGGCATGCTCCCGCAGGTGACGAGCCAAGTGCTGAAGCTGGTGGACAACCCCAACGCTTCACCGCGACAGATTGGCGCACTCATCGAACGCGACGCAGGCTTAGCGTCCAAACTGCTCAAGACCGCCAACAGCGCCTACTACGGCACGCCAGGCAAAATCAAGACCGTTTCTCAAGCCATCTCGGTGATGGGGTTGTCGGCGGTGCGTTCGGTGGTGGTGGGGCAGGCGTATCAGCAGATGACTGCAGTGCGCGGCGCGTCTAAACGCTTCGACCGACTCGCGTTTTGGCAGCACAGCTTGGCGACGGCGACCGCCGCGCGCGTGCTTGCCAAACTCAAAGGCTGGCGCGACCCCGAAGAGGCGTTCCTCGCAGGGCTACTCCACGACGCGGGCAGGCTGGTGATGGACCGATTCCTGCCCAACGAGTTCGACCAGATTCTGACCCTCGCGCTGGAGCGCGTGACGCCGCTTGTTGAGGCGGAGCGCGAGGTGCTGGGCTACACCCATGTGGAGGTGTGCGACCTGCTGGCGGCGGAGTGGAACCTGCCCGAAACTATGCGCGAGCCGCTACGACGCCACCACGACGATGTGCGCTTCGACGAGTGCCCGCTGGGCTGTATCGTCCACGCGGCGAATGTGCTGGCGCACCAAACAGGGTTCGCGCTCGGCGCGCCTGTGCTGTACGAGCTGCCCCCCCAAGTGCATCAGTCGCTGGGTATCCCCGACGCACAGTATGAGGGACTGAAGCAAGCCATCGTGCACGAGGTGGTAAGGGTTCAGGAAGCGCTGAGGATTTAGAGGGCGGATATGGGGGCAACTTGCGATATATCCCCACTGATTCAGCATCCTCGCATCGGGAAAGGTACAATATCGCCACCATGCAAGCTGAGATTATTCGCGTACCCGCCGAAGCGCGATGTCAAGAGGAGCTGCAACGCCTCAAAGCATGGGATCGGTATCCGCGTCCCACAGGGTGGCAGCTTTCGCCCCGCGCCGTCGAAAAGTTCATCTTGGGCGACCCCGAACTGCAGATCAAGCCCAAATACATCGGCGAGCGCGACCGCATCCAAGTCGCCATCGCTACCCTTGTCAGCGACCGCGCCCTGCTGCTGGTGGGCGAACCCGGCACCGCCAAATCGTGGGTCTCGGAACACCTCAGCGCCGCCATCTGCAACGACTCGAAACGCACCATTCAAGGCACGGCAGGCGCCACCGAAGACCAAATCAAGTATTCGTGGAACTACGCGCTGCTGATGGCGGAAGGTCCCAGCGACCGCTCGCTTGTGCCCAGCCCGATTCTGACCGCCATGCGCGAGGGGCGCATCGCCCGCTTCGAGGAGATTACCCGCTGCATGGCGGAAGTGCAGGACGCCCTGATTTCCATCCTCTCCGAGAAGGCAATCGCCATCCCCGAACTGGAGCGTGTGGAGTACGCTCGCCGCGGCTTCAATATCATCGCCACCGCCAACACGCGCGACCGCGGCGTCAACGAGATGTCCGCCGCGCTCAAACGCCGATTCAACTTCGTGGAACTGCCCGTCCTCAGCGACCTGCAGCAGGAGATGCGCGTGGTGCGCCAACGCACCCAAGCGATGCTCGCCGAACACGACCTGCAACTCGACCTCTCCGACGAACTGGTGGAGACGCTGACCACGGTGTTCCACGAGCTGCGTCAGGGGCAAACCCTCGACGGCGAGCAGAAGGTGAAGTCGCCCTCCACCGTGATGAGCACCGCCGAAGCCGTGAGCGTGCTGTTTGGCGGCTGCCTGCTGGCAACTTACTTCGGCGAGGGCAAGGTACACGGCAGCCATGTGATGCGCCTGCTGGTGGGCGCCGTCGCCAAAGAGGACAAAAGCGACTTGGAATCGCTCAGCGAGTATCTGGAGACAGTGGTCAAGAAGCGCGAGGGGCGCGTATGGAAGGAGCTCTACGAGACGCGACGCTGGCTCAAATCGCTGTGAACCCCGTGCGTATTCGCGGCGTGGCTGTGGTTCCTGTGCGCCACCATTCGCCAGCCATCGCCCGCGCGACGGCAGCGGTCATCCGCGCCGTGCGCCCCGACCTCGTGCTGATTGAAGGTCCCTGCGACGCCAACCCCCTCATCGACGCGCTCGTGGCGCCCGACGCCGTCGCGCCAATTGCCCTGTTAGCATATCGCCAGCCCGAAGCGCAGCAAGCCTCCGCCAACCTCGCCCCGCAGGTGGTGTTCTACCCCTTCTGCGACTACTCGCCTGAACTGGTCGCCCTGCGCACCGCCCATGCGCTGGGCATTCCCGCACGCTTCTGCGACATCCCCGCCGCCGCCGTGCTGAAACATAGCACGACCTCAGAAGCAACATCCCCAACGAATCGCTATTCCACGCGATGGAAGAGTGTTTCCACGCGATGGAAGAGTGTTTCCACGCGATGGAAGAGCATTTCCACGCGATGGAAGAGCATTTCCACGCGATGGAAGAGTGT
>JBKBKS010000018.1:0-27519 GCA_046294565.1 Fimbriimonadales bacterium
TCACCCTCCGTCGGCGCGAGCAGTCCCGCCAACAACTTGATGAAGGTGCTTTTACCCGAGCCGTTTGCCCCGCGAGCCACCAGCACGGTTCCCGACGCAATCTGCAGTTCCAGCCCGCGAAACACCCACCGCTCGCCGAACCGCTTGCCCAACCGACGGCATTCCAAACTCCACAGAGGCATCTGCACAGAGTGTACCCATCTGTGGTATAATCGCGCTACTGTGTGGCGTCGCCTCGTAGTTGGCATACTGGGGCTGATAGCGTGCGCTGGGTTCGGACAGCCCGACTCCGCACCCGATTTGACGCGCCCGCCCAATGTGGTGGTCGTGATTCAAGTGCAGCCCGACGGTTTACACCCGATTTCGTGGACTTTTGACAAGCGCGTGCCCCACGACGCTGTGCGTCAACGCCTTCAACAGTTCTCGCAGTGGACGCAGCGGAGCGTAGCATATGTGGAGATAGCCGACGATAGCCTCAAGCGCAACGCCAAACCCAGCGAGTTGCTGACCACGGCGAGTTTCGCCTCAGGCGGACTGGTAAACCTCCGCGAGGGCACGCTGAACCTCACACCTATCGCACGCACCTTCGCGGATATGCCAGTGGTGCATGTGTATGTGATACTGCCGAGCGCGGTGAAGTACGCAGGCTACTTCGAGTATGCGACGCCTCATCTGCATATGTGGACAAGCGCGGAGCCTGCGATGTGGCGCAGCGTGATCAACATTCACACGCCCGACCCCGCCTTGCTGGAAATCCCCCTCAAACGCCCCGAGCCGAAACCGCAGGCAGAAACGCCTGTCGCCCCACCCGCGCGCCCACTCGCTGGCTGGCTAATTAGCCTGATTCTCATCGCCGCGCTCGCAGTGGGGGCAGGAATCTTCTGGATGACCTCGAAACTCTTCAAGCGACAAACGGACACGACAACCGTCCAACCAGAAACGGAACTTTAGTCGGAGGTCTTTTATGCTGAGCTATACCTTAGACGACTTGATTAAGACCGCGTATGAGCTGCGGGCGTCCGATATTTTCATCAAATCGGGCGCGCGTCCTGTGATGCGTCTGCACGGCAAGATTACCCCCTTCGAGCAAGCGTTGGAGCCGCTTACCAACAGCCAGTCGCGCGACCTGTGTTTCTCGCACATGAGCCACGAACAGATCGCCAAGTTCGAACATCGCATGGCGATTGACCTGGCGTTTACAGTGGAGGATGTGTGCCGCATCCGCGCGAATGTGTATATGCAACGGCAATCAGTGGCGGGCGTGTTCCGCCTCATCCCACTCCAGCACTGGAAACTGGAAGAGCTGTGGCCCGAAGAGCCTGAAATCCCGCGCGTGCTGGCAGGGCTAACCCAGTACCGGCAGGGGCTGGTGCTGGTTACGGGCCCCACCGGCTCCGGTAAATCGACCACGCTGGCGGCGATGATCGACCTCATCAACGAGACACGGCGCGGGCATATCGTGACTATTGAGGATCCGATTGAGTTCGTGCATACCGATAAGCTCTCCATCGTGAGCCAGCGCGAGGTGGGCATCGACACCGAGTCGTTCATCGACGCGATGCGCTCAGTGGTGCGTGAAAGCCCCGACATTATCCTGATTGGCGAGATGCGCGATGTGGAGACGATGCATGCCTGTATGCAAGCCGCCGAGACGGGACACCTCGTGTTCTCCACCGTCCACACGCCCAGCGCGTACGAGACGATGGATCGTATCGTGAACATGTTCCCCCCTGAAGAGAAGAAGCACATTCTGCAACGCTTGGCGAACACGCTGCGCGGGATTGTGGCGCAGAAGCTCGTGCCGCGCACTGGGGGGCAGGGGCGTATCGCCGCGGTGGAGATTATGATCAACACGCCCACCGTCGAGAAGATGATTGAGGACGGACATATCGGCGAGATCTATCACGCCATCCGCGAGGGCGAACACTGGGGCATGCGCACGATGAACCAATGCCTGTACCGCTATGTACAGAAACAGCTCATCACGCCCGAGGAAGCGATGAACTACGCTGGCATCCACTCCGAGCTGCGCCAGATGCTGCGACGGATGTAGCCCACTCGGAATACAAAACGCTGCCCGAAACGCCGATAATCCCCTCAGTATGGCGTGGGCGAACTGGCTAACGCGGGCGTTGCGCAACTCCGACCTGATGATTGCGCTGGCAATCCTGGTCGTGGTCACGATGCTCATCCTGCCCATGCCAAAGTGGATGTTGGACACTTTCATCGTGTTCAACTTCGCCGCGTCGATCGTGATTGCGCTGATGGCGGTCAACATCACGAACCCGCTGCAGTTCTCGGTGTTTCCCGCGTTGCTGTTGGTAACCACGCTGTTTCGGCTGGCGTTGAGCATCGTCGCCACGAAGTTAATCTTGGGCACGGGCAGCGCAGGCAAGGTGATTGAGACCTTCGGGCAGTTCGTGGTGGGGGGCGACTTTGTGGTGGGCGTGGTGGCGTTCTTGATATTGGTAGTCGTGCAGTTCGTGGTGATAACGAACGGCGCGGGGCGCGTGGCGGAAGTCGCCGCACGCTTCACCCTCGACGCGATGCCCGGCAAGCAGATGGCAATCGACGCCGACCTGAACGCAGGACTCATCAACCAAGAGGAAGCCAAGCGCCGCCGCCGCGCGATTGAACTGGAAGCCGACTTTTACGGCGCGATGGACGGCGCGAGCAAGTTCGTCAAAGGCGACGCGATTGCCGCAATCCTGATTATTCTGATTAACATCATCGGCGGGTTCGCAGTGGGCTTCCTGCGCGGGCAGGGCGATGCGCCGACCGTGCTGCAAACCTACACGCTACTCACGGTCGGCGAGGGCTTGGTGGCGCAGATTCCTGCACTGCTCATCTCCACGGCGACAGGGCTGCTGGTGACTCGCGCCTCCACCGAGCAGGCGATGGGGCAAGATGTGGTGGGGCAGGTATTGCAGTACCCGCGCGTGTTGATGGCGGCAGGCGGCGCGATTGCGTTCCTGTCGCTGGTACCGGGCTTCCCCAAGTTCCAGTTTGTGGTGGTGGGCGCGGCGCTGTTCGGGCTGGGCTATCTGGCAACGCGCGTGAACCTGCTGCCGCAGCCAACAGAGCCTGAGCCGTCCGAAGAGCCTGCCCAGCCCCCGCCCACAGGTCCCGAAGCCGTGCTGCCGATGCTCAAAGTGGACGCGATTGAACTGGAAATCGGCTACGGGCTGATGCCGCTGGTCGACCCGAACCAGAAAGGCGACCTGCTGGAGCGCATCGCAGCAATACGACGGCAGTTGGCGACCGATTTGGGCTTCGTGATGCCGTCGGTGCGCGTGCGCGACAATGTGCGCCTGCGCCCGATGCAGTACCAAATCAAGATTCGGGGCGAGACGGTGGCGCAAGCGGAGGCGCAACCGCGCATGCTACTCGCGATGCCCCCCAGCGCGGACTCACCCCCGATAGAAGGCGTCGCCACGACCGAACCCGTGTTCGGCATGCGGGCGTACTGGATTGAACCGCATCTGCGGGAGGCGGCGCAACGACTGGGCTACACTGTCGTGGAGCCGACCGCCGTCGTCGCCACGCACCTGACCGAAATTGTGCGTCGCCACGCCGCCGAACTGCTCGGACGCGCCGATGTGCAACAACTGCTGGACAACCTCAAGGAGCATAATCCCGTGGTGGTGCAGGAGGTTGTGCCCGACCTGCTCACGCTGGGCGAGGTGCAAAAGGTATTACAGCACCTGCTGCGCGAGGGCGCGCCCATTCGCGATTTGGAGACGATTCTGGAGACTTTGGGCGACCATGCGGGGCGCACGCGCGATGTGGAGGCGTTGGGCGAGTACGCCCGCGCCGCGCTCGCACGCACAATTACCCACCGCTTGCAGTCGCCCGACGGTAAACTGCGCTTGATGGCGTTGGAACCTGCGCTGGAGGCGCACCTGCGCGAGCGCGTGGAGCAGACCCCCAACGGCGTCGTGCTGAGCGTGGATTTGGAGACCAGCCGCGCGTTGCTCCAAGCGATTGCCCAGCACGCCCAACAGATGACCGCGCGCGGCTACCTGCCCGTGCTGGCGTGCGCGGGCAACCTGCGCCTGCCAATACGCAAACTGCTGGGCGCGGAGCTGCCCCAAGTGCATGTAATCGCCTATCACGAAATCGCGCCCAACACAAACATCGAGATTGTGGAGCAGATTCGCCGCGCCGAGGCGCTGGGCGTCGCTGTTGCTGCAGCATGACGGGGCTTCAGACAGAGTGTACAGTTATAAGCACTCAAATGTTAAAAGACCCTTCTTGAGATTCCTCGCCTTCGGCTCGGAATGACAGAGGGTGCGGCGCGGAATGATAGGCGTCCTGTGTGCAGTAAGCCTTTGTCATGCCGAGCGCAGCGAGGCATCTCAAGAGGAACTTCTTAACATTTGAGCTGTCATGGGCGCGGTGCTGCAAGACCGTGAGAACATCGGCTCACACTTCCAGCAGGTGGGCGTCTCGATGTTCGCGCTGAATGTGCTGACGCTGCTGATGGGCTACAATGTGGCGCGGCTGTTCCGCTTGCCGCTCAAGCAAGCGATCACGGTCTCTATTGAAGGCGGCATTCAGAACGGCGCTTTGGCAATCTTTATCGCCAGCACAATCCTGAAACAGCCCACAATGTCGATTCGCGCGGCGGTCTACAGGCTGATCATGTTCGCCACAGGCGCGTTTATGATTTACTATTTCGGCAGGCGCGCGCCAGAGGCGACGGCGGAGCCTGCCGCCTAACTGCCCCAGCGTGGGTCGTCGAACCGCTGAATCTCGATCAGATAGCCGTTCGGGTCGCGCGCAAACAGGTGATAGATGTGGTATCGCTCGTTGTAGGCGGGTGGTTTGACGATTTCCGCGCCATGCGCCTGCAGATATTCATGCCAAGCGTCCACCGCAGGCGAGACCAGCGTGAGGATTACGCGCTCGGTGGGTTGAGGCGTCTCGGCGCGTTGGCAGAACCCAACATACGCCGCGCCCGAAACCTGATAAATCACGCAGTCCGCCTGTTCCAACGCAACACGCAGCCCCAGCACGCCCTCGTAGAACGCGCGAGTCGCCGCCCAGTTCGGCGCGGGTAGAAAGACGATGAACTCCGAGATCGGTCGCATACTTAAGTTAAACCCTAAGAGGCGGCTTAGAGCGCCGTTGAGAAATACTCCCCCCTTCGCCACACAAACCAAGAGGTCCAGCCTATCATTCCGAATTTCAGCGATTGGGGCTATAATTGTGTCGGAGGCTGAAAGGATGAACCGATTTGCGATTTACCTGGCGCTGAGTAGTATGCTTTTCGGAGCAGGCTACGGTCAACAGTCGTTCCTGCTAATCCCCGACTGGACGAACGACCGCGTGTGCGCACTAAGCCCTGTAGACGGTAGCGTAATCAACGCGAACTTTATTCCGACGAACACCCAGCTGTTTGACTCGCCCAAACACGCCTTGCCGACGCCGCGCGGCACTATCTTGGTCGCTGACCAGCTCAAGGACGCTGTCCACGAGTTCGATGGGTTCGGCAGCTACATTCGTACCATCGTGGATTTACAGAACAATCAAATCGATAATATCCGTGGGATTGCCATTCGCGACGGGAAACTCTATGTGACGGTTGGCTCTGGCACGCACCAGAATACGATTCAACGCTTCAACTTGGATGGCACAGGTCAGGAAACTTTTATCGGCGCAAATCAGCTGAACAGCCCCTTTGCCATCTATTTCCGCGAGAACGATGTGCTGGTGAGCAACTCGAACGCGAGTACGCTGATACGGCGGTTTGATCTGAATGGCGTGTTTCTGGGTCAGTGGGGCGGCACAACCATCCGCTTCCCGCAGCAGATTACGCGCCGTCGCTCGAACGGCAATCTGCTGGTGGCAGGGTTCAGTTCGCCTGCGGGAATTTACGAGTACGATGCGGCAGGCAACCAGGTTGCTTACTATGCGGTGAGTTCAACACCGCGTGGCGCATACGAACTGGAGAATGGACTGATACTGTTCACTGATGCAGGAGGCGTGAAGGTGTTCGATCCGAACGCGCCCAACCCTGCCAACACGGTGCAGACCATTCTCGGACAGGGCAACTACCAGTATATTGAGCTTTACGAAATCGTGCCAGGTGATGTAAACCGCGACCGCTGTGTGGACGACGCGGATCTACTGGAGACGCTGTTCCAGTTTGGCGGGAGCGGGCGCGCCGACCTGAACGGCGACAACATCGTAGACGACGCCGACCTGTTGATTGTGCTCTTCAACTTCGGCGCAGGCTGCGAGTAGGCTTGTTAGGCGTCTGCCGTCGCGCGAGACTTTGCCCCCAGTAAACGCGACCGCGATGCACGCTCTGTGTGCATCGCGGTATAAGATAACTTACAAATATAGTGCCATAAAACCTTGCATTTACGAGTCAGCATGGGGTATACTCTGCGTACTATGAAACCCATCGAGTCACTCAAGCAGTATCGGGAGCAAGAGGGTTTCACCATCGAGGAGCTTGTGGCTGTGGCGAATAGCCTACTGGAGCAGTGGGCGCCGATTCAACCGCGCTATAAAGTGGTACCCTTCCCGGATGTGCGCACGGTGCGGTTCTACACGGCGCATCGCCTGATCGATCCGCCGACGCGACGTCGGGGGAATCGGGTGCTGTACGAGTATCATCACTTGCTACAGTTAGTCACCCTCAAAACGCTCCAAGCGCAGTATATTCCGCTGCGCGCCGTGCGACGGATGATCGACGGCAAAACGGATGCGGAGTTAGAGCAGCTCATAGCATCGGTGCTGGAACAGCGTTCCGACGCGACCCTCGCCAAGCAGATGGGCGAGGCGGCGAAAGCGCTGATTGCGGAGACGGCGGTGGTCTATGCGCCTGCCGCGCGCCCATCCGATAGCCCGTATCCGCAACCGAGCGAGACGCACCAGTTCGTGCTGGCGCCGTGGGCGGTGCTGACGGTCGACCCAGACGCCGCGCGCCGAGCGAATATCACGGAGATCAATCGCATCGCCGATATGGTGCGCCTGAGCCTGCAGAAAGCCTACCACGAGCATACCGATGGTGAAACGAAGGCGGAGAAATCCACGACCGCTAAAACGCGCACGCGCAACCGCTAATCGCGCATGCAAGTAGCGATTATCGGCGGTACAGGAGTGCAGAGCCTGCCGCGCTGGACGCTTTCGGTGGAGCGCGCCCTGCCTGAGGGCGTGTATCTATACGATGGGCGTCTGGACGGCGAGCCTGCGCTCCTTCTACCTCGCCACTCCAAAGGGCACAAAACGCCGCCCCACCGCATCCCGCACGAGCGGCATGTGCGCCTGCTCAAAGAGCAAGGCGTGCAAGCCGTGCTGGCAACCGCCGCCGTCGGCTCGCTGCGCCCCGATTGGGAACCCGGCGCGCTGGTCATCCTGAGCGACTTTCTGGACTTTATGCGCGAAGTCCACACACTCTACCACGACGAAGTGGTGCATACCGACTTCACCGCGCCGTTCTCCCCGCTGCTCCGCGATGCGCTGCTCCAAGCGGCGCAACGCCTGCAAACGCCGGTGCAGCCTGAAGGCGTCTATGTGTGCGCGCCGGGTCCCCGCTACGAAACCCCCGCCGAGATACGCATGTTCCGCGCACTGGGCGGCGATGTGATTGGCATGACCGTCGCGCCTGAAGCAATCCTATGTCGCGAGGCAGGCATCCACTACGCGGCAGTCGCCGTCGTCACCAATCTCGGCGCAGGACTGAACGCGCACCCCCTCACCCACGAAGAGGTGACGGCAGTGATGCACGGCGCGACCGAGACCATCGCCGACCTGTTCGCACAAACGCTACGCATCCTGCGCGCCACACCCCTGTAAACGCGGTACAACCCTCCCACCTATGTCATGCGCCGACTCGACGACTCACAGCCCTTGCCTTGGCGATATTGAAAGCGCAAGGCTTCAGGTATTATAATTACTCTTTGTGTGATGAGTCATCTGTGGAACGCTGTAGAGGCCGCCTTTCAACGATTGGAGTCCGCGCCGGGCTACGAGACGCGCTTGGCGCAGCGCGAGATGGCTCGGTTCGTGTGCGAACGCTTGGAAAGTAAGAGCTCAGGGCTGATTGAGGCGCCGACAGGGGTAGGCAAAAGCCTCGCGGTGCTGCTGCCCGCAATCGCCTTCAGCCAGCGCGAGAAACAGCGCGTCGTGATTAGCACCTACACGAATGTGTTAGCCGAGCAGTATTGGCGCAAAGACCTGCCGTTCGCGCTGAGCCTATTCCCGAACGCGCCGAGCGTCGCGCTGGCGATGGGGCGCAACCGCTACGCCTGCTTGGATATCATACGCAATAACAAAATGAAGGGGACGCCTGTCGAGCTGGTAAGGTTTCTGCACGAATGGTCAAGCGTCGCCCAAGAGGGCGTGGAATCCGAGTGGGAAGAGTTTCTGCGTCGGAAGGCGATTCCCGAACGCATAACGCGCGGTGTATGGCAGCAGATTGCTGTGCCGAGCGCGTGCCGCGCCAGATTCTGTTCCTACTACAACGACTGCTTCTACTATGAAGCGCGTCGCCGTGCGGCGGATGCTGGAATCGTCATCACGAACCATTCCTTCGTACTCACCGACGCCCTGACGCGCGTGGCTACCGAGGACCAAGCCTCACTCTTAGGCGCGTACGACTTTCTCATCATCGACGAGGCGCATGATATGCTCGATGCCGCCGCAGGCGCGCTGGAGTTCACCCTCGATACAACGCTGCTGGATAAGCTGATTGCCCATGCCGCCACGATGGTGAACCAAGTCGGCGACGCCCTGCAAGCGCAAGACTCCGCAGCGGGGTTCACGATGTCGCTCCAGAAGTTGACGCAGGAGTTTGCAGGTCGCTGTCGCGACGCGCTCGATGGGGCGCATCCACCCAAGATCCCCGACACGGGGATTGCCGTGCGGGTCGCGCCTGCCGAGCTTGCCGAGATGCCTGCCCTGCGCACGGCGTTCCGACCCGACCTGCACCCCTTCGTTGTCCAAGCGGCTCAATCCCTGCAAGCCGAGATTAGCAACCTCCTGCGCGAAACGAGGCAGACCTATCAGACCTACAAGTCGCAGTTGACCGAGCGCGAGCGTGAGGCGACAGAGGCGACGATAGGGCAGTTCGCGATTGGCTTTGAACTCATCTATCGGAGTCTGGGGCAGCTGATTGAGCCTTCGGAGGGGGTGTGCTGGATGGAGCCGGCGGCGAACAGCTGGAAAGCGTGCTACGCGCCGCTGATCCTGAGCCACTGGCTGCAGGAGCATCTGTGGCGCCGTCAGCCGAGCCTGCTGATGAGCGCAACGCTGACTGTAGACGATAGTTTCCACTTCTACGAGCAACAGCTGGGGTTGGAGACGCCGCATCAGCGCAGGTTGGAGCCAGTGTTCGACTACAGTCGCCAGTGTGCGTTGTATCTGCCGCCGTCGGGCGTTATCCCGACGCCGCCTGCGCACGCCGATGCGCCCAACGCCTCGACCTACTACCAGCGCGTGGCGGAGCAGATTACGCAACTGCTGAGGCTCACTCAGGGACGCGCGTTGGTGCTTTTTGCCTCGCGCCACGAAATGCAGCAGGTGCGTCAGCGCATATCCGAACTGCCGTTCCGAATCCTGATGCAGGGCGACGGCGCAAACGCCGACCTGTCCCAACAGTTCCGCGACGATGTGCATTCGGTGCTGTTTGGAGTGCGCTCGTTCTGGACAGGGTTCGACGCGCCGGGCGAGACGCTGGTGAACCTTATCCTGACGCGCATCCCGTTCGAGACGCCCACCACGCCTCTCCAGCGCGCGCGCCAAGCACGGTACCAACTGCACGGCGAGGACGCCTTCCGTGAGTGGTCGCTGCCGATGGTGAAACAGCAGATGCGACAGGGATTCGGACGGCTCATCCGACGCAGCCGTGATGTCGGCATCGTAGCGATACTGGATCCGCGCATGCGCGAGCGCAGCTACGGACGCGAAATTCTCAACAATTTACCGTCGGGCATCCCCATCTACGACCAACTCGATAGGCTCGCCCGCTGGTACGAGCATGTGCAACGCGCATAGGGCTGTAAGATGGGGTATACTACGAGTACCGCGCTTGAGTGGAGGGTTTGCATGGCGAAGAGACCTGTGGATAGTTCGCGACAGCGTACGGCGAGGGCGCCGTTCGAACAGCGGCGCACAACAGGCTCCAGTGCGTACCGATTGTACGCCGTGATTGCGTTCCATGCCCGCGCGAAGCAGCCCCTGTTCGATGCGGAAGTCGCCGCGCTCTTCTCGAAAGCGCTGCCCGACATCTGCGCAAGCTACGACTATCAACTTGTCGCCTATCGAGTGGTTCCCAATCAGGTCTATCTGATTTTGGGGTTCAAGCCGACCGACGCGCTGGCCAGTGTCGTCAGCAATATCAAGCGCGCCACAGCGCACTGCCTGTTCGAGGGCATCCCGCGCCTCGAAGCCGAAATCGGCAAACGCAACTTCTGGGCGGAGGGCTACTTGGCTGAAACCATCAGCCATGCGGAAATCGACACTATCATCCACATGTGGAAAAACCGCGCCCGCAAGGAGGAGACGGTCTTAATCCAGACCTTCGAGGACCTTAAGCCGCTGCACCCGAAGCAGATCGAGCGCATGCTGGACGACCTTTTGCCTGCCGAGCGTGTTGTTTTGCGCCTACTGCACGGGCTACAAGGCGAGCCGGTGCACACGCTGGAGCAAGCCGCCGAGAAGCTCTCGATGAAGCCACACGAGGTGCATCAAATCGCGCAGGAGTCCCTTGCGAAAATCCGTGCGCTGCTGCGCGAGCGGCGCGCCGAGCGCGCCGCTGGGAGGTCTGCATGAGCGAATGCCTCTTCTGTAAGTTCGTGAACCGTGAAATCCCCACTCAGGTGGTGTATGAGGACGATCGCGCCTTCGCCTTCCGCGACATCAACCCGCAAGCGCCCACGCACATCTTGGTCGTGCCGCGCCAGCACCTCGAGAACCTTGCGGCGATGCGCCCCGAACACGAGTCGCTGAGGGGGCATCTGCTGTGGGTCTGCGCCGAGCAGGCGCGGCAGGAGGGAATCGAAGCGGACGGCTATCGCGTGGTGTTGAACACCAACCGCGATGCTGGGCAATCGGTCTACCACCTCCACTTCCACCTGCTGGGCGGTCGGCATATGACCTGGCCGCCGGGTTAGCGCGTCTATCTGCCATAATTAAGGGTATGAACCGTTATCGATCCGTGCGCGCGGCAGGGGTGAGCCTGTTGTTGATAGGCGTGCTGGCGTCGCAGCCCGCGCAGCGCGAGCCGCACTTCCATGCGCCGCCGCCCAAGCCCACTTCCGCCTACGACGCGCCCCTCACAGGCTACGAGGTTGCTGCAATCACCGCCGAGTTTATTGTGAATTTAGAGCGCGGGTTGAGCGAGGCGTTCCAGAAGCCGCTCAGCACCGCGAGCGCAGGCGTGACGCGCTTGCAAGGCAATCATCCCGCGTGGGTGCAGGGCGCGCTGCAGGAGCTTAAATCGCGCGGCGCGATTCCCCCCCGATTCGGCGCGAATCGCCCCATGCCGCGCTATCAAGTGGGGCAGATGCTGGCGCAATATGCGCAACGATTGGACGCCCGCATGCGCGAGCAGGTAGGCGCGCCGCGCGGCGTGCTTCGTTTCCGCACGCAACCGACCATCGCGCTGGAACGCAATCATCCCGCCTACCGCTCGCTGCAATACTTGGCGCAGGGCGGCTGGGTCGGCGCAGGCGCGACCCTCTACCAGAAGCCGACCGAACCCATCCTCGGCAAGGAGCTGCCCGACCTGCTGCACGACCTCGCCCGACGCGCCCTCGAACGCTACCGTGACGAACCCCACCTGGAGAACTGAAATCGGGTATCCTATGCGTGGAGGTAATTTCTCATGCCCTATGTTATCACGGAGCCTTGTATCGGCGTGAAAGACAAGTCGTGCGTGGCGGTCTGCCCTGTGGATTGTATCTACGAGGGGGAAGACCAACTCTACATCCACCCCGACGAGTGTATCGATTGCGGACTATGTGAACCGGAGTGCCCGGTGAACGCCATCTACGCCGACACGGAAGTACCCCCCGAATGGCGCCACTATATTGAGAAGAACGCGCTCTTTTTCAAGCAGAAGAAGTAGTTGGGTAGCGTGGGCGGCGCTGGGTGCAATTGTGTGCCTTCACGCGCTCGCTCTGCCCCAAGTTTTTGTTCAATCGCCCCTGCGCGCCGACAGTGACACCGCCGTTATGCTGGATGCTGTGCGCGACACGGGCGGCCTCGGCGGCGTATGGCGGTGGTTCGTGGGCGATTGGCTGCTGGAGAACGGCTTCTATCGCCCCCTCTCAAGCCTCACGATTGCGCTGGACTACGCGCTATACGGCGAGGCGGCGTGGGGTTTCCGACTGATGAACTGGCTGCTGATGGCGCTGACGGCGTTAGGGCTGTTTTTTCTGGTGCGCGCCTATGCCCAACTCATCGAGTATCCTCACGCCGATTGGCTTGCGTTGGGCGTCGCCGTTGCGCTGAGCCTGCAGCAGGCTGGGCTGACGGCGGCGTTGGGGAAGTGGTCGGCGTGGTGGTTTGTGGGCGTCGTCGGGATTGCCCTCTACGCAGTATCCACCCGCACAGAACGGTCGGTCGCCCGGCGCACGCGCTGGCTGCCTATGCTGCTGGCAGTGGGCGCGCTGTTTTGGGGGTTCGACCGCCTGATGGAGACGCACTATGTGCGCTTGGTTACTTGGGTGCCCTCGCGCACGGCGATACTGGGCGCGCTGTTCAGCGTGTGGGCGATGTATGGGTTGCTGCGGGGCGCGTCGGAGCGGCGGTGGGGCTGGCTTGCGTGGGGCGGCGCGCTCTACCTGCTGGCGCTGGGCAGCTACGAGCAGCCGATTATGTTGGCGGGCGTCTGGGCGGCGTTCGCGTTCGGGATGCGCAATCGCTGGGGCGTGTGGGGCTGGCGCGCGTTCGGAGCCGTCGCCATCGCCGCGGTGGTCATCGTCGCCCTGCGCGTCAGCCTGCTGCCCACCGAGCCGACCGACTACCAACGCCAACAGCGCCGCAGCAGCCTCGCAGGCCCCGTGCAGACCTACTGCAGCGACCTCCTACCCCCTATCGGTCAAATCAGCTACTGGCGCGCCGTCGGAGCCGACTTCGAGATACTGTTGGTGGACAGGGCGGGCTGGGATCACCTTGCGGGCGCGTTGCTCTATCTGGGGGTGTTGGCGGCGTTGTGGGGCAGCAGGCGACTGCTGGGCGGCGCGCTCGCATGGCACGCGCTCACCTTCCTGCCGATGGCGTTCCTGCACTTCTTCGAGCATTACATGTACCTACCACAGATGGGCAAAACGCTGTTCGATGTCGGGCTAATCGGGTGGGGCGGGCAACAGCTGTTGGCGATGTTCCGCTCGGATGTGGAATAACTGCGATGTGCGTTCGAATCGTGGGAGGCGCGCTGTATACGCTGGCGCGTGGGCGTTTGCACTTGCACTGCTCGTGTTGAGCGTGTGGGGCTTCGTCCACGCTTGGCGCACAGTCAGCGCCGCCCAGCGTGCGCAATCCGTCGTATTGGATCGCCTCGCGCAGGCGGAGAACGCTGCGCTGCAGATGGAGCGCGCCTTGCTCGGCTTGGCGCACGCCGACATGGTCAAGGCGCGTGTCGCTGGCTATGACCCGCTCGCGCTCCACACCGAGCTGCGAGACGCCTATCAATCCGCCGAGCGCGCCATACAAGCCCTGCTCGAGACGCC
Source organism: Fimbriimonadales bacterium (assembly GCA_046294565.1). Lineage (GTDB taxonomy): Bacteria > Armatimonadota > Fimbriimonadia > Fimbriimonadales > GBS-DC > GBS-DC. The sequence continues at coordinate 13,689 of JBKBKS010000018.1, forward strand.
GACGCAAGATGCCTCGCCTGACTTGCAGATTGCACAGATGCGTCTGGAGCTCGAGTGGCTACAGATGCAAGCGCAACTTTCACGGTTTTCCACACGCCCTGCGCCCCCGCAGGTAATCCCGTCCGACCTGCGCATCTTCCGATGGCGCGGACAAGACACGCTCCACAGCGCGCTACGCGACTTCCGTGTGGAGGCTCTACGCCAGACCGAGCAGACGCTGGCGCACGAAATCCGAGCCTTAGCAGGCTATGGACTGACCAGCGTGCTGTGCCTGTGCGCGATGCTGCTGCTTCTATGGCGGCGTTGGGGGTTGCCCGCGCGCTGGCTTCAACAGGCGATTAATCAGCCCTCACACGCCGAGACGCTTGAGCCGCGCCTGCACGAGACCGAGTGGGCGGAGATCTATCGAACTTTGCAAGCTCAAGCGCGTCGCCTGCGCGCGGTGGAGGCGTTCATGCGCGACTTGGCGATGGGACGCACCCCCGAACCGCTCGCGGCGGAAGACCCTGCCGACCCGCTTGCCCGCAGCAGTGAATGGTTGCTCAAACGCATCGAGACGCTCCACGCCGAGCCGCGCAAGGTTGTATAATCTTACCGTGCGCTACATTTTGGGCATCGAGACCAGTTGCGACGAGACCTCTGTAGCGGTGCTGGAGGGGCGAGCGACACGCGCCAGCGTCGTGGCGTCGCAAGCCGACTTGCACGCGCAGTGGGGCGGCGTCGTGCCCGAAGCCGCCGCCCGTCAGCATGTCGAACGGCTCCATCCGATCCTGCAACAGGCGTTGGACGAGGCTGGCGTTGGACTACGCCACATCGACGCGATTGCCGTCACGAACCGACCCGGGCTGATTGGCGCGTTGGTGGTGGGCTTAGCCGCCGCCAAGGCGCTCGCGTTCGCCCTGCGCGTCCCTTTCGTCGGCGTGAACCACTTGGAAGGGCATCTCTACTCGGCGTTCCTTAGCGAACCCGACGCCGACATCCCGTTCCCCCACCTCGCGCTGATTGTGTCGGGGGGGCACACCGAGTTGGTGTGGGCGCGCAGGCACGGCGACTACCAACTCTTGGGGCATACGCTGGACGACGCGGCTGGTGAAGCGTTCGATAAGACCGCGCGCCTGCTCCAACTGGGCTACCCTGGCGGACCCGAAATTGACCGACGCGCGCGGCAGGGCGACCCGAATGCGTTCCGTTTCCCACGCGCTCAGGTGGCGGGGTCGCACTTCAGCTTCAGCGGCTTGAAGACCGCAGTGCGCCGCGAGGTGGAGCGCTTGCAAGCGCAGGGCGCCCTGAACGCACAGGCGGTCGACGACTTGTGCGCTTCGTTCCAGCAGGCGGTGGTGGACGCGCTTATCGAGAAAGCCCTCTCGGCGGCGCAGGCGTGCGGTGCTGAGACGCTCACTGTGGTCGGCGGCGTGGCGGCGAACTCCGCCCTGCAAACGCAGATGCGCACAGCGTGCCAACGCGCAGGCTTGACCCTCAAAATTCCGCCCCCCCAATACTGCACCGACAACGCCGCAATGATTGCCCTCGCTGGCTACTTTCGGCTACTTGCCGGCGAACGCGCCTCTTACGACCTCGACGCCTACGCGAACGCCCCCCTCGGCGACTCCACGCCCTCGTAGTGGAACTCTTCACACGCGAGATAGGTTGTCATAGAGACTCAATCGGGAATCAGTAGGCTTTTAGCGGTGTGGCGTTGCTCCATCTCGTGGAAGGCGGCGCGCCACTCGTCCAACGCGAAGACGCGGCGCAGGGGGGCTAAGCGTAGTTTACCTGCGCTCATCAGCGTCAGCACGCGCTCCCAAGTCGCCCAAGTGTGGCTGAACGCGCCTTGCAGGGTGAGGTTCTTGCCCACCAACGGGTCGAGGCTGAAGTTGAGGGGTTCGGGTCCCCAGCCGACTTTGGTGATTTGCCCGTCGGGGCGTGTGATGCGCAGGCACGGCTCCAGCACCGCCGACGCGCCCACCGCATCTATCACCAAGTCCGCGCCCAGCCCGTCGCCGATGCGCTTGACGATGGTCTCGATGGGGTCGGTATCGGCGCACAGCACCAAGTCTGCGCCGGAGGCTTCCGCCATCTGCAACCGTGCGCCGTCCGTGCTAAGACCGACTAAGAGAGCCGTGCGCGGGCTGAACAGTTTCGCCATCTGCAGGCACAGTAGCCCGATGGATCCGCTGCCGAAGACCACCACGAGGTCGCCCGGCTGGGGGGTGGAGCATTCGATGACGGCGTGCGCGGCGACGCAGCAGGGTTCGGTCATCGCGGCGTCTTCGAAGCTGAGGTTGTCGGGCGCGCGGTGCAGGATTCGGGCGGGGACGCGCACATAGCGGGTCATCGCGCCGTTGACGCCGTAGCCGAATCCGAGTCGGTGGGGGCAGAGGTTGTAGCGTCCGGTGCGGCAGTAGGCGCAGGTCTCACAGATGACGGCGGCGGTCTCGCACGCCACGCGCGCCCCCACTTGCCAGCCGTGTACGCCCTCGCCGACGGCTTCAATCACGCCCGCGAACTCGTGTCCCAGCACGACGGGAGTGTTCACCCGCCACGACTGCGTGTTGTGATACTGATGCAAATCGGAGCCGCACACCCCCACCGCCCGCACGCGCACGAGAACCTCGCCGACGCGCGGCGTCGGCTCGGCAATCTCGCGCAACTCCACACTGCACGGCTCCAAAGCGTAATGCACCACTGCTTTCATGCCTAACGGAGTATACCTTGGTGTATACTATAGGTATGTGGCTCGCGCTTGTGGTTGCGGTTGGCTTCGCGCTGGGGATACTCCTGCTGGTGAACTATCTCGCCACGAAGGCGACTCTGCGCCCGCCGCGCACGCCGTTTTTTATGACTCCGCGCGATATGGGGCTGCCCTATCAGAATGTGGCGTTCCCCTCGCGCGATGGCATCCGCCTGCACGGCTGGTGGATTCCCAACCCCAAGCCTGTCGGCGCGGCAATCTTGTGCCACGGCTATCTGATGAACCGTTGTGAGCCACTGCCCGTCGCCAAAGAGCTGTGGCACGCGGGGTTCCACTGCCTTGTGTTCGATTTCCGCGCGATGGGCAAAAGCGAGGGCGATTTATGCACGATTGGCGACAAGGAGCGACTGGATGTGCTGTCGGCGGTGGACTTTTTGTGTCGCGCTGCGCCTGACTTGCCGGTGGTGGTGTACGGCGCGTCGATGGGGGGCGCCGCGAGCCTGCTGGCGGCGGCGGAAGACGAGCGCATCCGCGCGGTGGTCGCCGACTCCGCTTACGCCCGTCTTGATCGCGCCGTGAAAGACTGGTGGCGCAACGCGGTGGGCAAGGCGTCGTTTCTCTTGCACCCCACGCTGTGGATTGGCAGGCTGTATACGCGCCGCTCGCCAGTCAAAGTGGCGCCTGAAGCGATTATTGGGCACATCGCGCCGCGCCCCGTGCTGCTGATGCACGGCACAAAAGACCAGCTCATCCCGCCGCGCCACGCCGAGCGGCTCTACCAAGCCGCGCGTGAGCCGAAACAGCTCTGGTGGGCGGACGGCTGCGAGCATGTGCAAGCCCGCTACGAGCGCCCCGACGAGTTCTACCAAGTGCTGGTGAACTTCATGCTCAAGGCGGTGAACGCGCCCGCAGTGAACCTGCAGTAGGTATACTCTGCCTGCGTATGTTACGAGTGTTGAACTTGCAGGTGGAGCCGATGGAGCAGGTGCTGGCGCAGTTGCGTCAGGGCGCGCCGCAGCCGACCCCTGAGATGGAAGCGCAAGTGCGCACGATTCTGGAGCGCGTGCGGCAGGAAGGCGATTACGCCTTACTGGACTACACGCGCCAGTGGGACTGCCCCACGCTGGAGGCTTTGGAGGTCGCCGACGCCGAGTTCGGGGCGGCGTATCGGCAAGTGGACGCCGCGCTGATTACGGCAATCCAGCAGGCGGCGGCGCGCGTGCGGCGATTCCACAAGCCCCAACGCCCCCAGTCGTGGCACTTGCTGGAAGCGCACGGCGGCTGGCTGGGACAAATCGTGCGCCCGCTGACGCGAGTCGGGATTTACGCCCCCGGCGGACGCGCTCAGTATCCCAGCACGGTTATCATGAACGCTATCCCCGCCAAGGTGGCAGGCGTGGACGAGGTCATCCTCTGCACGCCGCCCCAGCGCGACGGCACAATCCCCCCAAGCGTGCTGGTCGCCGCGCGTGAATCGGGCGTCAGTCGCGTGTTCAAGCTCGGCGGCGCGCAAGCCATCGCGGCGATGGCGTTCGGCACGGTGACCATCCCCGCCGTTGAGAAGATTGTCGGACCAGGCAACCTCTATGTCGCGCTGGCGAAACGGATGCTGTGGGGGACGGTGGGCGTCGACTTGTGGGCAGGTCCCAGCGAGGTCGCTGTGATTGCCGACGAGAGCGCGAACCCTGCTTACATCGCCGCCGACCTGATGACGCAGTTGGAGCATGGCGCGGAGTCGGTGGGCTACCTATTCACGCCGAGCGAGCGGATCTTGCACGCGACGCGCGCCGCGCTTCGCGACGGGTTGCCCCAACGGGCGCGTCGCGCGATCTTGGAGCAGTCGCTTGCCAACAGCGTCGGCGTGTTGACACGCAGCCTGCCGGAAGCCTTCGAACTCGCCAACGCCGCCGCGCCCGAACACCTAACGCTGATGGTGGAGCAGCCGATGCACTGGCTCGGTCATGTGCGCAACGCGGGATGCATCTTCTTGGGGCAGGATACGCCGCAGGCGGCGGGCGACTATGTGGCAGGTCCCAGCCACACGCTACCCACAGGACGCGCCGCGCGGTTCGAATCGCCTGTGTCGGTGGAGACCTTCCTCAAGCGCAGCAGCGTGATTGCGCTCAGCCCCGACGCGCTGCGCCGCCTCGCGCCCGATATCCTCGCGCTGGCGAACGCTGAAGGCTTGGAAGCGCACGCCGCCGCCGTCCAACTACGCTTGCAACAGGAGTAGACGATGCGAACCCCCAATCCCGGCTCACGGTTTGGCATGTACGAGCGCGAAACCAGCGAGACGCGCGTGTATGTCTCGGTGGACTTAGACGGCACAGGCAACGCTCAGATTAGCACGGGCGTTGGCTTCTTGGACCATATGCTTGCCCAGCTCGCGCGGCACGGCTTGATTGACCTTGTCATCAGCGCGACAGGCGACTTGGAAGTAGACGAACACCACACAGTGGAGGATGTGGGTATCTGCTTGGGCAAGGCGGTGCAGCAGGCATTGGGCGATATGCGCGGCGTTCAGCGCTACGGTTGGGCGACCGTGCCGATGGACGAGTCGCTGGCAAGCGTCGCGATTGACCTCAGCGGGCGACCGCTGCTGGTGTTCCACGCGGCGTTCCAGCGCGAGCGCGTCGGGCAACTGCCCACCGAGCTGGTCGCCGAGTTCTTCCGCGCGTTTGTCACCCACGCGCACGCCACGCTCCACATCCAACTGCACCACAGCAACAACGACCACCACGCCATCGAAGCAATCTTCAAGGCGTTCGCTAAAGCGTTGGAGATGGCGACCCGCTTCAACCCCCGTCAGTCGAGCGCGCCGTCCACCAAAGGCTATATCGAGGGCACTGAACCGCCCACCAGCTTGTGAGGTAATACTTAATGCCATGAAAATCCTAACCGTGCGCGGTATTGTCCGTCAGAATAGCATTCAACTGCTCGAGCCAGTTGCCTTACCTGAAGGTAGCGCTGTAGAAGTTGAGATTCACTGGCATGAGGACTCCCTCATCGGCTCTATGGCGGCTTACGACTCGCTTTTAGAGGAGATAAGCCAAGAAATTCTTCAGGATCGCTCGCAACGCCAGTGGCGCTCTAATGATGTTGAAGAAATCGCTGATTGACACAGATATCTGGATAGAAGTGTTGCGCGGAAGAGACCCTCAGGTAGCCGCGAATGCGCTCCAATACAGGGTGCTTTTTTGATAGAAGTATAAACTGGCGATAGGATATCTTATGATTGCTGTTATCAATTATGGAATGGGCAACTTGCGCAGTGTGCAGAAAGCGTTGGAGTCTCTGGGCGCAGAGGCGCACATCACGAGCGAACCTGCCGACCTTGCTGTTGCGGATGCTGTTGTGTTGCCGGGGGTGGGCGCGTTCGGCGCGGCGATGCAGCGTCTCCACGAAGCAGGGCTAACCCACGCGATTCGACGCGCGATTGAGCAGGGCAAGCCGTTCTTGGGCATCTGCTTGGGGCTACAACTGCTGTTTGAGCGCAGTTCCGAGTCGCCTGGCGTGTCAGGGCTGGGCGTGCTGAAGGGGCAGGTGGTGGGCTTCTCGGAGACGCCCCAGTTCGCGATGCGTGCGCCGCACATAGGGTGGAGCCGCTTGCGCCTCTGCCAACCTGACTACCCCCTCTGGCAGGGCGTTCCCGACGGCGCGTATGTCTACTTCGTGCATTCCTACTACGCCGCGCCGGACGACTCAGCGCTCATCACGGCGTATTGCGACTACGGTGTGCGTTTCCCGTGCGCAGTGGCGTATGCCCATCTCCACGCCGTGCAGTTCCACCCAGAGAAGAGCAGCGCCGTGGGGTTGCAAATCCTGCGCAACTTCTGCGCGGCTGCCTCTTGAAATGCGAGTGGCGTTCGAGGTATTATATAGGTGCGTGCGCAGTTAGCTCAGAGGTAGAGCACTTCCTTGACGTGGAAGGGGTCGGAGGTTCGAATCCTCCACTGCGCACCAGACACGGGGCGTGGCGCAGTATGGTCAGCGCGCCTGCTTTGGGTGCAGGAGGTCCTCGGTTCGAGTCCGAGCGCCCCGACCATTACTTGCGCGAGCGTTGCTTGGCGTCCACAATCACGCCGTCGAAGATGGCGACATTCGATTTCACTTTACACTCGCGTCCGACCACACAGCGCACCAGCATCGTGTCGCGCATAACCACCGCGCCGTCCCACAAGATGCTCTCTTGCACCACTGCGCCTGCTTCCACCACGCACCCTTCGCCAAGCACGCTGTTCTCCAGCACCTTCGCGCCTGGTTCAATACGCGCGCCTGAGCCAATCAGCACGGGGTAGCCGATCTCGGCGTCGTCGGCTATCTGCACATCCTCGCCAATCCAGACGAACTTGCGCTGTTCGGGGTAGGGCATCTGAATCTGCACGCGCCCTGCGAGCGCGTCCCAGTGCGCCTGCTGGTAGGTCTTCAGATTGCCCACATCTTTCCAGTAGCTGGAGGTCAGAAAGCCGTATAGGGGAAGTTTGCGTTCGATGAGCAACGGGAGCAGGTTCTTGCCGAAGCCGTAGGGCGCGCCGCGCGGTATCAACTCCAGCGCGTCGGGTTCCAACACATAGATGCCGATGTTCGCCGCGTTAGAGAAAATCATCTCGCCTTTGGGCTTCTCCAAGAAGCGTGTGATGCGTCCCCGCTCGTTGAGCAGCGCGATGCCGTATTCGGAGGGGTCTTCCACCAGCGAGAGCGCAATGGTGCAGAGGGATTTCTTCTCTTTGTGGAACTTGACCAGCCGCGTCAAATCCAAGTCGGTCAGGTCGTCGCCGCCAATCACGATGAAGGTGTCGTCGAAGAACTCCTCGCATCGCTTCACGCTCCCGGCGTCGCCCCAGAGCTGCTCCTCTTCCGAGTAGTGGATGCGCACCCCCCAGCGCGAGCCGTCGCCGAAGTACGCCTTAATCTGCTCGCCCAGATAGTGCAGGTTCACCATAATCTCGGTGAAGCCGTGCTGTTTGAGCAGGTTGACCAGATGTTCCATCACAGGGCGGTTGACGATGGGAACCATCGGTTTGGGAAGGGCGCGGGTGAGGGGGTCTAAGCGCGAGCCGACCCCCGCCGCGAGAATCATCGCCTTCATACGACAGTTACCCCCTGCTGCGCGAACTGCAGCACGCTGTGCACGACCAGCGTGATTTGGTCTTCAGTGAGTTCGGAATGCACGGGCAGCGAGAGCACTTCTTGCGCGGCGCGCTCGGCGTGGGGCAGGTCGCCCATGCAGTAGCCCAGAAACTGATAGGCAGGCTGCAGGTGGAGGGGCAGGGGATAGTAGACCGCGCTCTCCACACCGCGCTGGCGCAGATGGTCGCGCAAAGCGTCGCGCTGGGGCGTGCGCACAGTGAACTGGTGATACACATGGTAGTTATAGGGTCGCACAATCGGCAGTTGCAGGGGCGCGTCGGCAAGCAGAGTGCGGTAGAGCGATGCGTGATACCGCCGTCGCTCCGTCCACTCGCTTAGATAGCGCATCTTCGCCCGCAGGATAACGGCTTGCAACTCGTCCAATCGCGCGGTGTAGCCGATGTCTTCGTAATAGTAGCCGCCGTTCATGCCGTGCACGCGCAGGCTGCGCACTTTGTAGGCAATCTGTTCGTCGTTGGTGATGACCATGCCCGCGTCGCCGGCGGCGCCGATATTCTTAGTGGGGAAGAAGCTCAGCGTAGCGGCGTGGGCGAACGCGCCGATAGGCTCCTCGTAGTGGCGCGCGCCGATCGCCTGCGCTGCGTCTTCAATCAGCCACAGCCCGTAGCGGTCGGCAATCGACCGCAGAGTGCGCATTTCGGCGGATTGCCCGTACAGGCTCACGGGCAATATCGCGCGCGTGCGGGGGGTGATTGCCGACTCCACTTGATCGGGGTCCAAGTTGTAGGTTTCGGGGTCGATATCCACGAACACGGGCGTCGCGCCGAGCTGCACGATGACCTCCGTGGTGGATACGAAAGTGAAGGGTGTGGTAATCACCTCATCGCCGGGCTGCACCCCGACGGCGCGCAGGGCGAGTTTGAGGGCGTCCGTGCCCGAACTCACGCCGATGGCATAACGCGCGTTGCACGCCTGCGCCGCTTCGGTCTCTAAGGCTTGCACATGCTCGCCTAAAATGTATCGCCCGCTCGCCAGCACTTCCAGCAGAGTGGGTTCCAACTCCGCGCGTATGCGGCGATACTGACTGCCTAAATCCGCCATCCTGACTTGCAATGTCGAATAGTCCTCCTTGCTTCGAGCTGCGCATAGTATACCCGTCAGATTAAGCCTGTGCGTATATCTGCGCGGATACGCGCCATCCAGCGGGCGTAGTAGGCGAGGTTGTGATAGGTCGCCAAGCGCAGTCCCAGCGTCTCGCCAGCGCGGAACAGGTGATGGATGTAGGCGAGCGTGTAGCGTTGGCACACCCAGCAGTCGCATTCGGGGTCGATCGGCTCTTGGCGTTCGCGATACTGGGCGTTGCGCAGGTTCCGCCTGCCGCGTGCGGTGAAGACGGCGCCGTGTCTTGCCAAGCGTGTGGGCAGCACGCAGTCGAACATATCCACACCGTGCTGCACGGCGTGCAGGATGTCGTCGGGCGTGCCGACCCCCATCAGATAGCGCGGCTTGGGGGCAGGCAGGCGCGGCGCGACCAGCGCGACCACGCGGCGCATCTCTTCCACAGGCTCGCCCACCGACACGCCGCCAATCGCGTAGCCGGGCAACTCCAGCGCGGTCATCTGCTCCAGGCTCATCAGACGCAGGTTCTCATACGCGCCCCCCTGCACGATGCCGAACAGCGACTGCTCGTTGGGCTGGGCAAGCCACGCATGCTTGCAGCGCATCGCCCACCGAAAAGTGCGCTCGGTCGCCCGCGCAACCTCGTCATAAGGGGCAGGGTAGGGGGGGCACTCGTCGAACGCCATGATAATGTCGCTGCCCAAGTTCTGCTGAATCTCGATGGAGCGTTCAGGCGTGAGGCGATGGTACGAGCCGTCGATGTGCGAGCGGAAGGTTGCGCCATCGTCGTCGATTTGGCGCAGATCGGCAAGGCTAAACACTTGGAAGCCGCCGCTATCGGTGAGGATTGCGCCCGACCAACTCATAAAGCGATGCAAGCCGCCCAGCCGCGCGATGCACTCCTCGCCCGGACGCAGATAGAGATGATAGGTGTTGCCCAGAATGAGCTTGTAGCCCAGTTGCTCCAGTTCGTCTTGGCTGAGGGTCTTCACGCTCGCCTGCGTGCCCACGGGCATAAAGGCGGGCGTCTCCACTGTGCCGTGCGGCGTGTGCAACCGCCCCAGACGCGCTTGCGACACACGAGATTGCTGCAGGATTTCAAACTGGATCATCGGCTCCAAACTGCGAGGATGCGCCCCACTAACGCCACCCTTGCTCGCGTAGGCGATGGGAGACCCACTCGCGTACAGCAGAGGGCAGGGGAGCAGGGCACTCAGCCGTGTAATCGATGACTTGATGATACTGACCCTCCAGGTAGGTCTCTTCCAGCGCCGCCTGCAAGTGTACCTCGACATCGGGGTCGGAAGGGAGCAGGGGAACGACGATTCGCGGCAGGGGGTGCGGCAGGTCAATGAACCACACATCGGCTTCCGCGCCGCCCCAGCCTGCACGGTGCAGGCAGACTAAATAATCCCACGAAGAACGCACGCGACGCAACATCTCCAGAGGCGGGAACGCCGTGTGCGTCCCTGCGTGCAGGAGGTCGATCTCTATTAAGTGAGTTCGGCTGCGCAACAGGTCGCGCTGTTTGCGCAGGTAGAGACGACGCCCTGTAGAGTGCTGCGTCTTGTTTGTGGGGCTAAGGATTTCGATGACGCTCACCAGTTGACGCTCCTTGTCGCGTGTGGCATAGATTTCAACGAATGGCTCGCGCAGCGGCTCTGTAAGGATTTCGATATGCACAGGCGCGTCGGCGATGGCAGCGCCGCCAGCGGAGGGATGGAGCTGTCCCCGACGGACGCTCACCGCCACATCGGGGAGGTAGCCCTGACGAACACCGTTCCGCTCCACATAGACGCGCTCCTGTATGAGCGCTACATAACCCTCAGGCAGAACGCGATTGATCTGGCGACGCAGCACGCTAATCAAGGTGTGATGCACATCGCCCCACAGCGGAGGGTCTTCCAGATAGGGATTCATACCTGGAAACGGGTTCGCGACGCTCATAGGGGTAATTTACCTCTTTTCAACTCTCGGCACATCGCCTCTGTCCCGACAGGCGCGCTACTTGCTCTTCAAGAAACGCCAGCTGCGCTTCGGGGGTGGGGAGGCAGAGAATCTGTTCGGCGGGGATTGGCTCGCCGAAGCGCACGCGCACGATCCCAAAAGCGGGCTTGGGAACCAACTTGCCATACGGCAGGATTCTATCTGTGCCCGCCAGCCCCACGGGCAATACAGGCGCACGGGTTTGACGCAGAATTAAAAGGACTCCGGGGAGGAAGGGCTGCAGGTCGCGCGACTCGGAGAGTTCGCCTTCAGGGAAGATGGCTAACGCCTCGCCGCGCTGCACGGTCTCGATGGCTAACTTGAGGGCGTTGCGGTCTGCCGTGCGCTGTTTGACGGGAACCATCTTCGCCAGGCGGGCAATCGCGCCGACAACAGGAATGGTGGAGATGTCGGCGCGTCCCATGAAGCACAGGTGGCGTGGCGCGGCGTACCACAGCACGGGCGGGTCTGCCAGCGAGAGGTGGTTCGCAACGACAATCAGACCGCCGCGCCGCGGCATGCGACCGCGCCCCTCAATCCGCAGCCATAGCAACAGCGGGAACCGAAAAGTTATCGCAAAGAGGGCTTTGAAGAAGGCGTAGGCGCTATAGAAGACGATTCGGTTCCACAGGGCGCGCATAGAGTCCGATAAGTGGGATTATGTTAACTATAATCCTCTGGCTGACCTTCCGCTTCCAACACGCTCTCCACCATGTAGATGGGCGCACGGAAGCGCAACGCGAGCGCGATGGCGTCGCTGGGGCGCGAGTCGATTTCGATCTCTTCGTCGCCGTGCAACAGGTAGATTTTGGCGTAGAAAGTGCCTTGCCACAGGTCGTCGATAAGGATTCGGTCGATGCTGACGCCGAGTCGTGTGAGGATGTTTCGGATAAGGTCGTGCGTCATTGGGCGCGCGGGTGTATCCTCGTTGAGCGCGGCGACAATCGCGTGCGCTTCGAAGGGACCGATTACGATGGGCACGACGCGCCCGTAGTTATCGCGCAGTTGCACCAGGAGGGCGCGCGGCTGACCGTACTCGATACGCTCGTAGACGCCCATCACGCGCACTTCGAGTTCGCGCCCCTTGTCGAAGCGCGGGGGTCGCTCGTCGGGTTCGTTGGCGACACTGCCCCCCAGAAGTCGCTGCACCTGCGCGTCGATATCGTCGGCTTCTGCTTCCTCCTCGAAGTCGTTGAAGAGTTCCTCGAAGAGGCTTTCGAACTCGTCGTCGGGTTCCTCGTCGTAGCGTCGTCTGCGTTCCATAGTCGCCTCCTTAGCTCGTGCGCGTGCGTGCGACCACTTCCATCAAGAAGTCGCGGTTCGACTTCGTGCGTTGTAGCAGCCGAATGAGTTGCTCGGCAGCTTCCACGAGGTCTTCTTGGTTCGCTAACAGGCGCCGCAGCTGCCAGATAGCCATTAGTTCCTCTTTAGTATACAACAACTCCTCGTGGCGGGTTCCAGAGCGTTTGACATCGATGGCGGGAAAGATGCGTCGCTCCGCCAAGTCGCGCGAGAGCACCAGCTCCATGTTGCCTGTGCCCTTGAACTCCTCGAAGATGACCTCGTCCATGCGCGACCCTGTGTCAATGAGACAGGTAGCGATGACGGTGAGGCTGCCGCCCTCTTCGATGTTGCGCGCCGCGCCGAAGAATCGCTTGGGTCGGTAGAGCGCGGCGGGGTCCAGACCGCCCGACAGGGTGCGTCCGCTGGGGCTGGTGGTCAGGTTCGAGGCGCGTCCGAAGCGGGTGAGGCTATCGAGCAGGATCACCACATCTTTGCCTTGCTCCACGAGCCGTTTGGCGCGCTCCAGCACCAGGTCGGCGACGCGCATGTGGTTCTCTGGCGGCTCATCGAAGGTGGAGCTGATAACCAACCCCTTGACCGAGCGGCGCATGTCGGTCACCTCTTCGGGGCGTTCGTCCACCAGTAGCACCAGCAGCACCACTTCGGGATGGTTAGTGGTGATACTGTTCGCAATATTTTTTAGCAGGGTGGTCTTTCCAGCTTTGGGCGGCGCGACGATGAGGGCGCGTTGCCCTTTGCCGATAGGGGCAATCAGGTCGATGATACGCCCTGAGGTGTTGTCGGGGCTGGTTTCCATCACCAGGCGATGGTTGGGATAGAGGGGTGTGAGTTGCTCGAAATCTTTACGGCGGCGCACTTCATCGGCGGGTGCGCCGTTGATGGCTTCCACGCGCAGCAGTCCGTAATACTTTTCGCCCTCTTTAGGCGGGCGCGCCACGCCGAACACCAAATCGCCCGTGCGTAGCCCGAACCGCTTGATTTGCGACTGCGACACATACACATCGTCGTTGATGCTCTGGAAGTTCGGGTGTCGGCGCAGGAAGCCCCAGCCGTCGGGCAGGATTTCCAGCACGCCCCATGCGTACTCGCTGCCGGGTTCTTGGGCAGTCGCGCGCAAGATTGCGTAAATCAGTTCCGCTTTGTCTTCGGTCTCGTCGCTGACGCCCGCACGCTTGGCGCGACGCTTGAGATCGCTGAGCGGTTGCTGCCACAGCTGCTTGAAGTCGACGCCGTCTTTGGTCGCCTCTTTCGTGGCTTTGGGGCGCATCTCCACTTCCAGCGTTTCGCCTGCGCCGTTCGCAGCGGTCTGCACAGGGGTCGTATCGTTTAGCGACTCCGTAAGTTCTTCAGAGGTAGTTGTGCGTGTCCGTCTTCTCATAGTAAGTACCGTCCAATCTCAGAGTGTGCCTACCCGTTGCAGGCGCGTAGACGCGCAGCGTTGGGAAAGGTGCTCCGATGGTCGTACCGTAATTATACCTCAGATGCAAAAAATGCAAGGGGTGTGTGGGGCGACTTAGTTCGCCCCACGCACAGGTTAGCGTCCCACTGCCCCGCCCTGACGCGGCAGCGTTCCGGGCGAGATGTTCGTGGAGAGCGTTGAGCTGTCCACAATCGCATAGAGGAAACGATTCGAGGTCG
>JBKBKS010000019.1:0-26931 GCA_046294565.1 Fimbriimonadales bacterium
ATATCGGGTGCGACGACAAGAATGTCGTCGCACCGCCGGCATCTCTCCTGCGAAGCATTCTCGGTCCCCATATGTTTGGAACGCTCATCGATCTTCAGGGATGGCGTCTTGTGTCGTTCCAACCTGACCATTGTAGAGGTATAATTCCGCCATGGCGCGCAGGGTGGTTCGACTGCAGGGAAGCATCCAAAGCTTGTGCTTTCGTGGACAGCCTGCTGCACTGGCAACTTATGACTTGTCCGATTTCGATATCAACAAAGCCTACCCAGCTTGCAAATTAAGGCTCGATAATAGTGCGGAGATTGCTCTCTCCAAGTGGACTGGCCCGAAACGAACACGCACATATCCTTTAGCTAAGGTTTATGACACTTACTCGCACTGTGGTAAAGTGGTCACAGTTATTCCAATTCTCAAGGACGAAGGTGTCGGCGAACGAAAGAACGATACTAACCTCGATCGAATAAACTTTGTGACCTTCTCATGGATGAACTTAATGGGGGTTTACATTATTCTGGCTTGGTACTCTGATGCTACTCGTAAAGACGATTACAGAATTACAAACCAGAAATTTGATAATGATTATGTCAGAGAGAAAATCAGGGAAATTGCCTACTATAAAATGGATGCGCATCACTGGAATCAAGAACATTTCACTCACAAATTTGTGGAGGTGTACGAGAAAGCCCTTCTGAGCTACGAAAGTATAGAAAAGCGTCTCGGCGTTAAACTGCACAGCAGAGACAAACTTTGTGAATTCCTAAATCGGGTGCGCTCTGACACAGACAACCGCATTTTAGATCTGAAGCGATTTGCTGTCGCGTCACTACCCAAATCGGAGCAAGCAGCTCTGCGTGAAGTCAGCGTAGAGCATCGCTTAGAACAGGTTGACGCTGCTACAGCAAAAGGATTTTTTGAGATTTGCAATAACTTAGGAGGGATATACTACCTCACTGCAGATGAGATCATATTCGAGAGTGAGCGCAGTCTAATTATTCAGGAAAGCAAAAACAGTGTCAAGAAGACATTTCCTTCACTGAACGATATCAAAGACGGCTTATTTAAGCTCCTATTATTTTCGCAACTAAAGGAGCTTAAGCTCGACGGAACTTCTGTACATTATAGAGTGCAGCTGAAGCTGTCGGGCGCGTTTCGGGGAAGATTAGAGTTGCCTACCACCCAGGCTGCAATAGAAGCGTTTGCAGCTTCACTGGGATCGGCAACCGTTAAGAAGCTCAACTGGCTCAACGAGGAGCTGAAACTACTCGGTATCGCAGGAGTTTTGGAGGGTAATCTATGACAAAAAGCCCACTCCGCTTTCCAGGAGGGAAGTCGCGGGCGATTGGACAGATCCTACCGCTCATCCCCGATTTTGATGAATATCGCGAACCGATGGTAGGAGGCGGTTCGGTGTTTCTCGCAGTACGCCAACGCTATCCGAGCCGTAGATTCTGGATTAACGATCTCAATTATGAACTCTACTGTTTTTGGAAAGTTGTCCAAGAGTGCGCTGACCGTCTCGCTGACGCGCTGCATCAGTTGCGCGCGACGACGAAGAATGGTAAAGAGCTATTCTACCGTCTGCTGGATCGCTACGGACAGGGGAACGAGTTCGAACGCGCCATGCGATTCTTCGTACTCAATCGTATCACTTTCTCAGGAACGGTCGACTCGGGAGGTTATTCCGAGCAGGCATTTCGGGGGCGATTTACACACTCTTCTATTGAGAGGCTTCGTTGTGTCGCGCCCCTACTTCAAGGTGTGCGCATCACCCACGGCGACTACGAACCCCTGCTCCGTGAGGAGGGTGAATCGGTGTTTATCTTTCTCGATCCACCCTATTATTCCGCCGTGAACTCGCGTCTATATGGGAAGCGCGGCGAACTTCACCTGAGTTTTGATCACCTGCGCTTGGCGCAGGCGTTGCGCGATACGGCTCATCGGTGGCTACTCACCTATGACGACAGCGCCTATATTCGTGAACTTTATCTCGACTATACACAGGTCTGCTGGAGATTGCAGTACGGCATGAATAACTACAAGCAAACTACCGCCCGCGCTGGACAAGAGCTGTTCATCGCTAACTATGGCATTCAGCCGTCGAGTACCGCGAAGCAGTTGGGCATGGTATTTGAACGGCGTCGCACAGATTACAGATCGAGCGATGCCCGTTAAGACTATCCACTTAGGTACACTTAGTTGGGAGGTAATCCTGAGCCGCTTGCAAGACAGTTCGCTCACGGCGGATGAGAAGCAGAGAGTCTGTGAACGATACAGTTCCGTTTGATCAGCATGATCGAGCGCGGCGGCTGTGTGCGCGCTGGCAGGGCGAGGGCGGACAAGCCGAGTTGTTCGCACGTTTCGCGCAGCCCAGCTTCTCGGGTTCGACTGGTACTTTTCTGAATGCACCCTCAGCGTCGCCCAGCCCGTTTCTCAAACGCTGACCCGTCCAATAAGCGACGCCGAGCGCGTACCATGTACGGCAGTGGGTACAATCTTAGCCACTGGAGGCGACTACCGATGAAGATGCCTAAAATCCCCGGCGGCGGTTCGATGCGCCAGATGATGGAACAGGCGCAACGCATGATGGAAGAAGCGCAACGCTTCGAGGCAGAGATGGACAACCTGCAGGTGCAAGCCACGGCGGGCGGCGGCGTGGTGAAAGCGACCGTGAACGGCAAAGGCATGCTGATGAGCCTGGAGATTGCACCCGACGCCATCGACCCCGACGACCCCGAGATGTTGCAAGACCTGATTGTGAGCGCGGTGCGCGAGGCGCAGACGCAAGCCGAGAACATCCGCGCCGAGCGCATGGGACAGCTCACAGGCGGGCTGGGCTTGGACAAACTCGGACTGCCGTTTTAGCCGATGCTGTTCCCGCCTGCCCTGCGCCAGCTGATGCAACAGTTGGAGCGATTGCCCGGCGTCGGCGCACGCTCCGCCCAGCGGCTCGCCCTGCATCTCATCCGCCGCCCCGAAGAGGAGGTGGCGCGTCTGGCGGAGAGCCTCGTGCAAGCGCGCGAGCGTACCTGCCTGTGTCAGCGGTGCTTCTTCCTCAGCGAGTCAAAGCTGTGTGAACTGTGTCGCGACCCATCGCGCGAGACGGACACCCTCTGTGTCGTCGCCGACCCGCGCGATGTGGTCGCGCTCGAACGCCTGGAACAGTATCGCGGGCTGTACCATGTGCTGCACGGACTTATCTCGCCTGCCGAGGGGGTGCAACCCGAAGATTTGAAACTGCGCGAGCTGGTGGAGCGCATCCGCGCCGAGCAGCCGCGCGAGGTGATTTTAGCCACGCCCGCCAATGTGGAGGGCGACGCAACCGCGCTCTACATCGCCCGACTGCTGAAACCGATGGGCGTGCGCGTGACCCGAATCGCCTACGGTATGCCCGTCGGCGGCGAACTGGACTACGCCGACGCCGCCACCCTCGGCTACGCGCTCAGCGGACGACAGGAGCTATAAGATGCCCATCCCCGAAATCGTCGCACGGCTCGAATCGTGCTACGGCGTCCCCGAATGGAACCCGCGCAACAACCCGTTGGACGAGCTGATCCACTGCATCCTTTCACAGCACACCTCCGACGCAAACTCGTTTCGGGCGTATCGGCTGCTGCGCGAGCGATACCCCACTTGGCGCGCGGTGGTGGACGCTCCTACCGACGAGTTGGCGGCAACGATACGCTCGGGGGGGTTGGCAAACCAAAAAGCGCCGCGCATCCAAGCCGTGCTGCAAGCCATCCACCAAGCGCACGGCGACTACAACCTGGACTGGCTACAGGATTTGCCCACCCCTGAGGCGAAACAGTTTCTGCTGAGCTTGCCCGGCATCGGACCGAAGTGCGCGGCGATTGTGCTGTGCTTCGCGCTGGGGCGTCCCGTGATTCCCGTAGACACCCATGTGTTTCGAGTCTCGTGGCGGCTGGGGCTAATTCCCCACTCTATCGGCGAGGCGAAAGCGCACGACGCTTTAGAAGCGATAGTGCCCGAACCGCTGGTCTATCGGTTCCATGTGGCGCTGATTCGGCACGGGCGCGCCGTCTGCAAAGCGCAGCGCCCGCGTTGCGAGGCGTGTTGCCTGCAAGAGTGGTGCGCGTTTTACAGGGAACCAATACTTGCAGAACACGCTTAGGGGTATACTTGACGCGAAACGCTTGCCGCGCTGGCGAGTCTAATCGCAGTGGGCAGGGACGCGAGAGTGCGATGGATGGACGAGTCGATCGAGTTTGAAGCGCTCGTGGCGACCTACGAGCGGCGCATCTACAACCTGCTGTTGCGGATGGTGAACGACCCAGAAGACGCCGCCGACCTGACGCAGGAGACCTTCTATCGCGCCTATCGCGCCTTCAACCGTTTTCGGGGCGACTCGCAACCCTACACTTGGCTGTACCGAATCGCAGTGAACTTAGCGAACGACCATCTGGAAAAACGCGCCCGTATCCGCAAGCGCGAGGTGGAGCTGAACGCGCTGGAGTTCACGGATGAGGGCGAGCCTACCGGCTGGGACCCGCCCGACAACGGACCCTCGCCCGAAGAGTATGTGCTGCAACAGGAGCTCGTCCAGAAAGTACGGGGACTCATCCAGCAGATGCCGCCCGACTACAAAGAGATTATCCTGCTGCGCGAATACGAGGAGATGTCTTACGAGGAGATGGCGGAGGTGCTGGGCGTCACTTTGGAAGCGGTGCGTAGCCGGTTGGCGCGCGCCCGCGCGTGGTTGCGCCAACGCCTCGCGCCCTACATGCAGGAGGAAGAACGCTGATGTTCCCAACAATCCACAACCGCCACACGATGGCAACCGTTCTGATGCTGCTCACAACTGCGCTGCTCTACGGGGCGCAGGAGCGACGCGTCGAGAGCGTCACGGTTCGCGGACTGCGCAATATCTCGGAGACCGCCGTGGCCGCTGCGCTGCGCCTCAAACCCGGCGAGCCGTTCAGCGAAGCGAATCTGGAAGCTGACCGACGCGCCATCGTAGGCATGGGGCTGTTCAGCGCGGTGCGCCCCAGCGTGGAGCAGACCGAGACTGGTGTACGCGTCGCGTTCGATGTCGTAGAGAACCCGCTCATCCGCGAGGTGCGCTTCACGGGCAACACCGTTCTCACTCATGAGCAGCTGCTCGAGGTCATCCGCAATAAGCCAGGCTTCGTGTTCAACACAACTTTAGCCGAACCCGACATCCGCGCCATCCGCGACGCCTACCAGCGCGCAGGCTATGTCGTATTACCTGAAGGCTACATACCCCCCGACTACGAGACGGGCGTTCTAACGATTGCCCTATCGGAGCTGCGCGTGGGACAAATCAAGGTGGAAGGCAACACAAAAACGCGCACCAGCGTCATCCTGCGCGAGCTGCGCACCAAGCCGAACGACCTGTTCAACATCACACGCTGGCAACGCGATATCAATCGCCTCTACAACACCGGCTACTTCGACCAAATCACGCCCGAAGAGGAGCCTGTCGCGCCCGGCGTAATCGATATCGTCCTCAAGGTCAAAGAGCGACCGACGGGGCGGCTGAATGTGGGCTTCGCCATCGACTCCCGACGCCGACTGATTGGGCTTGCGGAAATCTACGAGACCAACTTTCAGGGCAGCGGACGCACAGTGGGTGTCAACTTCCAAAGCACAGGCGGGCGCGATGGCAACAGCATCGAAATACTATTCACTGAGCCGTATCTGGATCGGCATCGCACCTCGCTGTCGGTGTCGCTGTATAACAAGCTGGTGTATCGGTTCACCTCCAATTTCTTCGGCGGCTCGATAGACCCGAACTTGGAGCAGCGCTACGACGAACGGCGACGCGGCGTGACGGTTGGGGTGTCTCGCCCGCTGAACGACTTCCTTTCTGCCTCCATCGGGCTGCGCACGGAAGATGTGAACACCAACCGCGTGGCGACTACTCAGGGCAGTGGATTCATCCGTCAAGACGGCTCACTCACCAGCCTCACGCTGCGCGGCGTCTACAACAATCGCGACTTCGACTTAGACCCTGCGCAGGGGCAGTACTTGGCACTGACACTGGAGCCTGGCATTTCCAACATCCGCTCGGCGGAACAGGCGTTCCTCGACTCGGGCGTGGTGAAGCGCGGACGCTCCAACTTCCTGCGCGGTTCCATCGACTACCGTATCTACTTTAGCCCGCAAGGGCGACGCACGCAGCCCGACGATAAACGGCAGGTGTTCGCCTTCCGCGCCTACTATGGCACGGTCTCTGGCAGCGTGCCGTTCTTTGAACAGTTCTTCATCGGCGGCGCGGAGACCCTGCGCGGCTACCCCGAAGACCGATTCTGGGGTAAAAACGCGCTCCTGCTCAGCTTCGAATACCGTCAGCCCATCGAGAAGGCGTTCACAGCGGTCTTCTTCGTCGATGTCGGACACGCTTGGGGCGGCTACCCCAGCGTGAACGAGTTCAGCCAAAGCAGTAATCTGAACTTGCAAGTCGGATACGGCTTGGGAGTTCGCGTGCGCACGCCGCTCGGACCGCTACGCATCGACTACGGCATCGGGCGCGAAGGCGGACGCACGCACTTTAGCGTAGGACAGGTCTTCTAACAGGTACACTTCCTACGCATGCAAAACCCATAACATGGAGGTTACGATGAAAACACTACTAACGATGGCGCTAACGCTGGGATGCTTCCTCGCCGCGCACGCACAAGCGTTCGGCGTGGTCGATTACGAGCGCGTGGTCAACGAATCGACTTTCGTTAAGAATAACCTGGAACAACTACAGGCGTTGGAAGCGCGCTATCGGGGCGTCTTGCAAGCCCTGCAAGAGAACATCATTCTCACGGACGAGGAGCGTCAAGAACTCACGAACTTACTGTTAGCTGACACTCTGAACGATGCGCAGCGTCAGCGGGTGCAGCAGCTGACGCAAGCTTCGCGCCAGCGCGCCGACGAGCTGCAGCAGCTGCGCCAGAAGTCTCAACCTTCCGAGACCGAGAAGGCTGCGCTGGAGCGGTTCACTCAGATGGAGGCGCGTGGGCGAGAAGCCATCCAAACGCTGGCGCAACAACTCACTCAGCAACTGGAACAACGAGTGCAACAAAGCCGCGAGCAGGTGCGCAACGCCGTGCGCGAAACTATCGCGCAAGTCGCTAAAGAGAAAAAACTCACGCTGGTCTTCAGCACGGAGGCGGTGCTGTACGCCGAGACAGACATCACTAACGATGTCATCCAGAAGCTGAACGAGCGGAAGTGAGCCGTTCGGCGCGCCGCGTTCGTGGCTGCGACATTCTTGTCCAAGCACGCACGCTTTTGAGGCACGGACAGGAATGTCCGTGCTACAGTGGCTGGGACATTCGTGTCCCAGCGTTTGGCAGGCGGGTATACTCTTCCTGCCACGAGCGTCTAAACTTTCAGGAGTAGATAGATATGTACGGCGGTATGCGCGGTTCGGGGCGAATGTTTCGGATAATCATGCGCCACGCGGGTATCTCGCGCGAGATGGGCGGCGAAGAACTCTCGCTGGCTGTACAGCGCGTCGACCAGATGTTCATTCAAGCCCTCGATGCAGGCGCATCGGATATCCACATGCACCCCGAACACAACGCGCTGCGCATCCGGTTCCGCATCGACGGTGTGCTGCATGAGCACGAAGTGATTACCCAGCCCGACCTAATCCAGTCGATGGTTAGCCGTGTGAAGCTTGCGGCGAACCTGCACTTGGACGAGAAGCGCGATACCCAAGATGGACGCATCGATATGGAGTATCTGGATCGGCGTCTGAGCGCGCGCGTGTCGTGCATCCCCACTCTGAACGGCGAGCGGATTGTGATGCGCATCTTAGACCCCGCCAAGATGCAGGTCAAACTCGACTCGCTGGGCATGCCTCAGGATGTCATCACGCACTGGCGACGCGCCTTGCAGGTCGCCTACGGTATGCTGGTCGTCACTGGTCCCACTGGCTCAGGGAAAACCTCCACGCTGTACGCCTCGCTACATACGCTCGATCGGGTGCGGCGCAACATCGTGACGGTAGAAGACCCCGTGGAGTACGAGTTCCCCGATAATGTGATGCAGGTACAGGTGACGGAGAAGATTACCTTCCCGCGCGCGTTGCGGGCGATGTTGCGCCACGACCCTGATGTGATTATGATAGGCGAGATTCGCGACCGTGAATCGCTGCAGATAGGTATTCAGGCAGCGCTAACGGGGCATTTGGTGCTGTCTACCCTGCACACCAATAATGCGATCGAGACGCTCAGCCGTATGATCGATATGGGCGCGGAGGATTATCTGATTGCCGCGACTTTGCAGTGCGCGATGGCGCAACGGTTGGTGCGCGTAATCTGCCCCGACTGTCGCGTGCCCTATCAGCCGACGCCCGACGAAATCGCCGCGCTCAAAATCCCCCAAGAGTGGCTGGCGCAGGCTCGATTCTTCGCGGGCAAGGGCTGCCCTAAGTGTATGAACACGGGCTACCGCGGGCGCACGGGCATCTTCGAACTGCTGCGCATCAGCCCTGCCGTGCGTGAAGCGTTGATTAACCGCGCCTCCAGCGACCAGATTATGCAAATTGCCGTGAAGGAGGGCTTCCGCACCATGCTCGATGACGGGCGCGACAAGGTGCTGCGCGGCGTCACCACCCCCCACGAAGTGATACAAGCCGTCTACGCAGGCGTCTACGAGGGCTGAAATCACGCCGAGCTCACGCGCTTGCTCTTGCATGCGCTCACCGCGTTTAGGTATACTCTACGCCGTGAGCCGGTAGCTCAGCGGTAGAGCAACGGACTTTTAATCCGTGGGTCGTGGGTTCGATCCCCACCCGGCTCACCATCCTATTCACGGCTTTGTGAGCGACCAGCCTATCGCCGTTGCTGCCATCCCCACGAGTGCCCACGCTAAACTGAGATACGCGCAACTCAGCCCCAACAGACCTATTTTCAATCCGAGGATGACATAGCCAGGCGGCAAGGTGCACGCCTCACGCTCACCTAGCGCAATCGCTTGAGCCGTCAGCACAGCGTCAATAACTCCATAGAGCCACGGTAGTATCAACCAACCCGTGAGCAGGATAGCAATCCCTTTTCCGTGCTCGCCGTTGTAGAACTGCCCCAGTCCGGGCACGAATGCGCTGAACACGCCTGCCCAGAAAGGGCTTTGCTGGTGACGATTAACGGCGCAGTGCTCGCAGTAGGGCTTATTGTTCACTCGAACCAGACATACCCCGCACACGGGCTGACCACAGTCGGTGCAGTATGCGACGGCGGTGGTGTGAGGGTGGAGATAGCACGCCCTCATAGCTACTGACCCTGCTCCCGTTTGGCTTTATCGGTGATATGTTTCACATACGCTCCGCAGATGGGGCAGTAGCGCCAGTCCAGTTGGATGGGGTAGCGGCACTTGGGGCATCGGAGCGCGTTTTCAGGCGAGACGGGGCGGCTGGGCGCGGTGCGTGGGTTCGCAGGGGCGGCTCGCGGCGGCGCGGGCGTTGATGTCGCAGGCGGCTCGGCGGGACGCGCTTGCGGCGCACCGAGCGTAGCAATCCGATAGCCGCCCTCGATAGGCTCCCAGCGCAGTCCGACTCCCTCGCAGAGTGCATTCAGAGCTCCCTCCACCGACACACTGGGCAGGTTCAGATTATAGCGCAGGTTCGGCGCATCGGGGGCGACCTCCACTTTCACCCCTGCTTGCTTGGCAATCTCCGCAGCCGCCGTGCGCAATGGCATCCCCGCGCCGACCAATCGCACGCTACGCGGGCGCGCCTCCTGAACTTGCACCTGCGGCAACGGCGCAGCGCTAGTGATAGGCGCGATGTAATACACGCCGTCGCGCACGCTGTAGCGCGTGTTGGTCGCCTCGCAAAGCAGTTGCAGCGCGCGCAGGAACGGCGTCTCGCGCAAGGTTAGGTAAACTGTGCGCTGGATGTCCACTTGTAGCACGAAATCCACCTTCGCCTGCGAGAACAGCTGCGCGAACACCTCGCGAGCGTCTGTGCCGCGCGCTTCCAAAGTAATTGTGGGTTCCTGACGGCGCATCATCGTGGCTTCTCCTGAACCTGATTACGGTGTATCAAGTTGCCTGCCTCATCGTAGACTTCAACGGCGCCTTCGGCGGGCGGCTTGGGCGCAAGGTTTTGGCGTGGGCGTGCGGGCGGCGATTTACGCTGTGTCGTACGGGGTTTTGCTTCTCTCTTCGGCGCGGGCGGTTTCGGCGGCTCCGTAGGTGCGGGGGTAGGAGTCGCTGGCGTCTCTGCAGGCGGTTTCGGCGTTTCTGCAGGCGGCGGCGCAGGGCGCAACGACTCCTCGATATTCAACGGCTCCAGTTTGAACTTGGCAATCGCGCCAGCATCGTCCATCGGCTGCGTCGCAGCGGGTAGGGTATTCGGCTGTTCCGAGGCAGGCGTCGGCGCGACGCCCCGTTCGGTCAGCCGAGTGAACAGCGCGTCGCTCGGTATCTGCCACAGATACGCTCCCACGCCCACCAATAACGCCAATACAGCGACGACGAACGCGCGTTTGAGTATGGGCGCGCCGCCCGAGCGTTTCAGCAGTCGCTGCTGCTCTGAGGTGAGCGGCTTGCCTGTGCGCAACGATTCCAACGCCTCCTGCGCTTGCGCAAACTCCGCGCGGCACGGGATACACACCGTCAAATGCGCCTCCACCTGCCGCGATACAGGCGCAGGCAGCGTCTTGTCTAAATAGCGCCACATATGACGCCTCGCCCAACCGCAGTTGCCACGCCGCATCGCTCACCTCGCCTATATTGTACCAACTTCAGTGCGCAGGTAAAATATTCGCGATGACAACCGACCTTCAGGCAAAGCTCAAAACCCTACCGAAGCAACCGGGCTGTTATATCTTCAAGGACGCGCAGGGGTCAGTGCTATATGTGGGCAAGGCGGTCAGTCTGCGCCAGCGCGTGCGCTCGTACTTCCAAAAGTCGACGCAGCATACCCCCAAGACCGCTCGCATGGTGCGCAGGATTGCCGACATAGAATGGATTGTCACCGACACGGAACTTGAGGCGTTGATTCTGGAGTGCAATCTCATCAAGAAGCATCGTCCTCCCTACAATGTGCTGATGCGCGACGACAAGTCGTACCCCTACCTGTGCTTGACCATGCGCGAGCGGTTCCCCCGTCTGCTGGTGACACGCCGCGTGCGTCAGGATGGCAGTCGCTACTTCGGTCCGTTCGCCAACTCAGGCGCGGTGTGGGGCACACATCAGTTGCTCCATCGCACTTTTCCCCTGATTCCCTGCGGTAAGGTGTGGAACGGCGAGCCGAAACAGCGTCCTTGTTTGTATTATCACATGGGGCGCTGCCTCGCGCCGTGCGCAGGGCTGTCCAACCTCGACGAGTACCGCCAGATTGTGCAGCAGGTTGCGCTGTTTCTGGAGGGCAAGGGCGACGACCTCATCCAGCAGCTGACCGTGCAGATGGAGCAAGCCGCCGAGCGGTTGGAGTTCGAGCGCGCCGCCAAACTGCGCGACCAAATCCACGCGCTGCAAGAGGTACTCCAGCGCCAGAAGGTCGTGCAGCCCAGCGGCGTGAACGAGGATGTGATTGCCTTAGTAAAGGACGAGCGCGGCGCGTGTGTGCAGATGTTCTTCGTGCGCAACGGCAAACTGCTCGGGCAGCGCAACTTCTTCCTCACCGAAGGCGCAGAGGAGAATCCCAACGCCATTATGAACGAGTTTCTGAAGCAATACTATCAGGACGCTGCCGAAGTGCCCGACAAAATCTTACTGCCCTACGAGATTACGGAGGCGCGGATTATCGCGCAGTGGCTGCGTCAGAAGCGGGGCGCGGGGGTGGAAATTCGCGTGCCCCATCGCGGCGAGGACGCCCAGCTGCTGGAGATGGCAGCGCACAACGCCGAACTCGCCCTCCAAAGCCTGCGCCAAGAGCTCGAACTCAAAAACGAATGGCTGGAGACGGCGATTCTGGAGCTGCAGGAGACCCTGAACCTTCCCAACCCACCCCAGCGCATCGAAGCCTATGACATTTCCAACATTCAGGGCATCGCCCCCGTGGGCAGCATGGTGGTCTTTGAGGGTGGACAGCCGAAAAAGTCGGACTATCGGCGGTTCCGCATTCGTTGGCATCCCGAAAGCCCCGACGATTTCGCCATGATGCGCGAGGTAATTACCCGTCGGCTGCGTGAGGCGCTGACCGGCGATGAGAAATGGCGCACCCTGCCCGACCTCATGCTTATTGACGGGGGCAAGGGTCAACTGAACGCCGCTCTGGAGGTAATCCACGCGCTCGGCTTCCAGATTCCCGCCGTCGGGCTTGCCAAGCGACACGAGCTGATTATCTTGCCCGACGCTGAAGAGCCGCTGGAGTTGCCGCGCTACAGCAAGGCGTTGCAGCTGCTGCAGCGCGTGCGCGACGAAGCGCACCGCTTCGCGGTCAGCTACCACCGCAAGTTGCGCGACCAGCGCGCTGTCAGGTCGCCTCTGGATGAAATTCCCGGCGTTGGACCGCGTCGCAAGCGGATGCTGCTGCGACTGTTTGGATCTATCGACCGCATCCGTGAAGCGAGCCTTGAGGAGCTCGCCTCCGTGCCGACTATGACGCGCAAACTGGCGCAGCAGGTGCTGGACTACTTGCGCGAGGAGTGAGCCTCACTCGTCGACGCCCAAGATTTGCGTGTAGACCACCTGCTGGGGGTGCACCGCGACCACGCCGCGTGCGCCCAGCTCCGATGAACCCGACGCGCGAATGAAGCAGATGCCCGGCAAGTTCACCAAGTCGTCCGAGCGGCGCAGCTCCTCAATCACCTGTGTCGCCTCGTCGCGCGAGTTGATTGGGCAATCGATCTCTTGCCCGTTCGTCAAGCCAATCAGCAAAGTTACCCGTGCCATAGCAGTCCTCCTGAGGGGTAATTCCGCGCAGAGCGCGCTCTTCCTGCTACTCGATTCGTGTGATGCGGTAATGCACTTCGCCTTTGGGGGTGTTGACGACGACATCCTCGCCCGCCGATTTGCCCAGCAACGCTTCGCCCAGAGGCGAGAGGATGGAAATCAGATCTTGCAGAGGGTCTGCCTCAAATGAACCCACGATTGCGATGGTGCGTTCTTTGCCGGTTTCCAAATCGTGGAGCGTGACCTTACTGCCTAAATGCACGATTTCGCCTGCGTTGTCGGGGCGCGGCACCACCTTCGCACGGCTCAGCACGGTCTCTAAGTCCTTGATGCGCCCTTCCAGAAACGCCTGCTGACGCTTGGCGTCTTGGTAGTCGAAGTTCTCGCTCAGGTCGCCCAGTGCGCGCGCGGCTTTGATGCGCTCCACAATCTCGCGTCGCTTGACGGTCTTGAGCTCCTCCAGTTCGCGTTTGAGCCGTTCGTAGCCTTCAGGCGTAATCAGTATCTCCGACATGCTCA
The DNA here is from genome assembly GCA_046294565.1 of Fimbriimonadales bacterium. Lineage (GTDB taxonomy): Bacteria > Armatimonadota > Fimbriimonadia > Fimbriimonadales > GBS-DC > GBS-DC. The sequence goes on from JBKBKS010000019.1 coordinate 13,336, forward strand.
CTCCTCGCTGAGGGGCAAGTATACCTGCACTGCTCCCGATTCGCTCCGCCGCCGAGATGAATGGCGACCCTTTTGGGCGCTTATACTCTTCCAACGCGCGCTCATATTCCTTCTCCAAAATCTCAGGTAGTTGCATAATCCCCTCCAGTAGCTCATCTAAGCGTGCGATGACCCACTCATTATACCCGCGCTCGCGCTGCAGTTGAATCTCGATATGTATCAACAGCAGACGCTCCTCGCCTGTGTTCAAGTAGACCTTGAAGAGGCAGTCGACCTACAAGCGTCGGCTGCGTGGCGAGTGGGGCAACAGCTCTTTGTCGACGAACTCTACCCCGCGCGACCAGTCGATGAGCGCGTGGACATCGGGCGCGGTCAGCTCCAGAAACTCCGCCAAGAACTGCCGCAAGAACCATTTCCACCAGAGATCGAACAGCTGAGGGTGTACGCCAATCTCCATCGGTATCTCTATACGAAACAACCTTGCCGTTTCCTGCTGTGAATGGGTACTATTGTATTATGCGACGCGCCTCTGCGGTTTGGACAGCAGTATCGGTTTTGATATTAGGCTGCTTGTATGCGATTGGCGAGACGCCCATGCTGTGGGGCATTCCGCTTGGCGAGTACGCCCAGCGCCGCGCTCAGCTGAGCCAGATGTTGGAAAGCGACCAGATGGTCATCCTCGCCAGCGAGAGCAGCCCGCCCACGCGCGCCCGCTTCCGCCAAGAGAGCAACTTTATGTATCTCACGGGTCTGGAAGCGATGAACGGCGTGCTGGTCGTTCTACCTGCCGATAGCCCGCTGGGGAGCGACGCTGTGCTGTTTCTGCCGCGCCAGTCGCGTGTATCGCGCCTGATTGAAGGTCCGCTCCCCGAACCAAACGAGCAGACGCGCCGCGAATCGGGCATTTCAGACATCCGTGAGCGGAGCGAGCTGCGCGAGTTTTTAGCGGAAGCGATGCGTCATCATCCGCGCGTGGCAGTGAACAGTCCTGCCCGCGCTGCGCTGACCGACGCCATCCGTGAGGCGAACCCAGAAGCTCAAGTGTCAAGTGTGGAGAGGCTCTTTGCGCGGATGCGCGTGGTCAAATCGCCTGCCGAGCTCGAAGTGCTGCGCAGGGCGGTGCACGCCAGTATCGCAGGGCATCGCGCCCTCGCCGCGCGACTTGCGCCAGGCGTCTACGAATACGAACTGGAAGGCGCAGCTCAAGAGGCGTTCCGCCGCCACGGCTCCGAGCGCGAGGGCTATCCGATGATTATCGGTTCCGGTCCGAACGCATGCATCCTGCATTACAACGCCAACAAGCGGCGCGTGGGCGCAAACGAGCTCGTGCTGGTCGATATCGGCGCGGAATACTCGTACTACACCGCCGACCTCACGCGCACCTACCCCTCCTCAGGCAGGTTCACTCCCCGCCAGCGCGAGCTTTATGTCGCCGTGCTTGACGCCCTCAAGTACGCCGAGCGCGAGGCGAAACCCGGCGTCACGCTACAACAGCTCCACCAGAAAGTCGTGGCGTTCTTCCGCAATCACAAACTCCGCGCCAAAGACGAGAACGGCGAAATGCAGACGCTCGACCGATTCTTCGTGCATGGGCTGTCGCATATGTTGGGCATGGATGTGCATGACCTGGATACCTACGAACCGCTGCGCCCCGGCATGGTGTTCACGATAGAACCAGGCTTATACATCCCTGCGGAGGGCATCGGCATCCGCATCGAAGACAACTATGTGGTGACCGAGACAGGGGTGGAGAACCTCAGCCGCGCGCTGCCCCGCGAGCCGAGCGAGGTCGAACGCATGGCGCGCGGCGCACGCCGACGCTGAACTTGCGATGCAGCCGCCGCTGTCGCTTTACTACCTGACTTTCAGCCGCGCGGAGGAGGCGCAAGCTGTGGCGCATGCCCTGCTGCGCCAGCGAATCGCCCTCTGCACGAACTGGTTCCCTATCACCTGCGCCTACCTCTGGAACGGCGAAATCGAACAGGAATCTGAGACGGTGCTGATCGTGAAGGCGCGAGCGGGTATGCGCGACGCCATTGAGCAGGTCGTGAAGGGGCATATCGACTACACGCAATTCATAGGTGAGCTGCCCCTGAAGAGCGTGAATATGCCGTTCGCGCAGTGGTTTGTGCAAGAGATAGGCGAGTAGAATTTTGATTACTGCGTTGGGTATGCTATAAGGTACAATCGGTTGTGCTAAGCGGTTCGCTTGACGCAATCGCTGGGTGAGAGCATGGCGAGTTCGAAGCGGAAGAGTAGTAAACGCCGAGACAACGGGCGCAGGATTCCTGAACCGCCCAAGCCGCGTTCGCAACAGTTTTACGATCGGGTCGCGCTGCTGTTGGTGCTGCTGGGGCTGGTGGCGTTAGTGAGTTTGACAGTGCCCAACAGTGGCGTGGCGGGCGCAGCGTTGCGCGAAGCGTTGAGGCTCCTCTTTGGCAACGGGGCGTTTCTCCTGCCTATGGTGCTATGGTTGGCGGCGGGTGCGCTGGTGTTCGGGTATGGCAAACTGGCGTTGCCCGAAGTCATCGGCGGCGGCGTGATTGTGTTCCTCAGCCTGCTGGGCTGGATGGCGCAGCCACACGGGTCGGGCGACTGGTTCCATGCCGATGCGCTGCGCGCCACAGGAGGCTACTTAGGGGCAGTGATTGGCTATGTGTTAGCGCTGGCGCTGGGGCAAGGGCGCGCGGTAGTGCTGGGCGTGCTGCTACTGTTGGGATTGCTGATGTTGTTCAACCTACCGTTGGCGCAGGCGTTGCGGGGTCTGGGCAAGGCGCTCTGGTTCAGCTGGCGCGGCGCGTCCACCGCCACGAGAGCGGTCGCCGCCGTCGCCTCCGGAACCGCTTCCAAAGCCGCACAGAGCGTGAAACGCAAGCCCGATCTAAAGCCTGCACGACCCACCGAACGCGCGACTGTGAATGAGAACCCACGCAATAACAGCGCCGCCCCACCTGCACCCACGCACTCCGCAACCAACCCACGCGACCAAAACGAACCAACCGAGTCAGCAAGCGAGACACGCAGCACGCGCCCCGAACCCGCGCCTATGCCCAGCGCATCTGGCAACTACACCCTGCCCCCGCTCTCGCTGCTCAAAGAGCCGCCGAACCCACCAAGGCGCAACCAAGCCGAAATCAAAGAGAAAATCGCCAAGTTGGAAGAGACTCTGCAAGACTTCGGCATCGAGGCGAGTGTGGCAGAGGTGGCTCACGGACCGACCGTCACACGCTACGAAATCCAGCTCGCGCCGGGCATCAAGGTCAATCGTGTGGTGAACTTGGCGGACAACTTAGCGATGTCGCTTGCGGCAATAGCCGTGCGCGTAGAAGCTCCGATTCCTGGTAAGAGCGCAATCGGCGTGGAAGTACCCAACGACCATCCCCAAATCGTCGCGCTACGCGAGGTGATGGAGGACGCCGAGTTCTGGAACGCGCCCAGTTTGCTAACCGTCGCGCTGGGCAAAGATGTGGCAGGCGCGCCCAAGTACGCCGACCTATCGCGCATGCCCCACCTGTTGGTTGGAGGCGCGACCAACTCGGGCAAGAGTATGTGCCTGCTCTCACTGATTACATGCTTGCTATTCCGCGCCACGCCGCGCGAGCTGCGCTTTGTGATGATCGATCCCAAGCGCGTGGAGCTGACCCTGTTCGATGGCATCCCACACCTGATGTGCCCTGTCGTGCGCGATGTGAAGCTGGCTGCAGGCGCGCTTCGCGCCGTGCTGAAAGAGATGGACAGACGCTATGACCTGTTCGCCAACGCGAGCGTGCGCAACATTCAAGGCTACAACGAACGCGCTGCCGAAGACGAACGCCTGCCTTATGTGGTGGTGATTATCGACGAGCTCGCCGACTTGATGATGCAAGCCGCCTCGGAGGTAGAGACCTCTATCGCGCGCTTAGCGCAACTTGCCCGCGCGACGGGGATTCATCTCGTCATCGCGACCCAACGCCCCTCCGTCGATGTCATCACAGGCACCATCAAGGCGAACATCGCCAGTCGCATCGCCTTTGCCGTCTCCAGTCAGGTGGATAGCCGCACGATTTTGGACATGGTCGGCGCGGAGCGGTTGCTGGGGCGCGGCGATATGCTCTATCTCCCCATCGACGCCTCTAAGCCCACACGCATTCAGGGCTGCTTCGTCACAGAAGCCGAGATCGAAGCCGTCGCCGATTTCTGGCGCGCCCAAGAGTCGCCCGTCTATCTGCTCAACCCGACGGAGTTCGATGTGCCCCTCAGCAGCGACTTCGACGACGACGAAGAGGAAGACGACCTCTACCCTGCCGCCGTGCGCTTGGTGGTCTCACACGGGCAGGCGTCTACCTCGATGTTGCAGCGTCGGTTCAAGATAGGCTACGGGCGCGCCGCGCGCTTGCTGGATTTGATGGAGCGACGCGGCATCGTGGGTCCGTTGGACGGCGCGAAGCCCCGCCAAGTGCTGGTCACTCGCGCCGAAGCCGAGCAGATGCTCAAGCCCTACGAATGACGCCTACAATCGGAACGGATGGGGCAGCAGTTCCGCCAGCGTGTAGCGCCCCACAATCGCGTCGGGTTTGACCACCCACACGGTGCAGGTCTCAGGAGCGACAGCAAACTCCAGCAGCACTTGTCGGCATGCGCCGCAGGGGGTTCCACCGTCGGCGGTGCACAGCGCAACAGCCGTAATGCGCCGTGCGCCCGTTGCAACCGCGTTGAACACGGCGACGCGCTCGGCACAGATGCTCAAGCCGTAGCTGGCGTTCTCCACATTGCAGCCTGCGACGATGCGCCCGTCGTCGGTCAGCACTGCTGCGCCGACAGCGTAGCCTGAGTAAGGAGCATACGCATGCTCGCGCGCCCCCCGCGCCGCCTGAATAACCGATTGGTGGAGCTCGGTCGGATGCATCTATTCCTCATCCCCAGCAGACTCTGCCGCCAACTCTTCCTCGAACATCTCTTCCATTTCGTGGGGGTCTTCGTCCATCGCGGCGCTCATCTCGCGCATGAAGCGGCGCATAGTCTGGGGGTCGTCGGGGTCGCCTGCGAACTCCATGCTATCGGCGAGGTCGTCGAGCATCTGGTCTTCGCTGCGCAATCGCGCCACACGCGACACTAATCGCTTGGACTCGGTCGCGCCACAGACGGGGCAGACTTGGGGATTGTCGCGTTCGGCAATCCCCAGCAGTTTCGAGAACCGTTTCCGGCACTGCTGGCAACGGTACTCGTAGATTGGCATCTTAGCCCATCACCTTCTGGAGCGTCTCTTTGAGGACGCTGGCGGATTTTTGCAGGGCGTCGCGTTCCTCCTCCGAGACGCTGATCTCGATCACGGTTTCCACGCCCCTACGCCCGACGCGCGTAGGCAACGAGAAGCAGACATCACTAATGCTCAACGCGCCCGTCTGTAGGGTGGACACGGGCAAGATTTGGCGCTTATCCAGCGCAATTGCGTTAACGACCTGCGCGATGGAGATGCCCACGGCGTAGCCTGCGCCGCCTTTGAGCCGTATCGCCTCCGCGCCAGAGTTTTTGGTGCGCTCAAACACAGCGTCCATCGCCTCTTGGCTGTAGCCGGGGTAGTCGCGGATGGGCACGCCCGCGATTGTGGCGCAGCTCCACGCAGGCACCATCGAGTCGCCGTGTTCACCCAATATCAGCGCGTCCACATCGGTCGCCGCTACGCCAAAATGCTCGGCTAAGAACGATCGGAACCGACAAGTGTCCAGCACTGTGCCCAGCCCGATTACACGCTCGGCGGGCAAGCCCGATTCTTTGACCGCCAGATAGGTCAGGATGTCCACAGGGTTCGACACCACGAGTATAATCGCGTCATCGGCAAGCGGGACGCCCTTGACGCTACCCAAGATTTCACGGAATAGCCCTACATTGCGATTGATGAGCTCCAGTCGGCTCTCGTCGGGTCGTCGGCGCAGCCCAGCCGTGATAATCACCAGGTGTGCGCCTTGCAGGTCGGCGTAATCGCCCGCGCTATAGCGAATGGGTTGTGAATACGCCGCGCCGTGGCGCAAGTCGAGGGCTTCGCCCTCCGCCGCCTCGCGGTTGACATCGAGCAGCACAACTTCCGAAACCGCGCCTATCAACTGCAGCGCGAACGCTGCGTTGGAGCCGACGCGCCCGCCGCCGCCAATAATGGCTACCTTCATCTTCTTGCCTCCCTAATAGAGTGAATGGGGATTCGGACGCAAGTATCCGAACCGTGAATATCATACCTGAAATCGCCCTACAGGATGGGGAACTGCTCCAGGAAGCGCAGGTCGTTCTCCAGAAACAGGCGCAGGTCGTCCACGCCGTACTGGAGCATCGGGATACGCTCGATGCCCAGTCCGAAGGCAAAGCCGCTGTAGCGTTCGGTATCGACGCCGTAGCGCTCCAGAATGTTGGGGTGGATGAGTCCTGCCCCGCCGAGTTCGAGCCAGCCGCCCCTCCACGAGATGGCGAAATCGACGCCCGGCTCCACGAACGGGAAGAAGTCGGGGCGGAACCGCACGCGCACACCCGCGCCGAACATCAGCTGCGCGAACTGCGTCAGTACGCCTTTCAAGTGCGCCATGCTCACCCCTTCGTCCACCATAAAGGCGTCGACTTGATGGAAAGTGTGCGAGTGTGTAGCGTCGACATTCTCATAGCGGTAGCACCGCCCGATGGTGGCAATTCGTAGGGGCAGCTGGCGCTCACTGCTCTGCAGCTGCTCGAAGATGCGTCCCTGAATGGCGGTGGTCTGCGTGCGCATCAGGTAGCCCGGCGCGATGTGGAACGAGTTCTGCTCGTCCATCGCGGGATGGTCTTCGGGGTAGTTGAGTGCGCCGAAGTTGTAGCGGAACTCTTCCAGATCGCGCCCTTCGACGAACTCGAAACCCAGCCCGATTAGTGCGGCTTTCACGCGCCGCATGGTGAGCGTGAGCGGGTGCAGTCGCGCGGGGCGCCGAGGCGCGCCGGGCAGCGTGATATCGAGCCGTTCCGATTCGATGCGTCGGGCGATTTCTGCCTGTTCCAACGCGGCGCGCCGCTCGGCAAGGCGCGTTTCAAGCTGCTCGCGCGCGGCGTTGACCTGTTGCCCAAACGCGGGGCGCTCCTCGGGTGGCAGAGCGCCTACTTGTCGCAGCATCTGGCTCAGCGCGCCCTTTTTGCCGAGATAACGGGTTTCTACCTCCTGCAGTTCGGCGGTAGAGCTCGCCTGAGCGATGGCTTGCTCGGCTTCCGCTAAGATTGCTTGAATTGGTTGCATACGCTTTCCACGAGCGTTTTGAACGCTTCAGGGTCGTGGATTGCCATCTCCGAGAGTTGTTTGCGATTGATCTCGATGCCTCGCTCGCTGAGTGCGTAGATGAACTCGTGGTAGCGTACGCCGTGCAGTCGGCAGGCGGCGTTGATGCGCGTAATCCACAGTCGGCGGAAATCGCGCTTGCGCTGCCTGCGGTCGCGATAAGCGTACTGCAGCGACTTCATGACCTGTTCGTTCGCTTTGCGGAACAGGCGGCTTTTCGCGCCGTAGTAGCCTTCAGCCAACTTGAGTGTCTTCTTGTGGCGACGGCGGGTCACCGTTCCACCTTTCACACGCGCCATAGTCTCTCTCCTCCTTACTTGCCTGCTAATAGGCGGTTGATGCGTTTATACTCCCCCTTGAAGAGTTCGTCCTCAAGGTCGAGGCGGCGTTTCCGCGCAGGCGACTTACTCAGGAACAGATGGCTGTTCCCGGCTTTCTTGTGCATCAGTTTGCCCGTCGCTGTGCGCTTGAACCGCTTGGCTGCGGTCTTGCTGGTCTTCATTTTGCTCTTTGGCATGCGTAGCACCTCCTGTTGCGGGCGGTTTGGGTTTGGGGGTCGGCTTCTTGGCGGGCGCAATCACCATTACCATCTGCCGACCGTCCATTCCGGGTTGCTTCTCGATAATGCCGTGTTCTTGCAACGCCTCCGCGATTTTCCGCAGCAGCTGTTCGGCTACTTGCGGTCGCCCAAATTCGCGGCTGCGGAAGATGACCACGAATTTTACCTTATCGCCCTCTTCGAGAAATTCGAGGGCGTTTCGTACTTTGGTCTCCATGTCGTGTGCGCCGATGGCAGGGCGCAGGCGAATGGTCTTGAGGTCGCCGCCTTTTTGTTTCTTTTTGGCTTCCTTCGCCAGTTTCTCCTGCTCGTAGCGATAGCGTCCGTAGTCCAGAATACGGCACACGGGCGGGTTCGCGGTCGGCGCAACTTCCACAAGGTCTAAGCCTTTTTCTTGAGCCAGCTTGAGGGCGCGACGGATGTGCATCACGCCCAATTGCGTCCCATCCACATCGATGACGCGCACCTCTTTGGCGCGGATGCGGTTGTTAATTCTCAGTTCCTTCTGAATGGCTCGCTCACCCTCGCTTTGGTTATGATACTATTCAATCAGCGTTTGCCCCAGCACGCGCAGGATGTCTTCCATCGCCTCTGGTCCGAAGCCTTCTTCTGCATAGCGGATGATGCCTTTTTTATCCACGATATACATCGTGGGGAAGGCTTTCACGCGCGCGCGGCGCATCACTTCCTGCTGGTTAGGCGGTACGACAATCTGGTAGGTTATTTTGCGCTCTTCAACGAACGCGCGGACTTCCTCAGGCGTACCCGAATCGAGCGCGACGCCCACTACCACTAAGCCGCGCTCCTTATATTTGTCGTGCAACTCTTGCAGGTACGGAATCGCCGCCTGGCACGGTCCGCACCAAGTCGCCCAAAAGTCGATGAGGTAGACCTTGCCTTGCTTGCCCCCGAGCTTGACCTCGTTGCCCTTGAGGTCCTTGAAGGTCATTTCGGGCATCTTCTGCCCAACGCGCAGCTGCGCGTTCGACGGCATCGTCGCGAACAGGATCGCCGCGACGCCCAGCAGTGCCAGTGGCAGGATATACCGTTTCATAAGTTCGCCTCCACACTTTATTATACCATGCGCGTCAAGGAGTCAAGAGATGTGGGAGGGGTGTTCGAAAAATCGAGACTTATGCGTTTTTATGCCCTCATCCCCTTGCCCCCTCTCCCAAGAGGAGAGGGAGAACGCTTCCCAACGATGTAGCGTCCGTCATGAGAAATGCCGTAGGCATTTTCTAAGAAGGAGCCATCTGCGAACAGGGACGCATAAATCTGATTTAGGTTTTGCATGCCCATTCTCGCAGTCCAGCGGAAGGCGCGTCCCTGAAATTCGCCCACGATAGTGTTGCCGTTGGCGGAGACACCATACGCCGCGCTCTGACCGCTCCCCAAAGGGGTAAGGTACTGTATCCCCTCGCTCGCAGTCCAGCGGAAGGCGCGTGAACGGTGGCCGTCGAGAATCACGCCGACGACTACAGAGCCGTCTGCGGAAACGCCATACGCGCTGCCCACAAGGTTTTGGCTGGCATCAAGGTTTTGCATCCCATCCTGTGCGCTCCAGCGGAAGGGGCGTTGCCCCGACTCGCCTACGACGATGGAGCCATCTGCTGAAACGGCGTATGCGGTGTCTGTTAAACTGCCGCCGCCTAACTGCCCCAATCGATGCATCCCGGTTGCCGCAGTCCAGCGAAAAGCGGATGTACCCGACCTGCCGACCACGACCGCGCCATCCGCAGAAACGCCACGCGCGGAGCTCATATTGGTGTTGGGCAGGACACCCAGCCATCTTAGGCTCTGGGCATCTCCATGCGTTCCAGCGCCCAGATTAGAGCAAATACCCATAGGAGACTTCCTCGTCGCGATGTGTGTATCATTATCAGCACCTCCTTCGTTTTGAATAGTTTCCCTCAAGAAATTGCTCGCTAAATTATAGACGATTATAATCGCGCTGCGTGTCGTCCGAAACCTAACGCGATGTTCCATGCGGTAAGATGGCACGAATAACCGCTCGTGGGATCAGCGCGCGGCAGGAGATTGCTCTCCCTGCGCGAACTAACGGCGTGGAGGTTTTACGACGATGGCGCGACCTGTAACGCTTTTCACGGGACAGTGGGCAGACCTGCCCCTTGAGACGATGGCGCAAAAAGCCGCTGAGTTCGGCTACGATGGACTGGAACTTGCCTGCTGGGGCGACCACTTCGATGTGGAAAAAGCCCTCACGCAGGATGGCTATTGCGAATCGCGTTGGGAGATACTAGGCAAATACGGGCTGAAGTGTTTTGCGATTAGCAATCACCTGGTGGGTCAAGCGGTGTGCGATCAGATCGATGAGCGGCACAAGGCAATCCTGCCCCCACGCGTGTGGGGCGACGGGAACCCCGAAGGCGTTCGCCAGCGCGCTGCGGAGGAGATGAAGAACACCGCCCGCGCCGCTCGCAAGCTCTTCAACTGCGCCCCCGACACGGTGAAGCAACAGCTCACGCGCGTGGTGGTGAACGGCTTCACGGGCAGCAGTATCTGGTACTACCTCTACTCGTTCCCGCCCAACCCGCCCGACTGGGTGGAGAAAGGCTTCGCCGATTTCGCAACCCGCTGGAAGCCGATACTGGATGTGTTCGAGCAGGAGAATGTCTACTTCGCGTTGGAGGTGCATCCCACTGAAATCGCCTACGATATCGTGACCGCCGAACGCGCCATCGAAGCCGTGAACGGTCATCCGCGCTTCGGCTTCAACTACGACCCCAGCCACTTGGGCTATCAGGGCGTGGACTATGTAGCGTTCATCCGACGCTTCCGCGACCGTATTTTCCACATGCATGTGAAGGATGTTTGGTGGTCGGACACGCCGCGCCCTGCAGGTGTGTTTGGCGGGCATCTGAACTTTGGCGATTCGCGACGCTACTGGGACTTCCGCTCGCCCGGACGCGGTTCAATCGACTTCGAGGAGATTATCCGCGCGCTGAACGAGATTGGGTATCAAGGTCCGCTTTCGGTGGAGTGGGAAGACAGCGGGATGGATCGCGAGCATGGGGCGCGTGAGGCGTGCGCGTTTGTGCGTCATATCGACTTCGAGCCGTCGCGCGTAGCCTTCGACGCCGCGTTTGAGCGCAAATAAGTTCCTCAAATATTAAAAAGTCTATGTGAGATTCCTCGCCTTCGGCTCGGAATGACAGGGCTTGTTTTTGGTGAGCGACTGCTGTCATGCCGAGCGAAGCGAGGCATCTCGATTCCTCACTTTGGAGGCGTTTTCACATTTGAGGGGCTTACACCCAACGGTCAGTATCTTGCGACAGGATACTCCGACTTTGAATACCTCAGCTATCCCATTCAGTTCTGGCGCGTTTCAGACGGGGGATTAGCGCTATCTTGGGGCGAAGAGACCTACACGGGTGGCGTCGCTCCTCCTCGCGCGCTTTCAGATTGAAAAAGACGGTCAACACCGTTGCGAGCGTGATACCCCACGGTTTCTGAAACAGAATCGCCAGCCCAAACGCCAGCAGGAGCAACCCTGTATACATCGGGTGGCGGATGAGGGCGTAGATGCCGGTCGTTTTCAGCCCCAGCGTGCGGTTCGGCTCGGGCAGCGGGGTGAGTTTCCGTCCATGCGCAAAGAGTGCAGGCAGCGCCGACGCCATGCCTGCCAAAGTCAGCGGCGCGCCCAGCCATCGCGGAGTGTCCCAGTCCGCCTGCGCGGTCGCAACCAGCGCGTAGCCGTAAGCCAGAAACAGAACCGCCTGAACCGCAACCCAAAGCATCCTCGCTTCGAGTATACATCACCGAAAGCCTTTCACCAGCGACTGCTCCAGCACACACCAACCGTCCGCCAGCAGGAACTTCGCGCCCAGACGAGAATCTCAGCAGCATGCGAGCGTTTCTACTCGGTACTATACTGGTCTGGACGGTTGGGCTAAGCGTGGCGCAGCCGACCTCTGAACCTACCGCGAAACCCCGCCAAATCACGCTCGCCTTCACGCAGGAGGGCGAACGCTGGTGGTGGATGGAAGACGCCAAAAGCAACCCGCTCAGCGCCCCACGAAAGACCAACGACGCCAACTTGAGTATTGAGGTTCCTGCCGACGCCCAAACGCTGTGGGTATACGAGTCTAAAACGGGCAACCTCGCACGGCTCAAAACCGCCGAACTGAAGGAGAAGAACGAACTGACGCGCGAGGCGTGGACGCATGTTGCTCGCGTCCAAGTGAACTTGAGAGCGGAGGGCAAACCTGTCGCCAGCGCGGTGGTAACGCTCAAGGACTCGACGGGCGCAGCACACAAGCGCGTGCTGGAGCCGTCAGCCGAGGGGATTGTGGTGTTCGAGCGCGTGCCGTTGGGCAAGGTGGAAATCGTCGCTCAGTATGGCGACGACGGGAAAGCGATCGTGGAGACGACTCTGAAAGCCGAGCGGGAGCTGCGCGTGCCTGTAATGGAGTTATCGCTCAGTGGGGCAGTGGCGACGCTGGAACCGAGAGCGGCTCCGAGCGCCACCGCCAAGCCCGCTGAAGAGACGCCTGCAGCCAGTCGCGTCGGCGCGGTGGTGATGTTTGTGATTGCGCTGGCGTTGGCGATTGGCGTGATAGTGTTCCTTGTGCGCTTAGCAGTGCAGAAGCCGCAACAGGTCGGCGCGGCGATGGGCAAACTGGGTGTGGAGCTGCCCCAAGCGGCGTCGGGCGTCGGAAGCGCAACTGCCACACCTGAACCCCAACAGCCCGACCTGCCGCCGCTGGACACCGCCGGCGTGCCCCCCACAGCGACCGCCGCGCCTACCATGATTGTCTCAGTGGGACCCGCAACGCGGCTCGTCGCCACTCAAGGACCCTACGCAGGGCAGACCTTCGCCATCAACGCCGAGCTGATGACCATCGGACGCGAGGCGGTTCATCCCATCGCGCTGGTGAACGATATGGGCGTCAGTCGCACTCACGCGCAGATTGTCCAGCAGGGCGAAGAGACGCTCATCGAGGATTTGGGCAGCACGAACGGAACTTATGTGAACGGCGCACGCATCAGCGCGCCCACGCCCATCAAGCCCGGCGACATGTTGCAGCTCGGCGCAAGCCTGTTCCGCGTGGAATGAGCGATGGTGCAGAAGCTGCTTTATCTGATGGTGTTCGGCGCGATTGGGGGCGTGCTGGCGTGGGCGGTGAACGAGCCGTTTATGAACGACGACCTCACGCGCACGGTGGACTGGGGCGCGCTCGCACGGTTCGGCGCAGCGTCGGGGCTGTGCATCGGCGCGATGATTGGCTTGGCGACGGGGCTGTCGCTGGGTACGGGGAAACATGTCCAGCGCGGCGTGCTGTTGGGCGCGCTCATCGGCGTTTTCGGCGGCTGGATAGGCGTGACGATTGGGCAAGTGATTTTCAGCCTGTTCCGACCCAAGGAGTCGGTTGTCGGGTTGGTGTTCGGGCGGATTCTGGGCTGGGGCGCGTTTGGGGGATTGATTGGTCTGTCGGAGGGGGTGATTGCGCGTTCGCCGAAGCGGATACGGAACGGTCTGCTGGGCGGCGCGCTGGGCGGCGCGCTGGGCGGCGCACTGTTTGATTTCTTGGCGTTTACAATCGGGGTTGCCTTCGGATTCGCGTTGCGTGCGGAGGGCGAGGCGGGCGCGCCCTCGCGTGCGGTTGCACTCACACTCATCGGCGCGGGCGTCGGGCTGTTTATAGGGTTGCTGGAGCTGGCAACGCGCTCGGCGTGGGTGCGCGTCATCTACGGGCGCAACGAGGGCAAGGACTACCCAATCGACCGCGACGGGGCATATATCGGGCGCGAC
>JBKBKS010000020.1:0-26048 GCA_046294565.1 Fimbriimonadales bacterium
GACCACGACCAGGGCGTTCGCCGCGGTAACTCTGACCGATAGCGTATCGCCGCCACGGAAACAGGAGTTGCCCCTGATACTGCGCCACGCCGAGATGGGGAACCAGCGTGGTGAACGGGTAGTCGGCGATTTTGGGCTTGGCGGCGGAGAGTCGGCTAATCAGGGTGCTTTTGCCTGCGTTGGGCATGCCGACGATGCCCACATCGGCGAGTAGTTTCAGTTCCAGTCGGAGGGTGCGCTGCTCGCCTGGCAAGCCTTTCTCGGCGAAGCGTGGGGCTTGGCGTGTGGGGGTGGTGAAGTGCGCGTTGCCGCGCCCGCCTTTGCCCCCGCGCGCGGCGACAAACTTTTGCCCCGGACGCGACAGGTCTGCCAAGAGCGCGCCTGTCTCGGCGTCGTAGACCAGCGTGCCGAGCGGCGCACGCAAGGTGATGGACTTGCCGTTGCGCCCGCGTCGGTTGCTGCCGCTGCCGTGCCCGCCGCGCTCAGCTTTGTACCGACGCTTGTAATGGAAATCGAGCAGGGTGCTGAGCTTGGGGTCGGCGATGAGGATCACGCTGCCGCCGTCGCCGCCGTCGCCGCCGTCGGGACCGCCGCGCGGCACATACTTCTCGCGCCGAAACGAGACGCAGCCGTCGCCGCCGCGCCCCGCCGCCACCTCAATCACCGCCTCGTCGATGAACACGCAGGATTATACCTGCGCAGGCTACTCAACTTGTTTGAGCGCTTCGTCTAAGGTGTGCCATGCGAGGGTGGCGCATTTGACGCGCACGGGGAAGTTGCGCACGCCTGCAAGCGCCACGATGTCGCCCAGCGTCTCGATATCGCCGTCGAGCTCGCCTTTCACCAGCGCGGTCGCTTGCTGGATGAGCGCGCGCGCCTCCGCCAGCGTCTTGCCCCGAACCGCTTCGGTCATCATCGAGGCGGAAGCTTGACTAATCGAACAGCCGTGCCCGTGAAAGCGCACATCGGTAATGCGCCCATCTTCTACGCGCAGGTCGATAATCACCTCGTCGCCGCAGGAGGGGTTGAAGCCCTCTTGGGTGATTTTGGGCGGCTCCAACTCGCCCCTGCCGCGCGGCTGACGGTAGTGGTCTAAGATAATCTCTTGGTACAGTTCATCCAGCATAGCCAAACACTCGCCGAGTGTGATGGAGCGCATTGATGAGCGCATCGATGTGGTCGGTATCGTTATAGACGGCGAGGCTCGCGCGCACTGTGGGACCGCCGAGCCGTTCACCCAGAGGATGGGCGCAGTGCAGCCCCGCGCGTACCGCGATATCGCGCGTGTCCAGAACGGTGGCGACATCGTGTGGGTGGATGTCTTCCAGCGTGAAGGCGAAGATGCCCGTGCGGTCGGGCACGGGTCCGTAAAGGCGCACGCCGGGCGTCTCTTGCAGGCGGCGCAGCGTGTATTGGGTCAGTTCGTGTTCGTGCGACTCGATGGCTGCGCGTCCGATTGAGTCGATGAAGTCGAGCGCGGCGTGCAGTCCGATTGCCTCGCCGATGGGGGGCGTGCCCGCTTCGAACTTCATGGGCGGCTCCGCCCAGCGCACGCGCTCCCAGCGCACGGTCTGCACCATGCCGCCGCCCACATGGTAGGGGGGCATGGCTTCCAGATGCTCGCGCTTGGCGTACAGTGCGCCGATGCCAGTGGGACCGTACGCCTTGTGCCCAGAGAACATCAGGAAGTCGCAACCGATGGCTTGCACATCGACGGGCAGATGGGCGACGCTCTGGGCCGCGTCGACCAGGCACAGTGCGCCTGCCTCGTGCACGAGTTGCGCAATCGCGGCGACGGGATTGACCCCGCCCAGCACATTGGAGATGTGCGAGACTGCCACGAGGCGCGTGCGCTCGGTGAGCAACTCGCGCAGGTGGTCTATGTTGAGCCTGCCGTCGTCGGTGATGCGCCACACCTTCAGCGTTGCGTGCTGTTTCTCGGCGAGGCGCATCCACGGCAGCAGGTTCGCGTGGTGTTCCAGCTCAGTGACGATGATTTCGTCGCCTGCCTGCACGAACGCCTCGCCCCACGCGGCGGCGACGAGGTTGATGGCTTCGGTTGTACCGCGCGTGAAGACGATTTCGTTCGGCTCGCGTGCGTTCAGGAACTGCGCGACGCGCGCGCGCGCGGCTTCGTAAAGTTCGGACGCCTTCGCCCCTGCGCCGTGCCCCCCACGATGCACATTCGCGTTATGGTGCGCCCAGAAGTTGCTTACCGCCTCGATAACAGTGTAGGGTTTCTGCGCTGTGGCGGCGTTGTCTAAGTAGATCACGCTGCGCATTTCAGGGTGCGGCTGAAAAAACGGGAATTGCCGCCGAATCTCGCCTACATTCACACTCAATCGCACGGTGTTCATTCGATTCGCCTCCTATAGCGTTAGTCCAGCATCACCCACACGAACCCCTCTTCCTCTTTCACGGGCAGGCTCTGGATGGGGCGCACGGCAGGCAACCCCTTCGCCTGACCCGTGTAGGGATCGAACTTTGCCCCATGATGGGGGCACTCCAGCAAGTCGCGATGAATGCGTCCGGGTAGCCCATCCGCATCCGAGAGCGGCAACTTTTGGTGCGAGCACTGGTCAATCACAGCGAAATAGCCTTTGGAAGCGCGCCCAATCAAGATGCGCTGCCCATTCAGCTCTACCGTTCGGAACTCGTTCTCCGATAACTCGGTTGGAATAGCCTTCAGCCACATCGTCGGCTCCTATATTTAGCGTGGCTAAATTATACCCGATGGCGTTCCGATTTTCATCGGTTGGGCAGCAACCGCTCCACATATCGCGCCAAGATGTCGGTCTCGATATTCACGCGCTCGCCGACGCCCCGACGCTGGAAGTTTGTGACCTGCCAAGTGTGTGGGATAATCCAGACAGTGAACCAGTCCTCGCCGACATCCACGATGGTCAGGCTCACGCCATCGACGGCGATGGAGCCTTTGGGCGCGATGTAGCGCATGTAGGCAGGGTCTTCGAGTTGGAATTTCAGCACGCGGGCGTTGCCCTCGTCGCGCTGCTCGATGAGGCGAGCAGTGGTATCGATGTGCCCCTGCACGATGTGCCCCCCCAGTCGGCTCTCTGGGGTCAGCGGACGCTCCAAGTTCACCAAGTCGCCCGGTTTCAGGTCGCCCAAGTTCGTGCGTCGGAGCGTTTCGGGCACGGCGTCGAACGAGAGCCGCTCATGCTCGGCTTGTTGCACAGTGAGGCACACGCCGTTAATCGCGAGGCTCTCGCCCAGATGCATCGGGAAGGCGCGTATCGTGAGGCGCGCGCCGCCCGTAGGGTGAAGCTCAATAGACTCTACAACGCCTGTCGTTTCAACGATGCCTGTGAACATCTCGCCATAGGATACCTCGCGTGTGGGGTCATTCGCGCGTCGGTTCCAGCAGGCGTAGCGTCATCAATAGCCCTGCGATTGTCTTGGAGTCCTTGATGCGCCCGTCGAGAACCATCGCCTCGATCTCGCACAGGGGCGTGGGAACCAGCTCCACCAGTTCATCCTCGTCGAGGCGCTGGGCCGCGGGGGCTAAATCTTCCGCGAGGTAGACATGGAGCACCTCTTGCGAGTAGCCGGGCGCGAGGTACTGGCTGAAGAGTCGGCGCAGTTGACGCGCGGTGTAGCCTGTTTCCTCTTCCAGTTCGCGTCGGGCGCAGGCGTCGATGGGTTCATCGGGTTCCAGCGTGCCGGCGGGGATTTCCAGCAGGGTCTCGCCCACTGCCTGACGATATTGGCGGATTAGCAGCACGGTCTCGCGGTTCAGCAGGGGCACAATTGCGACCGCGCCTCGATGCTCCACGATTTCACGGCGGGCGGTGCGTCCGCTGGGCAGTCGCACGGTATCGATGCGTAAGGTCACCACGCGCCCTTGATAGATGGTATGGCTCTCGATAAGTTCCTCTTTGAGTTGCATGGGTTAGCCTCCTTTGAAGGGCGTTTTGTGGCCGCGCGCCTTGAGGCGTAGCCACTGCCAAGCGTCTTCCAGCGTGGGCGGGCGCACATAGACAGCCCTGATGTTGCCGTAGCCCTCTTGAAGCAGACGCAGAGCGAGCGCGTCGTCGGCGTGCAGGCGCAGGCGATAGCCGTCGGGCAGCTGCTCGATGCGCAACTCCACATCGCTCAGCCCTTCGAGAAACGGTTCGGGGTCACGCGCCTCAATCTCGATCTCGGTCGCCTCTTGTTTGGCAATCAGGCGTTCGGGCGCGTCGTCGGCGAGGAGTTGCCCCTCGTCCAGCATCAGCACGCGGTCGGCGCGTTCGGCAATCGCAGGGTCGCGCGTGGTGAACAGCACCGCCGCGCCAAATCGGCAGCGGTCGTCCAGTTCGTTCCACAGGCGGCGTCGGCGCTCGAAGTCGGCGTACTCAAAAGGGTCGTCTAGCAAGTATAGTGGGGCGTGTTGCGCCAGTGCGCCGCCGACGCGCAGCATGTGGCGTTGACCCTCGGAGAGTTCGTGCAGGGGCGTCTCCATCCGCTCGCCCAGTCCCAGCACCTCCAGCAGGTAAACAGCGCGGGTGAAGGAGGCAGCGTAGCGCTTGAGGAAGCTCGCGGGCGTGGCAGTGCGTAGAGCGCGTCCGTCAGGCAAATCGGGCATCGTCGCGCAGTCGGCGACCTCCAGCCGACCGCCCGCAAGCGAGACCTCACCCGCAATCAACGCCAACAGCAGGCTCTTGCCCGACCCAGACGGACCAAACACAGCGACCAGCTCGCCGCGCTCGATAGTGAAGTGCATCGGCAGGACGCACACGCCGCCGTGCAACGCCGACTCGATGCCCTCCGCCCGCAGCACGACGCGCTCCGAAGCCATGCCTATCGCACCACTTCAGGGTTCGTTTCAGCCATCGCCGCCAACGCCTGCTCCGCGAACTGCTTAATCTCTTCGCGGTCGCGTTCGGGGTCGCCTGACGCCGTTTTGAGGAACCGCACGAAATAGGCGCGCTGCTGGTTCATGCCTGTCAGACGCGCTATCAACAGGAAGATTCGTGCGGAGGAGGTGTCGTCACGGTAGCCCATCGGCGTCGAGTAGAAATAGACGCCCACCGCCTGGCGGTTCCGTCCATCCAGCGACACCAAGCGCACAAATCGCGCGGGAATCGGCTCCGACCTGCCTGGCACTTGTAAACTTATCTTCTCGTTCTCGGCGAACTCCCAGTTCTGCACGCGGAAGCATACCTGCGGGTTGTGGAACGCGCCTGTGTGCGAGCCTGCGATGATGGACACATCGGCTTGCTCGCCGCGCGGGTTGGCGTAGATGCGCGCGAGGTATTCGTCGGGCTTGAGCTCGTTCAGAGCAGCCTCGGACATCGGATACTCTTCAATCAGCGTCCACTCGCCCAGAATCTGGGGGACTTTGCTCAGCGTTTTGCCCTCTTCCAGCGGCTTCGGGCGCGGCATGAACTGAATCGCCAGCACCAACCCAATCGTAAGTGTCATCAGCACGAACACGGGCGCGCCGAAGCGTTTCCAATCCATCGGCGGGGCGGGCATGGGTTCGGCGTCGCGGGCGTGGCTTGGAGTTTCTTGCGCACGGAGGGGAGTGTCCGTGCTACGGGTTGGTTCATCGGCACGGGGGGAAGTGTCCGTGCTACGGGGTTCGGGTTTTGTTTTCATCTCTTCCATCCTAACCACCTCGCGATTAAGAACAGCGATACGAACGGGATGAGTATCTCCAGTGCGCCAGTGGTGGGGATATTCACTGTGCCGAGTAGAGGTAGTGTGGTTTCGTAGCCCTCGTGGGCAATCTTGGCGGCTTGGGGTCCCCATTCGTGCCCCGCGATGCCAATCAGCGCGATACGCAAACCGTTCGAGATCACAGCAATCGGCAACAGCGCCGCGGGCAGAACCAGTTTCTTCCACAACGGCATCTCCACAAGCGTGAAGAAGAACAGAATGAAGGTCAGCAGCGCGATAGTCACCTTGAAGCCGCTACACTCCACCCCCACATGCAGCTCATAGCCTGACGGCATCATGAAGGTCACCTGACTCGTCTGCAGGATGTTGTAGAACGGCTTGAGCATCGCAATCGCCACTTCAGTCGACCAGACCTTGATAGGGTTGGTAATCTCATCAAACACCACCGAGGGCATGGGCATCATCAGGTAGAGGAACAGCAGGGGGTAGAGCAAGACTTTGGTGATGGGGACGCCCCAGAGTAATAAGCTTGCTGCGATTAAAAACAGCGGAAACGCCATGCTGGAGACCCAGCTGGAGTAGCCCCAGTGCCCCAGCAAGTGGGCGCCCACTGCGATGAGAAACAGCGGCACGCCCCACCACGACGGTTGCGCCCTCAGCTGCAGCAGTCGCTCGCGCCGCATCCAAATCATCACCAGCGCCAGCGGCGGCACAAGATAAGCATACGAGTAGTAGCCGTTCTCGTCGCCCCAGCGCGGCAACCAGTACCACTCAATCGGCTCACGATAGGCGTACAGCATCAGCGCGAGAAACGCAATCACCACGCCCGCCAAAATCGGTTGCGGGCGCGGCAGCTTCTTCAACTCCAGCAAGAACTGGTCCATAATCGCCTCCTGTCTAAGACTCTATAGATACCCCACCTGCGCCGCGAAAGGTCCAGTATTTATTCGCGAAGAAGTTCCAAAACAGCACAATCGCGGTCGCCGTCGCCTGACACGCCATGAAGACCAAGCGCGGCGGCTCTGGCAAAAACGGGCGCATCAGCAGCGTGGTGATGGTGGAGTTCAGCAACATGCCAATCACATTCACAGTGACGAACTTGGCGAACTGGCGGGCGCGCGCCTGCTTGTGGCGCACCCGAAAAGTCCAGCGACGGTTCCAGATGAAGCTGTTAATCGTCGCTGTGCCCGAGGAGATAATCTTGGTGAACCACACCGCAGCTGCTTCAGGGCGGAACGGGACGCCCGTGAGGTTCACAAACGCGCCGCCCAACATGCGCGGAATCGGCGTGTAAAAGGTTAGAAAAAACGCCAAACTCCAGTCGATAGTGGTATTCATCGCGCCGACCGTGGCGAACTTGAGGAACTGCCGTACCCCAAGCGGCAACGCCTGCACCCTTGAGCGCGTCCTATGCAGCATGTTCATCCTCGCATCACCCAGACAACGATAGCGCCCCACACCAGCACCGACAGCGCGATGTGTTTATCCGACAGAATCAGCTTTTCTGGACTACCGCCCGCGTCGTAGCGATGCACCACGAAGAAGTAGCGCAGCAGTCCGTAAGTTGCCACGGGCAGAGTATACCAGAGATTCGGGTGCGCTTTGGCAGTCTCCGACAGAATCACATAGATAGCGTAAGATTGTAGCGCCAGTCCCAGACAAATCGTGAGCAAGTGTTCCAGCATCGTGGTGGAATAGTCGCTTAACGCGCTGCGATGCGACGCCGCACCCTCGCCCAGCGACACCAGCTCGTGCCGACGCTTCGCAAAGCCCAGAAACAGCGCGAGGAAGAAGGTGCAGATAATCAGCCACGGCGAGATGGACACCTCGATCAGCACCGCGCCCGACACCGCTCGGAGCAGGAACCCCAGCGCGATCACCCCCACATCGAGCAGAGGGATATGCTTCAGATAGAAGGTGTAGAGGGTGCTTTGCAGCGCGTACACCAGCACGATTACGCCGAAGGGCACGCGCAGCCAGAACGCCAGTCCCAGCCCCAGCGCCAGCGACGCCGCCGCGCCCAACCACGCCACAGGCACAGGCAACCTGCCCGACGCTATCGGGCGATGTTGTTTTTTGGGGTGATGGCGGTCGCGCTCGCGATCCAGAATATCGTTCACCAGGTAGATGCTACTCGCTGTGAAACAAAGCACGAAGAAGCCCAAAACGGTTTGCCACAGCAGCGTGGGTTTGGTAAACTGCGCCGTGAACAGCAACGCGGCGAATACCAGCAGGTTCTTGACCCACTGGTGGGGGCGCATCGCCTGCACAAGAGCAACGCCGACGCTGAGGGGATTCACTGTTGCACGCGCTTGGCTCATACCATCGCCGCCTCCTTACGGTATGTTTCCACAGTTTGGCGGATGCCTTCCTGCAGCGAGTAGCGCGGTTGGTAGCCCAGCGTGCGCTGAATGAAGCAGATATCGGCGTAGGAGCGACGGATGTCGCCTGCGCGTGGGGGCTGATATTCGGGTTGCAGCGGATAGCCCACCGCCTGCTCAATCGCCTGTAGCAGTTCTAACAGGGTGTAGCGCGCGCCGCTGGCAAGGTTGAACACTTTACCCACCGCGTCAGGATGCGTCGCGCCCAGCCATATGCCCTGAATGAGGTCTTCGATATAAATAAAGTCGCGCACCTGCTTGCCGTCGCCGAAAATTATCGGCTTGCGATCGGTCAGCGCGGCGGTAATCCAGCGCGGCACGACGGCGGCGTACTGCGAGCGCGGGTTCTGGCGCGGACCGTAGACATTGAAGAACCGAAAACAGACGGTGGGCACGCCGAACACGTGCCAGTAGTCGTGGCAGAGCAGTTCGCCGTAGTGTTTGCTCCAGCCGTAGGGCGAGATGGGCGCAGGACGCATGCCTTCGCGTTTGGGCAGGCGCGGCGAGTCGCCATACACCGCCGCCGACGAGGCGAACACGAACCGCTCGCACCTTGCCTGACGCGCCGCCTCCAGCAACCGCTGCGTGCCGTACACATTCACCTCGAAAGTCTCGGTGGGCAGCTCCATCGACAGCGGCACCGACACCTGCGCCGCGAGGTGGAACACCATCGCGCAGCCGTCCACCGCCGCGTTCACAGCGTCGGGATCGGCGACGCTGCCGCGTATGAACTCGATCGCGCTCATAACCTCGCGCAGGTTGTCCAAGCTGCCTGTGGAGAGGTCGTCCAACACGCGCACGCGCCCGTATTGAAGCAGGAACCGCGTCAGATGCGAGCCGATGAAGCCCGCGCCCCCCGTTACCAAGAACCGCCGCTCAGTATGCGCCATCGCCTTTTAGAATCGCCGGTATCGTGCGGAGCAGGATTTGGATGTCCAGCCCCAGAGAGATATTTTCCACATAGTAGATATCGAGGCGCATCCACTCGTCGAAAGTGAGATTGCTGCGCCCGCTCACTTGCCACAGCCCTGTGCAGCCCTGCGGCACGGCGAACCGCGTGTAGTACTCAATCTTGTCGAAGCGGTTCACATCATAGGGCGCCATCGCGCGGGGACCAACGAGGCTCAGGTCGCCCTTCAGCACATTGAAGAGTTGGGGCAGCTCGTCGAGGCTGTATTTGCGGATGAATCTGCCGATGCGTGTCATGCGTGGGTCGTCCTTAATTTTGAACGCGCCGCCCTGTTTCTCGTTCATATGCATAATCAGGGGTTGCAGCTCTTGTGCGTTGCAGCGCATCGAGCGGAACTTATACATGATGAACGGCTTGCCGTAGCGTCCGAGCCGAATCTGTCGGAAGAAGATGGGACCTGGCGACTCCAGCCGAATCAGGAGTGCGATGAGGAGCATTACTGGCGCAAGCAGAATGAGCGCGACTGACGAGCCGACGATATCGAGGAGCCGTTTCCAGAAGGCGTGTGGAATTTTGACTTCGGGGATATACTCTGCGAAGGGCGAGCATTCAGGCGCGTGCGGGCGCGTGGCGTTTTTGCCCGCCGTCGGTTCCAAGGTCGTCGTACTCGATCGGCTTGCCATAGTTAGGCTCCTTTCAATTGGGGGCGCAGATATGCGCCCCCAAGCATCCGAATTTAGTCGCGTGGCGTGGTCTGTTCGGGTTCGGAGTCGTCCACGCGGCGGCTGGCGGCGGGCAGCGCGGCGCGTTCTGCAACGCCGTTGCGCCCGCCAATCGCGCGCTGATAACCCTTCTGGAAGTGGCGGTACACAGTGCTATCGTCGAGGCGCACCTTGTTCAGCACGACGCCCACGATGTTCGCGTTGTGCTGTTTCAGGCGTGCGAGCATCTCGCGCGTGGCGTCGGTCATACCTTGCCCCGCGGCGTGGACAATCAGCACATTGCCTGCCGCCAAGCCGATTACAGTGCTGTCGGCGAAGGTCGCGCCCGAGGGCGTATCGATGATGATGAAGTCCGCCACTTTCTTGAGAGTGTCGAGCAGTTGTTGCATTTCGGGCGAGCGAAGCAGGCGCACGGGGTTATCGGGCGGTGCGCCTGCGCCGATGAACACCAACCCCTCGACCGCGGTCTGCTGCACAGCTTGCTCCAGTGTCGCTCTGCCTGTGAGGATGTCGCTCAAGCCTGGATGGCTTGCGTCGGCGCGCACAAGTTGGTGGAGCTGCGGGTTGCGCATATCGCCGTCGATGAGCACCACACGCGCTCCGTCGCGCGCGAGGGTCAGTGCGAGGTTATAGGCGACAGTGGTGCGCCCCACATCGGGGTCTGCGCCTGTAATGGCGACGGCAGGTCCGTTGAGCCGTCCGTTTGCCTCCATCAGGCTGGTGGAGAGCAGTTGGTAGGACGCGCTCAGCGGCGACTGCTCAGCACGGTCGCGTGAGAGTAGCGCGCGGGTCAGGCGCGGCAGCGCGGCGATTACAGGCGCGCCGAACAGCGCCTCCGCCTGACTGGGCGTATAGACGCCTTGATCGACCTGCCCCAGCAGCAACACGAGACCGGTGGAGAGGATTAGACTAAGCGCGAACGCGAGCGCGACGCGCAGCGGCAGGTTCTTATCGACAGGGCGTGCGCCAGGCCCGTCGATAATCTTCACAAAGCCCGCGGTTTGCAACTCGCTCTCGCGGGTGAGCGCCTCGTCGAGTTTCTGCTTGAGCAAGCGCACCTTGCCCTCAGCGAGCTGTACCTTGAGCGTCAGTTCGTCGGCGATGCGTTGTTTCTCAGGCAGACCGTCCAGTCGTGAGCGCATTTCAGCGAGTTGACCGCGCAGCTCGTTCACGCGCTTTTCGGCGACTTGGGTCTCCACCATCGCCTGCAGGTAGTCGCGTTTGAGCGTCTCGTAGAGGTTGTTTAGCCCTGTGGTCTCGGCGTCGAGGATCATCGCTTGCTGTTCGCCGATTTGTTTCTCCAGTTCCTCGATGCGCCCCTTGATGCGCAGCACTTCGGGGTGGTTGTCGCCGCGCCCTTGAGCAATTTGTGCTTGGAGGTCGTTCTGGGCGCGCG
Source organism: Fimbriimonadales bacterium (assembly GCA_046294565.1). Lineage (GTDB taxonomy): Bacteria > Armatimonadota > Fimbriimonadia > Fimbriimonadales > GBS-DC > GBS-DC. The sequence continues at coordinate 11,032 of JBKBKS010000020.1, forward strand.
CCAGCTCTGATTGCACCTGTTGCAGGATCGGGTTGTTGCGCACCACTTTACTTAGTTGGCGGTACTCGCCGCCGCCGGGGCGCCGCTCCTCTTGGCGTAGCTGTTGGGTGAGCCTCGCCAGACGCGCCGCCGCCGACTGACGCGCTACCTCCGCGTCGTAGAGCTGCACCTCCGCACGCGAGATGGACTGCAACATGATGTTGGTCTGGTTCTGCGACTGGATGACATCTTTGTTCTGGTTGAGGTACTCGCTTAGTTGGCGGGTGGCGCGCTCGTATTCGCGCTGCGCCTGTTGGTATTCTTGCTCAATGAACTCGCGTGAGGGGCGGGCGGTCTGGCTATTGAGCGCGCTGTATTGCTCTTGGAACTTACGCAGCAACACTTCCATCGCGTAGCGCGCTTGCTGCGGCGCGATCTCGATATCGCCCTGCGTTTTGATAATGATGCTCAGGTACTCGGTGTTCGGAATGGGTTTGATTTCCGTGCGTCGCACCAAGTCCACCACGCCTGCGAAGTCCTGTTCATTCGGCGGGACTGTTTGTTTGATGCGCTCGGCAGGTTCCCACTGCCCGCTGTCTTTGATTTCGCGCCAAGTGCTGAGCAACACGCCGTAGCTGCCCACCACATTCGCGATGTTCTGCAGGCGCGTAATCAGGTCGACCTGCAGCGAGTAGGGGTCGGGGTAAATCACGGTGCGGTTCGCCTGCAGCGAGCGGTACTCCGCAATCACGGCGAACCCTTCCCACTCGCGCGGCTGTGAATAGAAGTAGGCGAACACCGCGCCCGTCACGATACCCGTGACCAAGCCGATAATCCACCAGCGCCGTTTAAGCAGCTTAATTGCTTGCCATAAATTCATTGTAAAGAACCTCCCTCGTCACGGTCGCCAGAGCGAGCGACCATAGTCTAACTGGCGCAGAATCCATGCGACTGACAAAACGCGGTAAATCTGGTCGAAGTTTGGCGTATTCGTCTCCGAGATATAGACTACATCGCCGGGCATCAGTTCGATATTCTGCTTCATATCGCCCTTGTTGAGCAGGCGCACGAGGTCGACGCGGATGCGTTCCTCGCCTCCGTCGGGTTTCTGGCGCACCACATAGGTCTGGCTGAGCCGCGCGCGTTCGGTTTCCCATGCGGCTTGCGAGAGCGCGTCCAGCACGGTCAAGCCGGGACGCCAAGTGTAAAGACCAGGGCGTTTCACCTGACCCCCGACGAAGAAGCGGTTCTGCGTCTCTTCGGGCACATAAATCGTGTCGCCGTCTTGGAGCAGGTAGTTCTGGCTCAGGTCGCCCTCATAAAAGAGTCGATAGAGGTTGAGGGAACCGTTCGTGCCGTCGGCGCGTTGCATCCACGCATCTTGCAAGCGAGCGCGTTCAGGGTTGACACTGCCGCCTAACGAGAGCGCGTCCAGCACGCGGTCGCCCTCTTTAAACTCGTAAGTGCCTGGTCGCTGCACAAAGCCCAGCACCGACACGCGCGGGCGATGGAACTGCAGAATGACGACTGAGATGCGTGGCTCGCGCAGGATGTTCTGCTCGCGGTAGCGACGGCTAATCAGCTGCTCCAGCTCGGTGGTGGTCAAGCCGCCTGCTTGCAGCTCGCCGATGATGGGCACGGAGATTTTGCCGTCGCGCGAGACCGTCACCTGCGGCGCAGACAACTCAGGCTCCCCAACCACTTGAATGCGAATCACATCCTCAGGATGCAGGCGATACGCACCGTCCACACGCTGCGCGAACGCCCCACAGAGCAACGCGATGCTCACAACGCCAATAAGCCCTCTCATAGACTTCCCTCCCGTACGGGTCTGTCCTCACAGCAACACAGCAACTTTCGTGCCATCTGTACGCTCCTATTCGATGAATTATCGGCTCGGAAAGTCGAAATATTCACCTTCCGCCGTTCAATTATACCTCCTTCTCAGTTGGATGGTTCCACCAAAGCTAATCCCGCGCGGAACTTTTGCCGAGATTCATGGTATCTTAACAGCAGGGGGCTGAAGGCAGTGGAGAACCGCAAACAGGGCTATTGGCTATCGACCGACTCGTGGGATTTGCATCGTCGCGCCGAGAAAGATCGGCTGCGCCACAACGAGAAGGTCAAAGAGGTCATCAAGCAGAATCTGGGCGAGATTATCGGGCAGCAGGATATCATCACGGCGGAGGACGGCAAGATTATCAAAGTGCCGATTCGCGGGCTGGAGCTGCCCCACATCCGCTACGACCCGCACGGCAAAAAGGGCGTTGGGCAAGGACCAGGCGGCACTCAGCCGGGCGATGTGATCGGTCGCTCAGGTCAACCTGGTCAGGGCGCAGGCAAGCAGGCAGGCACGGAGCCGGGCGTCGACTTCTATGAAGCCGAGTTCACAATCGATGAGCTGGTGCAGATGGTGTTCGAGGATTTGCACCTGCCGAACCTGCGCGACAAGGGCACGAAAGACATCTTAGCCGACCAAGTGCGCTTCGATACTATCGCACGGCGCGGTCCACAATCGAATATCGACCGCAAGCGCACGCTCATTAACGCTTGGAAACGCAACGCCGCCGAGGGTCAGCCCGGCTGGGAGATACGCGAGGAAGATAAACGCTTCAAAAGCTGGGAGATTGTGCCTGAGAAGCAGCGCAACGCGGTCGTGGTGGCGATGCGCGATGTGTCGGGCAGTATGGGCGAGTTCGAGGCGTATATCGCGCGCAGCTTCTATTACTGGATGACGCGCTTCCTGCGCACCAAATACACCGCCACCGAAATCGTGTTCATCACCTGCCACACGGAGGCGAAAGAGGTCGACGAGCATACCTTCTTCTCGGCGGGCGATTCAGGGGGCACACGCCTATCCGCCGCCTACAAACTCGCGCTGGAGATTATCGAGAAACGCTACAACCCGCGCGAGTGGAACATCTACCCGTTCATGTTCTCCGACGGCTACAACTGGGGCGACCATGAGGTGGTGGGGTATATGCGCCAGTTGGTGGAGTATTCGAACCTGGTGGGCTACGGCGAGATTGCCAACGACCTCTGGGGCGGCTCTGGGGGGCTGGCGCCGCTGGGACAAGCACTTACCGAAGCCTTCCACGACGACCCGCGCGTGGTGGTGGTCAAAATCACTGCCAAAGAGGATGTGTGGCCCGCACTGAAGCGGTTCTTCAGCAAGCACCCTGAGATGGCGGCGCTGGGCTAATCACTTTCGGCGTCCCATAAGCTGGCGAGGGGCAGCGCCCAGCGGAGCGCATCCCCACCAAACGCCCTGCAAAGCTTAGGGGTGCGCTGCAGGGGCGTGCGTGGGGGAGGCGTCGGTCGCTGTGCCCTCTTCCAGCTCGCGCACGCGCTGCAACGCCGCCACAGCGACCTCGATCTGGTCGTCGGTCGGCTCGCGCGTGGTCAGATACTGCGTCCACAAGCCGGGCGCAAGCAGCACGCGCGCCAGAAAGCCCCCCTTATACATGCCTGCCAAGCGGATAATCTCGTAGGTAAGGCTCGCAATCACGGGCAGCAACGCCAGATGCATCGGGATGCGGATATACGCAGGCGGACGCCCCAGAAACGCGAACACGAAGATACTGATAATCAGCACGAGCAGCACGAAGCTGGTGCCACAGCGTGGGTGCAAGCGCGTTTGACGCCGCGCCGCCGCTGTCGAGACCTCGCCCTCCTCCTCCAGCGCATTGATCGCCTTATGCTCTGCTCCGTGATACTGGAACACGCGCCGAATCTCAGGCATCAGCCCGATGAGTCCCACATAGAGCAAGAATATCGTGATGCGCAGCCCGCCGTCAATCATATTCCGCGCGACGCTGCCCCAACCCTCGCGCGACAGCCAGTCGGTGAGCAGAGTGGGCAACACGAAGAACAAGAAGACGCCTATCGCGAAGCCGCTCAACGCCGACGCGCCTATCGCAATCTCTTGAACGGGTTTGGAAACAGGCTTGATGTCGGGGTCGTTCTGAATCTGCACTTGACTGGAGAAGTGGAGCGACTTGACGCCGAGCGCGAGCGCGTCCACCAACATAAAGATACCGCGTAGCAGGGGACGGTTCAGAAACTGCAGCTTGCCGAGAATCGTTTGCGCGATTGGCTCCGAATGGACGATGATGTCGCCGTCGGGTTTGCGGCAGGCAATCGCGAAGTAGCGGGGGCTGCGCATCATCACCCCTTCGATGACCGCTTGACCCCCATAACGCCAGTAGGCGGGTTTGGACGCGCTCATTTGCCGTAGTTTTGGTACTTGCGCTTGAACCGCTCCACGCGCCCTTCGGTGTCCACCACGCGCCGACTGCCCTCGCCTGTGAACACAGGATGACACGCCGCGCACACCTCGACGCGAATCTCTTCTTTAGTCGAGAGCGTCTCAAAGCTGTTGCCGCAGGCGCAGTGAACCGTCGCCACAACATATTTCGGGTGGATGCCTGTTTTCATTCGCTAAGACCTCCGTATCGAATTATACCATGCTGCTGATTAGCCCACCAACCCCCACTGCTTGAGTACATCCCACACGGGCGGACACTCCCACAGCCAGCGCACTTCCAGCCATAACCCCGCCAGCACGCGACTGTGATAGACGCCCTCAGAACCGCTGAACGCCACCCGATATACGCCCGTCTCGTCCAACTGGAAAAACTCGGCGTATTGGCGGTCGGGATCGACCAGCCAGTATTCAGGCACGCCTGCTGCTTCGTACTCCTCGAACTTGGTCAGGCGGTCTATGTTGCGGTTGCTGGGGCTGAGAATCTCTACGATTAGGTCAGGCGCGCCTTCAAAGTAGTGTTGCTGGAACTGTCCTGGCTTGCTCGGCAGAATCACCACCAAATCAGGCTCGCGCGAGACCTGTCTGCCGCTGGGTAAGGTCAACTTGACCTGCAACGGGGGATGGTAAGTGCTGCCCTGAAAGTGGTAGGCGACCCACAGACTGATGAGCGAATGTAAATAACTGTTAGTGTCCTGATGACGTACCGAGACAGGCATTTTCAAAATCACCTCGCCGTCGACCCACTCGGCGTGGGTGTCCTCATCAAGCCACTCCAGAAACTCCTCGAACGAGATTTTGCCCTGTGGCGGCGTACGCGCCCCCTCATAAACGACCTGCTCCATCGCGGCTCACCTTTGGGATTATACCCCCTCTCACGCCATTGGAGAGGGGGACAAAGGACATAAGGGGTTAGCAACCCTGTCCGAAGTTGAACAGCACTCCCAGTAGGTCCGCGTCGTCTACTGCGCCGTCGCAGTTCACATCGCGTCTGCTCCGCGAACACCTTCGTACCGAACTATGTGCCTCAAGGCGCAGGCTCGTTCCAACGCCACGCTTGGTTGAGGGCAAGTCGCTCATACGCCAACGGGAAGGTCTCGTCGTAATCGCTCGGGTACATGTGGAGCGCGGTCGACATCTGCGACAGGTTCCGCGCACAGACTTTCTCGGCTGGGTCAAAATTACTGGCGACTGCGCGTATCAGCAGCGTTGAACCCAGCACCGACGCCGCTATCAGTCCCAGCGAGGCTAATCTCCTTTGTACGGCTTGTCTCCGAAGCCATTATACTCTAAAAACTTGGCGTCTGGCGGCGCGGCGACGGTCGGGATGCGTCATCCGAATTACTCGGCGAGGGCGAAGGCGTTCAGTATCGCCTTCTCGCGAGTGGCTTGCATCACCAGCAGGCGCGGGACGCGTTCGTTTTTAGGGTCGCCGTAGCGCACGCACAGCGGCATTTCACGCCGTGAGGTTCCTATCGGGGCAAGCCCCACGCGATGTAGCAGGTAGGGACGCCCCTGACGCAGTTCCAGTTGCGCCACGCGGTCTTGCGCCACGCCGTAGAGGCTCGGCGACGCCTTCTCCGACGCGCGCAGCAGGCTCACGAAGCGATATCCGTTCGTGTAAAACACGCCCCACTGCACCGCCGAGCGCGGTATCTGCATCACCAGACTCTGAATCTCGCCCGACAGCAAGTCTTCAGGCGCGAGGTAGAACTGGTCGTCCAGCAGCGGCTTCTCCAGCACATAGTAGTAGGGGGCTTGCTCTTGGTGGTCGTAGCAGATGATTCGCGCGACGCCCTCCTTGTCGACGAGTCTGCCGATGGGCACTGTGCGCGTGGGTGCTTCCGAGACGAGCTCCTTCTCGCTCCAGAGCCAGCCTGCGCCGTCGGTGTAGATGAGGGTTTTGCCCTCGTGCGCGGGGTGCAGCGCGTACAGGTCGCGTTGCATTCGGTGGGGTTGCGTGCGTATCTCGCGCCACTGCCCCCCTTCCCAGACGCGGAAGGAGATGCGCCGCTCGTCAATCGTGAGCAGCTGCGCTGGTTGGCGCGGCAACGCCAACACATCGAAGCTCAAAGTGTCCTTGGGCAGGTTCTCCTGCCAGACGAGTTTCAGCATCGTATTCACAGTACGATTCAATAACGCGCCAGCGCGATGGCGGTTGCGACGCGTGTTCAGATAGGCAACCGTTTTTGGAAGCGATTGCGCATATAGATAGCCACTGCGTTCAGGGTTAGCAGCAGCAGCAGCAGTACGATGATTCCAGCCGCCGCATTCTCTTGGAAAGCGTGTTGCGGGCGTGTGGTCCAGTTATAAACCTGCACGGGTAGCACGGTGAATTTGGAGAACACGCTTTCGGGCAGCGTGCCGATGTAGACCACCGCGCCGACCACCAGCAGCGGCGCCGTTTCGCCAATCACGCGCGAGAGCGAGAGAATGACGCCCGTGAGGATAGAGGGCATTGCGACGGGCAACACACTGTAGCGCACCGTCTGCCACTGCGTTGCGCCCAGCGCGAGCGAGCCGTCGCGCAGGCTTTTCGGCACGACGCGCAAGCCCTCACGCGCCGCCGTGATAATCACAGGCAACGCCAGCAACGCCATCGTACACGCGCCCGCCAATAAACTTCGATCCATCGCCAGCGTGCGCACGAACACCTGCAGCCCCAGCAACCCATAAATCACGGAAGGCACACCCGCGAGGTTCGTGATATTAATCTCGATGAGGCGCGTGAACCAGTTGCGCTTCGCGAACTCCTCCAAGTAGATAGCCGCGCCGACGCCGATGGGGATGGCAATCGCCGCAGTGAGCAATAGCAAGTATGCGCTGCCGACCATCGCAGGCAGGATGCCCGCCTGCTCCGCGCGACGCGAGGGGAAACTGGTGAAAAACTGTGGGTTCAGACGCGCGTAGCCGTCCAGTAAAATCTTGGTTAGCAACACCACCAGCGTCGTGATTGCCAGCAGCACGATGCATGCGCTAATCACTTGGAACAGGTGTTCGCGGCGTTGCTCGCGGGCGCGCCATTCCGCGCGGCTCACCACTTGCATCATAGTCGCGCTCCTTTGTAGCGTTGGCGCACGCGCTCGCTGAAGAGGTTCAGCGCCAAGGTGATCAGGAACAGCAGCAGCCCGACGGCGAAGATGGTGCGGTACTCCACCGAGCCGTGTGGGGTGTCGCCCATCGTGATGCGCACGATGTAGGCGGTCATCGTCTCCACGGCGCGCAGGGGGTTGAAGGTAAAGTTCGGCTGCTGTCCGGCGGCGATTGCCACTATCATCGTCTCGCCCACCGCGCGGGAGACGCCCAGCAGGAACGACGCCGATACGCCCGACATCGCAGCAGGCACCACTACGCCCCACACCGTTTGGAACCGCGTCGCGCCCAACGCCAGCGAGGCGTAGCGCAGGCTGTTCGGCACGGCATACAGCGCGTCCTCACTCAAGGAGGCTATCGTGGGCAGGATCATAATCCCCATCACCAGCCCTGCCGACAGCGCGTTGAACCCTTCCAGCCCCGGAATGAACCGCTGCAGCAACGGCGTCAAGAAGGTCAGCGCAAAGTAGCCGTACACCACCGTCGGAATGCCTGCCAGCACCTCTAAAGTGGGCTTCACCACGCGCCGCACGCGCGGCGAGGCGTACTCGCTCAGGTAGACAGCGGTTATCAGCCCCACTGGACCCGCCAACAACAGCGCAATCAGCGAGGTCAGCAGCGTGCCCAGCACGAGCGGCAACACCCCGAACGAGGCATTCGCGAAGGTGGGCGTCCACACCGTGCCCGTGAGGAACTCAATAGGCGACACCTGCTCAAAAAAGCCCAGACTCTCGCTAATCAGGATGAACACTATCGCGAAGGTGGTCAGCACGCCGAGCAGCGCACACAGGAAGAGGAAACCGCGCACCACCTTCTCTTCCAAGCGCACGCGCTGCCGATTGCGGCGGCTGACGCCCACTTGAACCGCCGCGCGCGAGTAGACCGCCCCTACTTCCGATGGCGCATTATTGGGCACTCTGCTCCTTCTCCTCCTCGATTTTGTAGAGGTCTTCCAGCTTCACGCCCACTTGCGAGCCGTGTGCGCCGAACGCCGAACCAGTGATGCGCTTTTCTACACGCTGCTTCACCAGGTCGTACACCTTGCGCGGCAACCCGATATAGCCCACTTCATCGGATAGTTTGCCGCCTTCCGTGAGCGCGAACTGCACAAACGCCGCCCCTTCGGGGCGTTCCAGCGCGCGCAGGTTCACATACAGAAACAGCGGTCGCGCCAACGGCTGATAAGTGCCGTCCAGCACACTTTCGCGGGAGGCTTTCACAGGACCGTTGCCGTTATCGACGCCCACCAGTTTCAGTTTGTCGGTGTTGTTCTCATAGTAGGCGAGTCCGAAGTAGCCGAGCGCGCCGCGCGTGCGCGCCACACCCTGCACCAAGATATCGTCGTCCTCGCTGCCTGTGTAGTCGCCGCGACTGGCTTTCTCTTTGCCAACAATCGCCGCAGTGAAGTAGTCAAAAGTGCCCGAGTCGGTACCTGCGCCGAACAGCACCAACGGCTCGTTCGGGAAGCCTGCACGCACTTGCGACCAGTTCTTGATTTTGCCCTGCGCCGCTGGCTCCCAGATTTTCTTGAGTTCGGCGACAGTGAGCGAGTCGCACCAGTTATTTTGCGGGTTCACCACCACCGCCATCGCGTCGTAGGCGACGGGAATCTCGATATACTGGATTCCGTTCTTTTGGCAGAGGGCGTCCTCGTCTTCACGAATGGGTCGCGACGCGCCTGTGATGTCGATTTCGCCGTTGCCGAACTTCTTGAAGCCGCCGCCCGTGCCCGACTTGCCCACCGTCACTTGAACTTGGGGATACTTCTTCTGAAACTCTTCCGCCAACGCCTCCGAGATGGGCAACACTGTGCTGGAGCCGTCGATAGTTATCTTCCCAGAGAGCGCAACCGTTGAGTCGGTGTTCTGCGAGGTCGACTCTTGCTTACCACAAGCGGTCAGCAGCGCCGCCGCTACGCAACTCGCAACCAGCCAACCGAATTGAGGTCTCATAGCATCCCAATTATGCGCCCCAGAGTGTTAAAAACAGGTTAAGAGGCGACGCCCGCTTGGGTCGCTGCCGCCAGCCAATCCACCACTGCGGTCAGGTCGCCGCCCGATTCGTCGTAGACGCGCAGTTGGTGCTCTGCGCTGGTACCCTCCTTCACGATTTTGCGCGCGTGTTTCACGGCGTCCCAGCTGCCCAGTTGCTCAGCGTAGGGGCGCAGCAGCTCCTCCACCAGCTCGTCGAACGGCACGCTCTTGCCCGCGCCAAAGTCGATCAGTTCGCCGCGCACGCCGTGGCGCACCGCACGCCACTTGTTCTCGCGAATCAGGTCGCGATGATAAATCCGCCACGACTGGTTCCCCAATCGCAAGTCCACCAAGAACGCGACCAACGCCTGCACGATAGCCGTGATGCACACAGCGTCTTCGAGGCGCGTACACACATCGCATACGCGGAACTCCAGCGTTTTATATTTGGGGTGGGGGCGCACATCCCACCAGACCTTTGTGCGGTCGTCGATTGCGCCGACGCGCTCTAAGGTGCTCATAAACAGGTCGTAATCGGCGTAGGAGGCGAACGAGTCGGGGATGCCCGTGCGCGGCAGCGTCTCGAACACCACGCTGCGGTAGGACATCAGCCCCGTGCGCCTGCCGTCCCAGAACGGCGAGCTGCACGAGAGCGCAAGCAGGTGCGGCAAGAAGTAGCGCGCCTGATTGAAAATATCGATAGTCAGCTCCATGTCGCCGATGCCCACATGCACATGCATCCCGAAGATGAGCAGCCGTCGGGCGATGTCTTGCATGTTCTCTTCCAAGGCTTTGTAGCGCAAGCGTGGGGTAATCGTCTGCTCCATCCAGCGCGAGAACGGGTGCGTGCCCGCCGCCACGATACGCTTGCCTTGCGACTCGGCTATCTCCACCAGTGCGCCGCGCAGCCGACGCAACTCCTGACGCACCTCGCCAATATCGGCGCAGACCTGACTGCCCACCTCAATCTGCGACATCATAAACTCCTCTTTCACCTGGTCTTGCAGGCGCACGCGCCCGTCAGGGAGAATCTGCGCCACATACGAATCGAGCGCGCGGGTCTGCGCGTCGATAATCTGATACTCTTCCTCTACGCCCAGCGTCAGCGGTACGCCCTTGAACATAGTCTCACCAACCCTCTAATACTACTGACGCTCTAAAAATCCTGCTTGCACGGGGGAGGAGAGTTAGGGGCGAGGGGGACCTGGTCAATTTTAAGAATGTTTCGCCCCCCTCCCGCCTGCAAGCAAGGGAAATCGCAACATTCAGAGCAACTACCTGTCCGCTTTCCACCGATTTTTGAGTCTGTATAGATGGAAGTGTGACGCCCTCGCCTTCCCATCACAATCTTAGGAGGCACATGCGATGAAACGAAGAGCCATGCGATGGGGCTTGAGCGCGATAGGCGCGGTGCTGTTGCTCGGCAGTGTAAACGCGCAACAGTATCGTTTGGTTGTTGACCAGCAAAGCGATCCGACGAACACTTTGGCTCGATTCACGAACCTCGATACCAACACAAATGTGGGCACAGGAGCTTTTGTGACTCGCGGACGGCTCTACGCCCAAAGTCCCTCCTCGGTAAACACGAACACCATGCGAGTACGGCTTGAGAGTTTCACAGGGGGCGGTGCGTTCGGGCGATTGGGCATCTATTTCGGCAACATCAATCGCAACAGCAACTCTTCTTATCAATTGCCACTCGACAGGTCAAACAACCCTGCGCCAGCGAATACGGGGACTTTCGCCTACTTTGGCACTTGGGTTGGTTCTGGTCACCAATTCGGAATGCGCGTGGCAGGGCGTGGGCAAGGTACATTTCAAGGTGGTCAGGTATACTTTGACGCCGAAATCCGCAACGCTTCGATGCTCAGCCTGACTTCGGGACCCAGCCCCTCTCAGCCCAATCTTGCTCCCTACCTGTGGGGTGCTGGCAACATCGACCCAACGGTGTTTCCGAACATCGCTCTCAACTGGGGGTTCGGCGCAATCACAGGGGCGCGCGGGTTGATTAATTTTGTTCAATTCGGTAACATCGCCTCCCCGCACTCCGACCGCCTCATCCTGCGCACCACGCTTTGACCCCCTCCCTGAGGCGCTCCATGTATGCTGGGGGAACCTTATGGAGAGGGTTAGAAGCATAGGGTTGTGCGCTCAACGAAAACTCTTACGGAGGTAGAAGACTATGCAACGCGTAGCGCTTGGATTTGGCTTAGCGACGCTATTGATGGCAGGCGTGTATGCCGATGGGTATCTGTGGTTGTCGGCGGCGGGGAGCGCGCCCGCCAGCGTCTATCGGTACAACCTGCGCACGGGGCAAGTGGATCGTGCAATTGCGCCCGGCTCGTGGGGTTATGTGCACTCGGGCGACTACAACTTACTCGCCTACGACGGGAACGCGCTCTACATCGGCTTGGAGAACGACCGCACACTGCTGAAGGTGAACCCCTACACGGGGGCGTTCCTCTCGGCGTTCGGCTATGATATGTGTAACTGCTTCTTTGGGCATCACTTGATGAAAGACGGCGCGTTCTACGAGGGCGAGTTATGGCGCGCCGCGCCTGCACGCAGCGCGGGCAGCGCAGGCATTCTCCATGTGAGCGACGCGAACGGCGTGCCTACGATGGCGTACTACGCGCTGAACCAGCCCCACTTGGAGCAGCCGATAGGCTTGGAGTGGGTGGGCGACGCGCTGATGATTACGACGGCGCAGGGTCTCTATCGGGTCAGTTTCCCAGACGAGCCGCTGGTGTTTGAGGGGGGCGCCTACACGCTGAGCGGGGTTCCGAGCGGGCACGCGCTGGGCGGCTTGGCGTATGACGCCGCGCGCGATAAGCTCTACTTAGCGACCAGCGACAGCAGCGGCGCAACGCTGTGGCGCCTGACGCTGGATCACGCGAATCGCAGCGCGACGGCGACGCCTTTGGAGACGCTGACGCTGAAAGGCTATCCCAGCGAGCGGCAACCGACGGCGATGGGCTTTGTGCCTGCCCGCCCCGGCGACGCCGATGACAACGGCTGCGTGGACGACGCTGACTTCTTAATCGTGCTGTTCGCGTTCGGCATCGACAACGCGCAAGCGGATGTGAATAGCGACGGCATCGTGAACGACGCCGACCTGTTGGAAGTGCTGTTCAACTTCGGTAGTGGCTGCTAATCCCTTCATCTCCCCTCTCCCGCGCTGCGGGGGAGGGGAGTGAAGGTGAGGATAATTGGCTTACTTTCCCAGACAGTCTCTAAGGCTGATAAGATTTCGTCGGCGGGGAAGCCGCTGGTGCGAATCGCCGATAGGAATCCCACCTACAAGCGCGAATCGTGCGCTATGCCTGCGAACAGCGTCGATTACGAGGCGCAGTTGGAAGCGATGCTGGAGCAGATTCGCGCCAAAGGCGTCCACGACGCGCGCGTGCTGGACGCCGTGCGCCAGACGCCGCGCCATCTGTTCGTGCCCGAAAGCTATCGGCTGTACGCCTATTACGACCACGCGCTGCCCATCGGTGCAGGGCAGACCATCTCGCAGCCTTCGCTGACGGCGCATATGACGCAGCTACTGGAGTTGACCGGGCGCGAACACGTATTGGAAATCGGCACAGGGTCGGGCTATCAAACGGCAATCTTGAGTCGGCTCTGCGCCCGCCTTACCACCATCGAGCGGCTCCCCGAACTGACGCTGTGCGCTCTGCGCAACCTGTCCGCGCTGGAGTTGCCCCCGATTACCTTTGTGATAGGCGACGGCACTTGTGGGTTCTCCCCCTATGCGCCGTATGATTGCATTCTGGTCACGGCAGGCGCGCCGCCCAAGCCGCCGCAGCCCCTGCTTCAACAGCTCCGCCCCGATGGGGGTAAACTCTTGTTGCCGTTGGGACCGCGCGAGTACCAACGGCTCACGCGCCTGACCAAGCACGGGTCGCGCGTGCGCGCGAAGACCTTCGGCGAGTGCCGATTCGTGCCGCTGGTGGGTCAATACGGCTGGCAACCGAGCGAGGTGGAAGGATGGCGACAGGACTGGTGATAGAGCGCACGCCGCCAATCACGCGCATCACGCTGAACCGCCCCGAGGTGCATAACGCCTTCGACGAGACGCTGATTGCGCAGCTCACGGAGGCGTTCGAATCGCTACGCGAGGACGAAGCGACGCGCGTGGTGGTGCTACAGGGCGCGGGCAAGTCGTTCTGCGCAGGGGCAGACCTGCAGTGGATGGGCAAGATGGTGAACTACACCTTCGCCGAGAACTTGGAAGACGCCCGCGCGCTCTCCAAGATGTTCGAGGCGATTGACCACTGCCCCAAGCCCGTGGTGGGTCGGGTGCATGGCGCGGCGATGGGGGGCGGCGCCGGGCTGGCGGCGGTCTGCGACATCGTCGTGGCGACGCCCAACGCCCAGTTCGCCTTCAGCGAGGTGAAACTGGGTCTCATCCCCGCCGTGATTGCGCCCTATGTGCTTCGCAAAGTCGGCTACGGACACGCCCGTGCGCTGTTCCTGACAGGCGAGCGGTTCGACGCCGAGACCGCCCAGCGCATCGGCTTGGTGCAGCGCGTCGTTCCCCCCGAGCAGCTGGAGGCGACCGTCGAGGCAATCGTGCAGAACCTGTTGCAGAACGGCTCGAACGCGATGGCGGCGGCGAAGATGCTCCTGCACGCCGCGCTGACATTGCCCCCCGACGAGCTGCGCTCGCTCACGATTGCGCGGATTGCCGAGCTGCGCGTCAGCGACGAGGGGCAGGAGGGCATCCGCGCCTTCCTGGAGAAACGCACGCCGAACTTCGGAGGGCGACGATGAGCATCAAACGGATTGGCGTACTCACCAGCGGCGGCGACTCGCCCGGCATGAACGCGGCGATACGCGCCGTCGTGCGCAGCGCCATCTATCACGGACTGGAAGTCTACGGCATCAAGCGCGGCTATGCAGGCTTGCTCAACGAGGAGATCGAGCCGATGACCACGCTCTCAGTGGGCGGGATCATCAATCGCGGAGGCACTATCCTGCGCTCCGCCCGATGTGAGGCGTTCAAAACGCCCGAAGGACTGCAGCAAGCGGCGACGATACTGGATAAATACGCCATCGACGCGCTGGCTGTGATAGGCGGCGACGGCTCAATGCGCGGCGGCGTGGAGCTGAGCCGAATCTGCCCCGTGAAAATCATGGGGCTACCCGGCACCATCGACAACGACATCCCCGGCACCGACTACTCCATCGGCTTCGATACCGCCGTGAACACCGCGCTGGACGCCATCGACAAAGTGCGCGACACCGCCTACTCACACGACCGCGTGTTCGTTATCGAGGTGATGGGCAGGCACAAGGGGTTCATCGCGCTGGAGGTCGGGCTGGCGGGCGGCGCGGAGGCGATACTCATCCCCGAAGTGCCCTACGACCTTGTAGACCTGCTGGAGCGACTGCGCGAGAGTTATGAGCGGGGCAAGACCTCCAGCATTATCGTGGTGGCGGAGGGCGCCGCGCGCGCCGAGGATGTAAAGCAGTTCCTGCAGGCGCACACGCCCTACCACCTGCGCGCGCTGGTGCTGGGGCACATGCAACGCGGCGGCGCGCCGACCGCTTTCGACCGCGTGCTCGCCACCCAATTTGGCAATGAGGCGGCCCAACTCGTCATGCGCGGGGCGTTCGATCGCATGGTCACGTTGCAGGACGGGCGGCTGGGCAGCATTGCGCTGGCCGAGGCGGTGCACGGCAGCCGCCGCGTGCCGCTGGAC
>JBKBKS010000021.1:0-24237 GCA_046294565.1 Fimbriimonadales bacterium
TTGCGCAGGTGGACAAACTGGTGATGTTGCCCCAATCGGCGTATCACAATCTGTTAGTCGGCTTGATTGACTATACGGGACGATGCTATGGGCTGGGGCTGATAGAGACGCTGGACTACAAGGCGCGCACGCTGACCGTGCTGACGCCCCTGCGCTCGGTGCAGCCCGTGCGCTGGGTGCAGCTGGGCTATCTGCGGATTCTGCCCGACGGCACAGAACTGGGCGAGCCGCTGCGCGACGGCTAACCGCGCGGCAGGAGAACAGTTAGGCTCGGCGAAACCTCACCCTATGCGTATTATTGGACTGTTGGGGCTGCTGCTGTGGAGCGGCGCGTGGAGCCAGTCGCCGATTACGCGGGCGGACTTGGCGGCGCGCCTAATCGAGATGGAAGCGTGCTGGGAAGCGCACCGCGAGTCGCCTGAAGCGCGCCTGCGCGCCACGCGCCCACTCGCGGAAGGGCTAACCGCCTTCTTCTCTGGACGATTCGACGCGCTCGCGCGGAGCCTAACGCAGACCTGTGCGCTGCTGCGCTCCGACGCGCCGCCCACGCCCGAAATGCTCTACGCAGGCTCTATCGGCGTCCGCTTGACCCCCGCCGTTGAGAAAGAGGCGTTGGAGAGGGGCGACTTTGTGCTACGCTTGCAGATATTTGAGTTTTATCGCGCGGACGCCCCCAACACACCGCTACAACTGCGCTGGAAAGTGACGCGCCGCGGCGAGACGCGCCCCCTGCGTGAAGGAACGCTGGAGAACCCCAAGCCCGGCGACGCCGCGACCTTACTCACCCAAGCCGCCGAGGGCGACTACGAAGCGCACTTCGAAATCCGTCAAGGCGAGCAGACCCTGCGCCAGTGGCGACAGATCTTCAGCGTGATTGCCCAACTGAGCGCGCGACTCGAGGCGTTAGACCAAGCCGCCGAATCTCACGACGACGCCGACCCCATCGAACGCATGACCGTGCTGAACGCGCGTGATGTGTTGCGCAACGCTCTGAAAGGCGACAGCCCAGAGACCTTCTATCCCCTCCTGCGCCTGCTGCAACTTGCCGAGCAGCTCGCCGCAGGCTGGGAAGCAGGTAAATCGGCGTGGCAACCTGCGCCGGGCGACTACTGGATGGCGACGCCCCATCGCGAGCGCAAAGTGGCGTTTCGGCTGTTCATTCCCAAACAGTTCCAGCCGAACCAGCCGATACCCATCGTGCTCGCCCTGCACGGGGCAGGCGGCAACGAGCATCTCTTTTTTGAAGGGTATGGCTTGGGCATCGTATTGAAAGAAGCCGAGCGGCGAGGCTGGGCTGTGATTGCCCCACGCGCCGAAATGAACTTGGCGCACATCAGCGGCGCGCTGGAAGCCGCCCAGAAACTGCTCCCGATAGACCCGACGCGCATCTACCTGATGGGGCACTCGATGGGCGGCGCCCACAGCTTCGCCGCGATTGCGCAGTTCCCCGACCGATTCCGCGCCGTCGCCATCTTCGCAGGCGCAGGGTTGCCCACGCAAGTACCCCCAGATTTGCCCCTGCTGATGACCGTCGGCGAACAGGAACTCGGCATGCTGAAGACCAACATCGAGACCGCCTATCGCCGCCTGCAAGCGCTGAACCTGAAGACGCTGGACTACAAAAAGTACGACGGCTGCGACCACCTGATGATTGTGCGCGAGGCGATGCCCGACGCCTTCGCCTTCTTTGACCGCGCGCCCGCGCGTGAGCGCACCCCTCCCCAGTCGCTAATCGGGGTACAATCTACTCGTGCGGGGCGAGATTGAGCAAAGTGTCGCGCAGACCTATCGGCGATTGACCTATCTGAGCGCATTGGTGATGGCTGTCGGCTGGGCGTGGCATCTGATGAGCGGCGAGGAGCGCAACTGGCTTATCGACTTGGGGCTGGGACTGTTGCTGTTGACGCCGTTGTTGGCGCTGGCGCACTTGGCGTGGCTGGCGCGCGAGCGCGACCGCCTCGCCGCACGCTACGGCTGGATTGCCCTCGCGCTGCTCGCACTCGCCGTGCTAATCGGACTGCTTATGCAGGGGTTGCGATGAACCTATCCGAGTCGTTGCGCATGGAGTTGGAGCGCATCGTGGGCGCAGAGGGCGTGATTACCGACCCTGTGGGACTGCTCGCCTACGACTGCGACGCCTACACCATCGAGAAATCGCCGCCGACGGTAGTCGTGCTGCCCGAAACGACAGAACAGGTCGCCGCAGTGGTGCAGTTCGCGAACCGCGCGGGGTTGCCTATCACGCCGCGGGGGGCAGGTACAGGGCTGTCGGGCGGCGCACTCGCCGTTCACGGCGGCGTGGTGATAGGCTTTAGCCGTATGAGCCGTATCTTATGGGCAGATGCCGCTAACCGACGCCTGCGCGCCCAAGCAGGCGCGGTCAACTATCAGCTCACCAAAGCCGTGCAACACGCCCAACTCCACTTCGCGCCCGACCCATCCTCGCAAGGCGCATGCACCATCGGCGGCAATGTCGCCGAGAACTCTGGCGGACCCCACACGCTCAAGTATGGCGTGACGGTGAACCACATCACAGGCTTACAGGTCGTGTTGCCCGACGGCGAGGTCGTGGAGCTCGGCGGCGAGGAAGACGAACCGCTCGGCTACGACCTTGTGGGGCTAATCACAGGCAGCGAGGGCACGCTGGCGATTGTTACGGAAGTCGTCGCGCGCCTCACGCCTAATCCGCAAGGCGTACGCACCCTGCTTGCCGTGTTCGAGACGCTGGAAGACGCCAGTCAGACCGTGTCAGACATTATCGCGGGCGGTATCGTGCCGGCGGCGCTGGAGCTGATGGACGCGCTCACGCTGCAGGCGGTGGAGGCGGCGTTCGGCTACGGGTTCCCCCTGGACGCTGAGGCGGTCCTACTGATTGAACTGGACGGCTTGGAAGTGGAGTTGGACGGCGAGCAGGCAGATGTGTTGGCAATCTGTCGGCGCAATCGGGCGCGCGAGGTGCGTCAAGCCGACACGCCCATCGAGCGTGCGCGGCTCTGGGCGGCGCGGAAGAAAGCCATCGGCGCGTTGGGCAGGCTCGCCCCCTCCTGCGTCACGCAAGACGGCGTCATCCCACGCTCGAAGCTGCCACAGGTGCTGCGCGAAGCCGCTCAAATCGCCGCGAAATATCAACTCCAACTTGCGAATGTGTTTCACGCAGGCGACGGCAACCTGCACCCCGTACTGTTGTTCGACGACTCCGACCCTGACCAAGTGGCGCGGGTCGTGGAAGCAGGCGATGAGATTCTCCAACTCTGCCTGCGGGCGGGCGGCAGCCTCACGGGCGAGCATGGCATCGGCACAGAGAAGTGCGCAATGATGCATCAGATGTTCACCGCACGCGACTTGGAGATTATGAAGCGCGTCAAAACGGTGTTCAACCCCCGCGATACGCTCAACCCAGAGAAGATGTTTCCCGACTCGCGGTATTGTTATGAGAGTAAGCGTGCGTTGCGTCGCGGCGCAGTCGGTCTATGAGCGCGTCGAGGTTCGCGGCGGTATGCATCCCCCGCTGGCGCAGGAGGTTCCACAGGAGCGTTGCGTTGCCGTGCGTGAAATCGCGTGTGGGGAACGGGCGCGTCTCCAGCGCGTAGATGGGCAGTCCGCGCTGTTGCGCCCAGACTGCCAGCTCCAAGTTGCGCAGGTTGCCGTGCCCGAACGGCACATCGGCTATCACGACCGCCTGCGCCGCGTCAATCTGCGCCTGCGCCCGCTGATACGCCGCATCCGAGATGGGCGAGAAGGGCTGCTCGGTGATATGCTCCAGTTGGAGCGCGCGGGCGACCTCCTCGTCGGTGTCCAGCAGGTTCAGCACGCCCGTGCGCACGCGCCAGCCTGCTGACAGGAGCGCGTAATAGACCGCTGCGCCCGAACCGCCGCCAGCAATCACGAACGCCGTCGGCGAATCGCTTGCGAATGGCGTTCGTGCGTCTCGGCGGAGCGGGAACAGCAACGGTCGGCCTGTGAGTGGGTTCATCTGGCGTAGCACAGGCGTCTGGTAGACGCTTTCCAGCAGCTCGGGTTGCAGCACGGCGTCGGGCGCGCCCTGCGCCACGATGCGCCCTGCCTGCATTAGCGCAATCCTATCGGCGTATTGCGCAGCTAAGTTGAGGTCGTGCAGCACCAGCAGCGCGCCGACGCCCTGCTGCTGCGTGTGCTGACGCAACATCTGCATAAGGCGTGTTTGGTGGTGAAGGTCTAAGTGTGTGGTGGGTTCATCCAGCAGCAGGTAGCGCGCTTGCTGGGCGAGTGCGCGGGCGAGGTTCACGCGCTGTCGCTCCCCGCCGCTCAGCTGGCTGATAGTGCGTTCGGCAAGCGCGGCAATCTCGGTTTGCGCCATCGCCTGTATGACGGCGTCGCGGTCAGTGCGGCTCGCGCCCCAGAAGCCCTTCTGGTGGGGATACCGTCCCATCATCACCAGCTCGGCGACCGTGAAGCCCATCTCAGCAGGTGTCTCTTGGGGCGCGTAGGCGACCCGCCGTGCAAACGCGGCGGGGCTATAGGCGTCGTAGGGGTTGCCGTCCAGCAGCCGTGCGCCTTCAAACGGCGTCAGCGTGCGCGCCAGCGTGCGCAACAGCGTCGTCTTGCCCGAACCGTTCGGTCCCAGCAAAGCGACCACCTGACTCGGCTCTACCTGCAACGAGACATCCCGCACAATCGGCGTGTGATTGTAGCCTGCTGTAATCGACTCGGCAATCAGCATAGCACTCCCTCAGCGCATCAGTAGGAAACTAATGCGCTTCACCAAGCCGCCGCACAAACACAGTATACCTCTCGCTCATGCGGGGACATGGGGTATCTTATGGCGCGTGGAGACCTATCCGCAGTTGCGCTCGTCGGTTGCGCCGTGCGACACAACTTTTGGCATCGAGGAGGAGATATTCATCACAGAGCCGACGCGCCCTGCGCTTAGCGCGCTCTATGTGATGGCGAAGCTGCTCTGGCGCAACCCACGCGACTACTACAAACGTTCCGCCACCAACTTCGCACGGGGCAAAGACGCCCGCCAGTGCCTGATGAGCAGCGTCGAGATAGCCACGCGCCCCCATCGCGACAGCGAATCGCTGATGCTCGACCTGCTCGCGCGACGCAGGGACTTGGCACAGGCGGCGGGGCAGGCGTACCTTGTACCCGTGGGGCATCTGTTCGATATCGAGTCGCCCACAAACACGGGCGGCTTACATCTGCACATCGGCGTCGCGCCTGAGCGACGCGCGAGTGTATATGCGAACCTCGCCCACTTCCTGCCCCTGCTGATGTTGCTGTCTGCCAGTAGCCCCTACGCAGGGGGGCGATACTTTGGGCAGTCCTATCGGATGGCGCACTCGTTCGCGATTGGCGCGCTGCGCGACGACCCCTACTATCGGTTTCAAGACTTAATCATTTCGCGTCGGCTGGGCACGATAGAGATACGCGCCTTCGACCCGATTTGGGACACTGAGCGGCTGCGCTGGCTGCTGAGGGCGGTGAACGCGATTGTGGCGTTATCCGACGCGCGTCCGTTGGACTTCGCGCGTTATGCTCTGCTGCGCGAGCAAGCCGCCTGCGCGGGCTATACACCTGAGTTGCGACGCCTCTACGCCGAGTTGCGCGAGATTGTGGACTTGCCTGAAGTCCTGTTGCAGCGCACGCTCTCGGACGAGTTGGCGGACTGTACCGCGCGGGAGGGCTTGCTGCCCACCTATGCGCGTTTGAACCGTGCCTACCGCACGGGGCGTTGGGCGCCGACCGCGCCGCATCCCGTCAAGCCGTCGGCAGGGCGCGCCCTGCTGGGACTGGCGGGCTACTACCTGCCCAAGCTGCCCTACATCGCCTACAAAGCGTGGGCAGAGTGGCGATTAGCCCCCTACGACGCCTGAATCGTCTCCAGCGACCGTACCTGCACCAGCATCACCGTCACATTATCGCGTCCGCCGTTGGCAAGCGCGCGGTCAGTGAGCTTCCACGCCGCGCGGGTGAGCGGTTCCGACCGCACAATCGCCTCGATTTCCGCGTCGTCCACCATATCGGTTAGCCCGTCGGAGCAGAGCAGGTACACATCGCCAGCTTGCAGGGGGAAGGTCTCGATATCGGGTTCGAACGGCTCGTCGGGGGTGTAGACCCCGACGGCTTGGCGAATCACATTCCGCTGAGGGTGGAGCTTCGCCTGTTCGGGCGTGAGGATGCCCCGTTCGACCAGTTGCGCCACGAGCGTCTGGTCGCGCGAGAGTTGTTCGAACTGTCCGTCGCGCAGGCGATAGCAGCGGCTGTCGCCCACATGCGCCAAGACGCCCTCGTCCTGCTTGAGGATGAGCGCGGTGAGCGTTGTCCCCATGCCGTAGCGCGAGGGGATTTTGCTTGCCATCTCGGCGATGTAGTGGTGCGCTTGCAGCACCGCTTGACGCGCGGCGTCCTGCGCGCGTCCGCCGAGATGATAGTAAGCGTGCAGGAACTGCTTCGCGGCGAGCTCGCTGGCGATTTGCCCAGCGTTATGACCGCCCATGCCGTCGCACACCAGATAGACGCTGCCGCGCGCCGCCAGCAACGCCGTCTCGTCAGGCTCGTAGAAGTCGAACTTATCCTCGTTGTTCTCGCGGGCGTGTCCGATTTCGGAGCGTGCGACGAACTTCACTTGGGGTAGGGTGCGCAGCGGCTCATCGGGCAGTGCGCCGCCCAACTCCTCCGCGCTGAACTCGGCGGTAATCTCCTGCATAGGCGTCTCAGTTCGAGCCGTGTCAGTAGCCTCCTGCTCACGCGCCCAGAATCTCTTGAATAACATCGTTCATCTCGCCCTGTAAGCGGTGTAGCCACTGAGTCGTGTCGTCCAAGACAGTCGCGAGGGACTGCGCCGCCTGCTGCGAGCCAGCGTTGAACTGCACAAAGAAGAAGGCAGGGTCGCTGAACAGCGGCTCGATGCGCAGGTCGCAGATATACGGCGTCTCTTCGAAGGTGATGCGCAGTCCCAGTCCGCGCAGTCCGGGGAAGTAGCCGCGTAGCGTCGTGGGGGGGATGGGTGTGAACGCCTCCACCGTACGCTCGAAGGCGGAGCCGTTCGCGTCGATATGAGCGATGACCTGCAGCACCATCGGGAAACGGTCTTCCAAAAGCAGGGTGTCGCGGATAGCCGCGAGCAGGCTCTCCACTCGCGAGGGCGAGAACTGCGCAGGCATCCCGTCGCAGGTGTATTGCAGCTGGTTCTCGTTGAGGAACACCGCCTCGCGTGAGAGGGGGTTCACCAGCGCAATCGCGCCTGCTATCGGCACCGGCTGTGGGTTGAACCCCTCGCCAATAGCGTCCATAATGCGCATCCGCCGTACATCGTTCAGCGGTCCCACCGCCGCGTTCAGGTTCAGTTGAATCTGTCGGAACTCCAAGTTAGACATAGTTGTCGCCTCCAAATGTATCGTCGTCGATTGTACCTTTAAGCCCGCAGTGGGAACCAGCGTCGCAGTGCGCGTACGAGCGATTTGAAGCTCCAGTGCTTGCGCAGCCAAGCATCTAATTTCGCCTGCTCCGTGATGCGTTCGTAAAGCGATGAATCGGCTCGGTCGTTGCACAGAGACGCCAACCGCTTGAGAGTCTCTTTCGGTTGCGCTTCGGGGGTCAGCCCCGCCGTCTGTGCAAGCGCGTCCAGCAACGACTCAATCTGCGTGCGCGGTTGACCGAGCGCCTTCGCAACAGCATCCAAGTCGCTCCAGAGCCAGATTTCCAGTTCAGGCGCGATAACAACCGCCTTGGCGCGGTCGCGCATTCCGAGCGTATTCAGTTGACTTTGCACGATTCCCTGCGCACGCGAGGGCGCAACCCCTTTTGCTTGTTGAGCGCTGCCTTCGTAATCCCACACCAGCAGGAACCGACCATAACGACGGCTTATTGTGCGCACTATCTCCGCGCCTCGCGTGCAGACCTCACTGGAGTGCCGACGAAACTCGACCTGAGCGTCGCTGAGGGGGGTGAACTTCAGCTCCCGACCACGCTTCAGCACCCCTCGAAGCACCCACTCGTCATTAATCCCTTCCACCAAGACCAGCAGGGGCGTCTCTTCAGGGTTCACAGCACGCCCCACTCCAGTAAGCGTCCCAGCGAGGGTGAACCCTCGCGTATCAAGTCCACGCCACTTTGGATTATCGTACCGCTCTCCCCCTGACGAAAGCACAGGAGCGTCTGAGGGGTGACATAGTCCTTGAACCCCAGCACGAGAGGCGAGTGGGTTGCCATCAGGAACTGGTTGCCTTGCGCCGTCGCCAGCGCTTGAATAATCGCCTCCAACGCTTGGGGGTGAACGCCGTTCTCTGGCTCCTCGATAATCCACACGCACGGCGTCTGCTGGGGGAGATAGCCGACCAGCGTCAGTGCAAGCAAGCGCAGCGTCCCTTCGGAGACTGCCCACTGCTTGACTTTATAATCGCCGTAGTCCAGCACGAGGTAGAGCGCGTTGTCTTCCTCGCGACGATGCACCTCGATGGCTTGGAGAGAGCTTACCACACTTTGCACCGCGCGCACCCAGCGACGAAACGGCTCTGGGTACTCCTCGAGAAAGCGCTTCACGACCTTCGGGAGATTGGAGCCATCTAATTCAAGGCTCTCGAGGGCAATAGCAGGGCACGGTCTACGCATTTGGCGCGGGTTCAGCTGCAACGCCAATATATCTTTTTGGAGAAAATGCGCAACCCAGCTCGCGGCGGGAAACCGCTCTTCATCAACCATCGCCAGCGTCAGCTTGTCAGGAGCCAGCGGCTGGTTAATCTGCCACTCACTCGTCTCGGTAGTCAGGTAGGCGCGTCGCCCCTCACGGCGAATCACCGTGCGCCAGCCTTCATGTCCTTTCTCCGCCTGCCATAAGCGCGACTGCTGTGCGTCTCCGTCGTCAAGCAAGATCGGCTGCGGCTCCTCCCAATCTATCGGGGCGTCGTGCGCAAGAAGCCACAAACTTTCCCGAATAATCTGCAGCTCCTCCGAGCCGCCGTCAGGCACGCCCACCTGTACTTGATACCGACAACGAGACCACCCTGCGTGTTCAAGCTTCTCCTGCACGAAATCAGGCAGATTCAGCACGACCGCGAGGGTGAAAGCGTTCCCTTGCCCTTTATAGAGCATGTCGCGGAAGTCATTCAGCGCGCGCGGCGCAAACCCTTGCATGTCCCACGACACTCCGAACACGCTGGCTTCCACATCTGTCAGGAGCGCAGACTGCAAAAACAGCAAGATATCCAGAAACGCGCTTTTGCCTGCGCCGTTGCGCCCCACCAGCAGATGGAACCGCTCCAAAGGCTGTCGCACAGCGCGTAGACACTTGTAGTTGTACGCCTCAATCTGCTCCACAGGCACGGGCAAGCTGCGCGTCATAGTGAGAGTATACCCCTGCGCTACCGCCGCTGGCTGATCACCGCCACTGCCCGCTCCAGTTGGGGGTCGCGCCCGGACGCCTCGTCGTCGGGGGTGAACTCCACTCGGTAGTCGGGTATCGCGCCGTTGCCTTCCAAGTTCACGCCTTTATCTATGGTGAACCACCCGCGCAGGGGCGTGGCGACCGTGCTGCCGTCCATCAGGCGGCGCTGGCTGGTGCTAATCACCCCGCCTGCCGTCGGCACGCCCACCAGCGCGCCGCGTCGGAGCGTTTTGACCGCGTGCGCGAAAATCTCGGCGTTGCTGAAGCTCCGCTCGTTGCACAGCACCACGATGGGCTGATGCCAGCCAATCACGGGCAGGCGGTCTTGGGGGTAGCCGCGCTCGCCGTTGCGCCCGACGGTGTACGCATGGCGCGGCGGATGGAGCATCGCCAGCAGATAGTCCGCCGTGCGCCCGCCCCCGTTGAAACGCACATCGATAATCAACGCCTCTTTGCCGTGGGCGACGGCATACAGGTCGCGTTCGAACTCGCGCAGGCTCGCCTCGCCCATCGCCTGGATATGCACATACCCCACGCGCCCGCCCGTGCGCGCCTCCACCCACCGCCGATTACGCTCCACCCAATCGCGGTACAGCGCGTTGTTGAACTCGGCGATGGAGATAGGACGCAAGGACACCGTCCGCTCCGCGCCGTCCACGCCCCGCACCTGCAGCGCAATCCGCTTGCCCACCGTGTTGTCCAGCAGTTGATACAGATTCGTCGTGGCGGTTATCGGCTTGCCGTCGATGGCGAGGATACGCTCGCCCGGCTGCAGGTTCACCTCTTTGCGGGCGGCGGGGGTATTGGGCAGCACGCGCTCGATGAGCAACCCCTCGCCGTCGCGCGTGTCGCTAAACACCACGCCCAGCATCCCCGTGTTGGAGGGCGCGTCCACGCTCTCCGAACGCGCTAACGAGAAGCTCAGGTGCGACGAGCGCAACTCGCCCAGCATCATCAGCACCACCGCCGTGAAGTCGCGGTCGCTCTGGGCGTAGGGCAAAAACGGGCGGTACTTCGCACGCATCGCTGCCCAATCCACGCCGTGAAAGTTCGGGTCGTAGAAGGTCTCGTTCAGGGCGCGCCATGCGGCGTCGTAAAGATATTCGCGCTCTCGGTTCAGGTCGATGGTGATTTCGGCGTCGGTGCGTGTGGTCTGGGGGGCGCCGCCTGCTGTGGCAATCCGCTGGAGCCTGCCCCGACTGAGAAAATAAAGCGTCTTGCCGTCCTTGCTGAACTGCAGGTTTTCGGGCGCGAGTGCGCCAGTGGTGAGGCGACGCTCGTCGCTGCCGTCCCACTTGATGAGATAGAGGTCGCTTTGCCCCTGATACGCGCTGCGGAAGGCAATCTGCTCGCCGTCGGGCGCGACCACCGCCTCCTGCACGCCCACCGCGTAGCGCGTTACCAAGCGCACGCGCCGATGCAGGTCTTCAAAGTCAATCTCCACGCGCACGGGGTCGTTCGCCTCCGATTTTTTGGGAGCGTCGTGCTTGTCGTCCTCCTCGTCTTCGCGGTCGGCGCGGGTGCGCTCAAAGTCCTCGCGCCGCAGCCACACATGGCAGATGTTCAGCACATCCGTCTCGCGCTCCGAAAGGAACACCAACGCCCGCCCATCCGCCGACCAACTGGGCGCGAAATCGTTGCGCGGATGACGCGACAGGTTATACACCTCAAAGCCCTCGTCAGAACGCAAATGATTCGAATCAGAGGGCGAATGATTCGGATTCCAGTCGGGCACGCGCACGAGGAACACATCGCTGTTGTAGTTCGCGTCGTAGCGGTCGAAGGCAATCCAGCGGCTATCGGGCGACCAGGCGATGTTGCCCAAGTTCCACGAGCGCGTGAGCGTGAATTCCTGTTTTGTTTCGAGGCGCATCACCACGAGGTCGCCTTGTCCGCGCTGGAAGGCGAGCCACTTGCCGTCGGGCGAGAGGCGCGGCTTGCTTGCGCCGTCGGGGGTGTGGGTAAGCGGTTCGGTTTTGTGGCGTCGGGCGCGGCGCAGGCGCGGCTCGTCGGGGTCGTCGGCGGTTAATCTAAAAATGTGTGTGCTGCCGTCGCGCTCCGCCTCGAAGTAGACCGTTTTGCCGTCGGGCGACAGTTGGGGGTTGCTTTCGGGTTCGATGGTCTCGGTCAGGTTGCGTGAGGGCCCGCCGTCGGGGAATCGCGCCGCGAACAGCTCGCCGCGCACGGCATACACGAACTCTTTGGCGTCGGGGGCGAGGGTGTAGTTTTCCACATTCGCGCTGAAGGTACGGCGCACGACATCGGGGGCACGTCGGTCGTGCGCGGGGATTTGCAGGGGGATGACGCGCATTTCGCCAGTGGCTGTGTCCAGCCGATAGATGTCCATCCCCTGCTCGAAGGTAATCACCTTGCCGTTGGCGCTGATTTGGGGGAAGCGCACGCCGTCGTCTTTGAAGCGCGTGAGCGGGCGGATGCGCTTGGTGGGCGTGTGCATCGCGTAGAGGTTGGCAGCGCCGTCGCGTTCGGAGACGAAGTAGAGGGTGCGTCCGTCCGCGCTCCACATCGGGAAGGTGTCGGGGGTGTCGGTTTGGGTCAGTTGGGTATAGCGTTGGGTTGTGAGGTCAAGTAGCCACAGGTCGCCTTGCGCACTGCCTTGATAGCCTTTGCGCCACCATGCGCTGTCGCGTCGGACGAAGGCGAGGCGTTTGCCGTCGGGCGCGAGGGCGAAGGGGGCGCCGCTGGCTTTGTGCAGGCGGTGGGGCGTGCCGCCGTCAAGCGGGGCGACATAGGCGGCGAAATCCGCGCCATACGGCTCGGCGTCGCGACGCGACTCAAACACTACGGCTTGACTATCGGGCATCCAGCCCCACGCGCGGTCGCGCCCAGAGAAGTAGGTGAGGCGTTGCACCGCGCCTGTGTCCAAGTGTAGCACGAACACATCGTCGTTGCCGTGCCGATCGGAGGTGAAGGCAATCTTTTTGCCGTCGGGCGACCAGATGGGGGCGAAGTCGTAGGCAGGGTGGATGGTGAGGCGTTGCGCGACGCCGCCTGTGATTGGGACAAGCCACAGGTCGCCTTGCCACGAGAAGGCGATTTGCGTGCCGTCGGGCGACGGCGCAGGGAACCGCGCAAACCGAATCTCCGACTGAGCAAAACTGATTACGCCAAGCAGACTCGCCAGAACAAACGCTAAGATACGCATCTCGGATAGGAGAAGTTCGGCGCGTGCGGCAAGTATCCTGCGCCTACAAGTAGCACGGACATTCCTGTCCGTGCCCAAAAGCAGGCGCGTGCTTGGACAAGACTGTCCAAGCCACAGTAGCCCACACTCTCCTGTCCGTGCCTTTTGAATAGCTTTTTACAGCGACAAGAGTGTGTGTGCTGTGGGGTATCCTTATATATAGGATGAAACGCGCACTGTGGACGCTATGGATGGCGTATCTGTTGGGGAGCGCAGCGGCGCAGGAGCTGGTCTCGGAGGTGATTGTCGGTCGCGGCGCGGCGGGTCCCTACACGCTCAGCTGGAACCGCATCGTGGAGCGTTCCGAAATTGTGTTGGTGGACACGCGCTGGCTTACGCGCGACGCGGACTACACGATCGACTACGCGGCGGGTCAAATCCGCTTCGTCCACGCACTCACGCCTACCCAGAGCGCGCGCGTGAGCTACCGTATCCAGTCGGGCGTTTCGCAGCGCAACACAAACACGGATATTGCGCTGGAGACCGAGCTGGCGCGTCGCGGAGCCGCCGCGCTGAGCCTGCATGGGCGCATCGTCGGTAATCCGAACCGCCCCACGACCGACCTGGGACTGCGCGCGAGTTGGCAAGAGCCATCGCGCGAGGGCGAGGCGGTCTACCTGTTCCGCAATCCACAAGGCGGCGACGCGCCCAGCTTGCTACAACTCCGCTCGCAGTGGCGCACCGACACAGGCTGGCAGGGCGGGTTCCGATTTAGCCGTGTGGACAGCGACTTCGGCGACGCGAAACCTTACGGTCTCGCCAGCGGGCAGCAAACCGCCGAGGCGAACCTGCTGTTTCAACCCGACGCCCACCTACGCACGCGCCTCCAGTGGAGCCTCCAAGAACCGCTGCTGCCGAACCAATTCGCCCAGCAACGCTGGAACGCAGGGTTGGACTATCAACTCCAGCAGATTCAGCTCAGCTTAGAGCGACAGCTTGCCGCGCAGGGCAACCAACCGACGCAGGTGGTGGACCGCGCGCGGGTGCAACTGCAGCCCACCGATGCGGTGCGACTCCAGCTGGAGCAGGAGTCCACCACACAGGGCGAGCGCACAGTGCAACAAACCCAAGTGCGCACGCAGCTTGGACAGGGGATGGAGCTGCGCCACCGCACGGTAGACGGCTCGCATGCAGGGCGCACGGAAGAGAGCGGCGTTGCAGTGCGCTTCGGCGCGCCGACCGTGCAAGGCTCGGTGGGATTAGAGCAACGCTGGCGCGAGGACTCCCAGCAACGCGCGGCGCAGATGGGGGTGCAAGCGCAGTTCGCCCCGCGCCTGCGCGTCTCTGGCGAGTACGAAGCCGTCGAAGACGCCGGGCAAATGCACGGCTATCAGGTACAGGCAACCCCCATCGACGGCTTGCAACTGACGCTGCGCGAGCGCGTGTACGAGGGACTGCGCGGGCTGAACCTGCGCAGTCAGCACATCCACTGGGATTGGCGCGTGAGCGCAGGGCTGTCGCTGAGCGGTCAGCTCGCCCAGAACCCGCTGAATCAGGGCGCGCCGCAGCCTGTGCAGACCGAGCAGTATCAACTGCGCTGGCAACACGGCGCATGGAACCTTGAGGCATGCTACGCTGAACAGAACTCAATCGGACAACCACTCACCGAGCGGCTCTACACCTTCAGCGTGCGCAAGCAGCTCGACGCCGCCACGCTGTTGGGATTAACCTATCAGCAATCGGAGTGGGAGCGCGACGCATTCCTGCGCGAAACGGCGGTACGGCTCGGACTGACGCGCCAGCTGTCGAACTTCCACCTCGCGCTGGAAGCGCAGATGCTGCTGCCGCGCACGGACGCCCAGCCCCAATCGCGCCCGAACTATTCGGGCAGCCTCAAACTCGGCATCCAGTTCTGAGGGCTGGGTGAGTGAGCCTCTTGCCCCCCCCGCTGTAAGGTTTTTTGAGGCTACAAAAGTTGCGTGAGCGCGTCATGGCGCGACGATATTCTCGGCGTCGCGCCGCAATCGAGGGGGGGGCGAAAGCAGAGCGAAGCTTCTCCAGCGCCAGCATACGATTTCTCCAATAACTTTTTGCCAATCCGCTATTTTTCGTGCTATCATGGGATTGCATCGGATAGCGCTAACCCGATGCGAAGGAGGTTCAACGCAATGAAGCATACATACTGGATGGGCGTTCTGATGGGCGCGTTCCTTGCTGCGAATGCGCCTGCGCAGATTGTCTACTCGTTCGAAACGGAAGACTTGCACGGCTACGCCGACGACGCTGGCGACGACTGGCAGGTGTTCCGCGCCCAGACGGGCGTGACCCACGGCGACTACTCGATGGCAGTCCTCTGGCCCAGCAACTCTGGCGGTTTTCGCTGGCTAAGCAGCAACGGTGTGCGCGACGAGCTGCTCCCCTTCCTGCAAATCAGCAAGAAGCTCCTGCTCGATGTGACCGTGCCCGAAGGGCAGAGCGTGGAATGGGCGAACATGGTGGTCTCACTCAACGGTCCCACAGGCTACGGCTGGAACCAAGCGCCAGGCTTAGTTGGTCTGCCCCGTCAGTCGGGCACACGCACGGTGCTGATCGACTTGGAGTCGTTGTCGCTGCCCGCCTCGAATGTGGATTGGTTCCAACTGAATCTCGGCTTCAACGCGGGCGAGTCGCATCAGCTCTATCTCGATAGCCTGCGCCTGTACCGCAGCGCGTGCGAGATGACGGCGTTCACCTTCGACGATGACCTACAGGGGTTCAACATCGGCGAACAGACGGGCGTCACGCTCACTTGGGTGGACGGCAAGATGCGCGTGGAGAGCGAAGGCGGCTTCAAGTGGCTGTTCGGTGGAAGCGTACCGGGCTTAGCGGCGATGGTGCGCCGCGGCGACCTCGTGGTGATGGATGTGACCATCGTCTCGGCGCCGCCTGGCGGCTGGGGCAATATAATTATGTCCATCAACAGCCCTGCAGGGTGGGGCCAATCGAACTATGTAGCGGAGGTTGCGCAGGGCGCGAACACTTTCACCCGCACGATTGCGCTGGACTATCGCGACGCCACGCTGCCCTCCGACGACACCCCTGAATACTGCACGCTCAACTTGGGTATCAACTCGGGCGGCGCGATGACTATAGAGATTGACAACATCCGCATCTATCGCCGCGCGATTGAGGGCGATGTGAACTGCGACGGCTGCGTGGACGACGCCGACCTTTTGAGCGTGCTGTTCGAGTTCGGCAGCACGGCAATCACCCCTGCCGATGTGAACGGCGACGGCGTGGTGGACGACGCCGACTTGCTGATGGTGCTGTTCAACTTCGGGCAGGGCTGCTGACAAGGCGTCTAAGCCATCACTTCCGCGCGTTCGGCGTCCTTGAGCCGATCTTCAAGCCGCTCGCCGTGCATTAGGGCGAGCGGCAGCACTTCATCCATATGGCGCGCCAAGTGGAAGGTCATCTGCTCGCGCACATGGTCGGGGATGTCGTCCAAGTCGGGTTCGTTGTCGGCGGGCAGGATGACCTCGTAGATGCCTGCGCGGTGGGCGGCGATGACCTTCTCTTTGATGCCGCCGACGGGCAACACGCGCCCGCGCAGGGTAATCTCGCCCGTCATGGCGATGTCCCGACGCACGGGACGCCCCATCAGCGCGGAGGCGAGCGCGGTCGCCATCGTGATGCCCGCGGAGGGACCATCTTTGGGGATGGCGCCCTCGGGCACATGGATGTGGATGTCGCGGTTGCGATAGAACTCGGGGTCGATGCTCAGATGGATTGCCCGCGAGCGGATGTAGGTCATCGCGGCTTGGGCAGATTCTTTCATCACCTCGCCGAGGTGCCCTGTGAGTAGCAGGCGTCCCTCGTGCCCCGACACGATCGCGACCTCGACAGCCATCACATCGCCGCCGAACTCGGTGTACGCCAGTCCCATCGCCACGCCCACCTCGTCTTTCTCCTCTTTGACGCCGAATCGGTAGCGCGGCTTGCCCAGAAACTCCGCCACTTTGGCGGCGTCCACCTGCACATGCACCTCTTCGCCTGCCGCGACCTGCTTGGCGACCTTGCGACAGATGGTGGCGAGCTCGCGCTCCAAGTTGCGCACGCCCGCCTCGCGCGTGTATTCGCGAATCATGCGCAGCAGCGCGTCGTCAGTAATCTGGAGATGGGCGTGCGTCAGTCCGTGCCGCTCCAGCACGCGCGGAATCAGATAGTCGCGCGCGATATGGAGTTTCTCGTCTTCCGTGTAGCCTGAGAACGAAATAATCTCCATGCGGTCGCGCAGGGGCGGCGGGATGGTCTCCAGCGTGTTCGCCGTCGTGATGAACATCACATCCGACAGGTCGAACGGTACTTCCAGATAGTGGTCGGAGAACTTATCGTTCTGTTCGGGGTCTAACGCTTCCAATAGGGCGGATGTGGGGTCGCCGCGGAAGTCGTAGCCGAGTTTATCGATTTCGTCGAGCATGAACACGGGGTTGCGCGTGCCTGCTTGGCGTAGTCCCTGAATGATGCGTCCGGGCATCGCGCCGATGTAGGTGCGTCGGTGTCCACGAATCTCGGCTTCGTCGCGCACGCCGCCCAGCGAGACGCGAATGAACTTGCGTCCCAGCGCACGCGCGATGGAGCGTCCGAGCGAGGTTTTGCCCACACCAGGCGGCCCCACAAAGCAGAGGATGGGCCCTTTGAGCGAGCCGGAGAGTTTGCGCACCGCCAGAAACTCCAGCACGCGCTCTTTGACCTTTTTGAGACCGTAGTGGTCTTCGTCGAGGATTTGCGCCGCCTCGTTGATGTCCACGCGGTCTTCCGTGCGCTCCTGCCATGGCAGTGCGAGCATCACATCGAGGTAGGTGCGTATCACCGACGCTTCGGGCGAGCCGAAGGGCATCTTTTCGAGGCGGTCGACCTCTTTGAGGGCGCGTTCGGCGATATCGTCGGGCATGCCTGCCTGCGCGATTTTGGCGCGATATTCTTCCACTTCCGAGAGGCGGTCGTCGCGCTCGCCGAGTTCGCGCTGGATGATTTTGAGTTGCTCGCGCAGGTAGTATTCGCGTTGCGTATCGCCCAGCTCCTGCTCTACGCGGTCGCGGATGCGCTGCTGCAGTTCGGCAATCTCCAATTCGTGGCGCAACATATGCACCAGCACATCGAGACGCTCCTTGATGGGGATGGTCTCCAGCACTTTTTGCTTATCGGTGAACCGAAGCGGCGCGAAGTGCGCAATCGTGTCTGCCAGGCGTCCCGGCTCCTGCATATATGAGATGGTGGCGACCACTTCGGGCGGGATACCGCGTTCATGCGAGGCGATCTCTTCGAACATATCGACGGCGGAGCGCATCAGCGCTTCGATGTCGGTGGTCAGTTTCGCCTCACGCGCGGGGATGGGTTCAATTTGTGCGAGTAGGTAGGGTTCGTCGGTCTGCACGGCAATCAGGCGGGCGCGCTGCACGCCTCGGAACACGATGCGCATCGTGCTGTCAGGCGCGTGAATCGCCTGCAAGATCTCAGCGACCACTCCCACCTCGAACAGGTCGCTCTGCGTCGGCTCTTCGATGGTCACATCGCGCTGGGTGACCAGCAGCATCAGTTTCACGGGCGATTCCAGCGCGGCTTCGACGGCGCGGAGCGACTTCTCGCGCCCCACCAGCACGGGGGCTAAGGTGTTCGGGAAGTAGACATTATCGCGCACGGGCAAGATAGGGAGCGTGGTGGGCACTTCCACCCGCCGCTTGCTTGCCCGTCGTTGCCTGCGAGCAGGCAGCTCCACCGATTCTGTAGTAGACGCAGTTTTTTTTCTCGGCATAGCAGATACCTCATTCCTATACGCAACGGATGGTTCTCGGTTCCCCGATTCGGGGCGCAGGGCGCGATTCCTGCCTACGGCAACATTGAGAGCGGGGCTGTCGTCAGGGCGTGATGGGCGCGGTCGATTCGCGTCGGGCGAGCCGTTCGGCGCGGCGTTGCTCGGCGGCTTCCCACTTGCGCCGTTCCTCGTCGGTTTCGGGCACAACGGGGGGCACGGGTGTGGGACGCCCTGCGTGGTTCAGCGCGACATAGACCAGATACGCCTGCGAGGTGCACCGTCGTTCGCCCGTGAGCGGGTTCTCCGCTTCCACTACCGCCTCCACCTCCATCGAGGTGCGCCAAGCGCGCACCATCCGCGCCCGCACATGCACCAAGTTGCCCACATGCACTGGCTCGCGGAAGCTGACCGAGTCGATCTCCACTGTTACGGCAGGGTTGCGTGCGTGGCGCGAGGCGACAATCCCGCCCGCCTCGTCGATAAGCTTCAGCACCCAGCCGCCATGCACATTCCCCAACGGGTTGGCATGCTCTGGGTTCATCATTTGGGTTAGGACCACTTCGGTTTCCGAAGGTGTGCGCGGTTCCATCGGTTTAATTCTACCCGCTACTCGCTCCAATCGCGTCGGAGCGTCCAGCGCATCAACTCCAGCAGCGCGGGGTAGATCTCCTCGCAGGTGGGCGTAATCTGTTCTGGGGGCAGTAGGAACCCGTTTTGTCCTGTGTCGCGCAGTTCGAAGGTGTAGGAGAGCGCGCCGCGCGCGGCGAACACCCAGTCGGTCATCGCGCCGCTGGCGACATAGAGCAAACGCGCCGCTGAACCCGCCTGATAGACCTGCCCATGCACGCCCTGAATCGCCGCCTGCATCGCCAGCCCCACCCGCTCGAACACGCGATCGAACGGCGCGTAGTCGGGGGTGTACCCCCACGCCCACAAGACGAGCTGCGAGTAGCTGTGCAAATCCACATGCGCCCGCAGTTGCGGCAAGCTCAGCAGCCATCGGCTCAGCGCGTAGGTCTCTGGCTCGGAGAAGGGGCGTTCGCCCCGATAGGTGTCGCTGCTGGGGTTGCTGCTGGCGCCTTGCCCCCCCCACGCATACGCCCAGTTACGGTTTAAATCGACGCCGTAGATAGGCTGCCCAAAGAAACCGCGCCCCAAGTAGCGACGATTCTTGCGCCAGAGGCGGTTCGTCGTGCGAGTGTATACATACCCATCGGGGTTCACCACCGGTATCACATAAATCTCCAGCCGATTGAGATACTCGCGCACGCGCGTATCCGTGTCGTACTCGGCGACCATGCGGTAGGCGAGGTAGAGCGCGACGGGCGGCGCAATCCACTCGCGGGCGTGTTGAAGCGCGTTAATCACCACTTGGGGGCGGTCGCGATAGACCCGTGCGCGTCGGGGGTCTTTCGTCAGGCGCAAGGCATAAATCGGGCGATTCTCCACCGATCTGCCAATCTCGAACATCTGCACGAGGCGTGGATGCTGATTGGCAAGTTGGCGCATCGCGGCGTAGATTTCGTCCAGCGTCAGGTAGCGTGTGAACAGGTCGCCGTCTTGGGGCATAAAGTCGCTCTCCTGTTGACGGATGCGCGCGCCGACATCGGCAATCATCACCTCGCCCATGAAGCCCGCCTTGCGCAACGCGACCTGCTCCTCCGGCGAGAGACACACATCGATGGTTTTGCCCTGCACGCGCCACACATCGCGCGCCAGGCTCTGAACCTGCTGGAGCTGCTGGGGCGTCTGTATCGTAATCCGCCAGACCTGATAGCCGTCGTATTTCACAGGTTGCGCCCACAGCGTCATCAGCAGCAGCGCAACCTGCGCCCAGAAGAGAGTTCCACGCGCCATGACTCTATTATAGCCCAACAGGTATCCTAAGTGTTTGTATGGGCGCGCCGCTGACGGAGTCGTTTTACTTGCAGCCGACAGTGGAGGTTGCCCGTGCGCTGCTGGGCTGCTGGCTGATGGTGCAGGACGCGCAGGGCTGGATTGGCGGTCGGATTGTGGAGGCAGAGGCATATACGCACGACGACCCAGCGTGCCACAGTTATCGGGGCAAGACGCCGCGCAACGCGCCGATGTTCGGACCGCCCGGTACAGCGTATGTGTATCTCATCTACGGCGTGCATGAGTGTTTCAACGCTGTGTGCCAACCGATAGGGGTGGGCGACGCGGTGCTTATCCGCGCGATCGAGCCGAAGTTGGGGCTGGAAGCGATGTATGCACGGCGCGGGCAGGTGCATTGGACGCAGCTCGGTCGCGGGCCGGGCAATCTCTGTCGGGCGTTGGGCATCACACGCGCTGATAACGGCGTGTCGCTTATGCACGGACGCATCCAGATTTGGGCAGGCGACCCTGTGCCCGACAGTGCGGTGGGCGTCTCGCCGCGCATCGGTATTACGCAGGGTGTAGAAAAGCTCTGGCGGTTCTACGAACGGAACAACCGCTGCGTGTCGGGGCGGGTGGGCGCATGAGTTGGTTGTGGGGAGTTGGATTGGCAGGCGGCGTGGCTCTGGTGGGCTATCGGTGGCGTCTGCTCACGCTTGGGGGCGCGTGGAGTGCGCTGGGGGTCGGCGCGAGCGTGTTCGGGATTGGCGGCTGGGCGGCGAGCGCGCCGATGCTCGGTTTCTTTTTCAGTAGTAGCCTGTTGCCGCGCCTGCTGGGACGACCGCACAAGACCGAGCGGCGCAATGCGCTCCAAGTGCTGGCGAACGGTCTCGCGCCGACGCTGTGCTGCTGGGGCGCGTGGGCGTTGCCCGAACACGCGCCTGCGTTCTGGTGGGGCTACACGGCAGGGCTTGCGACCGCCGCCGCCGACACCTGGGCGACCGAGTTTGGCACAAGGTTCGGCAAAGGCGCGCGGCACATCCTGACGGGCAGACCCGTGCCCAAAGGCGAGTCGGGCGGCGTGAGCGGCGTGGGCACTTTGGGCGGCGGTGGAGGCGCGCTCGCGATTGCCCTGCTTGGCGCGCCGCTGATACAACCCAGCGCGCCTGCGTTCCTGCTCATCGCCGCGCTGGGCATAGCGGGCATGCTCCTCGACAGCCTGTTGGGCGCAACGCTGCAGGCGCGCTACGCTTGCCCCGTGTGCCAAGCAATCAGCGAGCGACGCATTTGCTGCAACACACGCGCCCAACCCCACCGCGGCGTCTACTGGATGGATAATAACGCGGTGAACATGCTGAGCTTGTTCGGGGGAACGCTTGGTGGGATTGCGTTTTATTGTCTCCGAGTCCTCTTGCAAACGAACGGAGGCTAACAATATTGGCAGGAATCTCGACTCGTGGGTTGAATAGACAGCGCGAGGTGAACTCTATGGCAAGATGCGAGTCGGGACGAATTTTGGGCGTGCTGGTGTTGCTGCTGCTGCTGGCAGGCGTCGGCGTCGGCGCGTGGTACTTCTTGGTCTACACGAAGTCGCCCCAGTATGCGCTGAGTCAGTTCTTCGCCGCCGCGCAAGCGAACGATAAAGACAAGGTAGAACGATTCACCGACAAATCGGGTGGGATTGTCGGCTTCCTCAGCACTGTCGCGGCAATGGCGCCCAGCATGGCGGGGCTGGACCCCGTGCGGATGATCTATCCGGGCTACGGCGGCGCGGATTTGGGGCAGACGCAAACGGTCGCCATCCACTCCGTCACGGTGGAGGGCGAGGTCGCCAAAGCGCAGGTGACGATGGAAGTCGCGCGCGAGGGCAAGACCGAGACCATTCAGCCGACCTATGTGTTGCGCAAGACCGAGCAGGGCTGGAAAGTCGCGGTGCAGGATACGGCGTTCGGCTCGTTCAATCAGTTTGTGCCGAGCGCGCTGCGTCAAAGCACGGCGCGGATGATGCGCCAAGCGCGTGCGAACCCGATGGCGGCGCAGTTTTTGGGGCAGTTGCAGAACCTCCGCTCCGAGATTGACCAGTACCCGCAGTTTCGCGACTTTTTGAAGGGCGCAGGGGCGTTGTAGGTGTCTGCTGCTCCTGAGGCGCGCCCGTCGCGATGGTATCACGGTCTGACGGGCTACCACTGGCTCGTGTTGACGGTCGCCGCGCTCGGCTGGCTGTTCGACACGATGGATCAGTGGCTCTATGTGTTGGCGCGTCAGCCGGCGATGACGGAGCTGTTGGGGGGCGACGCCCCGAAGGAGCAGGTGGCTTACTACTCTGGCGTTGTGCAGGCGATTTTTATCGCAGGCTGGGCGACGGGCGGCTTCCTGTTCGGGATTGTCGGCGACAAGCTGGGGCGCACGCGCACGATGATGATAACCGTGCTGATGTACGCGGGGTTCACAGGGCTGAGCGCGCTGGCACAGACTTGGGAGCAGTTCGCGCTACTGCGCTTCTTGGTGGGGTTGGGGATTGGCGGCGAGTTCGCCGCGGGCGCCGCGCTGGTGGCGGAGACCTTCCCCGCGCATGCGCGACCGACCGCGCTGGGCATCATGCAAGCCTGCTCGGCGATTGGCAACCTGCTCGCGGCGGTCATCTATCTGCTGGTGGGCGCGAACCCGAACCTCGGCTGGCGTTGGGCGTTCGCCGTCGGGTGCTTCCCTGCGCTGCTGGTGTTCGTTATACGGCTCTTTGTGCGCGAACCCGAAAGCTGGCATCGCTCCCGCGCGATTGGCGAGAAACTTGGCTCGTTCGCAGAGCTGTTTCGCGACCCGCGCTGGCGACGCCATACGCTGATTGGCGTGGGGCTGGCGGCGGTGGGGGTGGTCGGCTTCTGGGGAATCGGCACATGGTCGCCCGAACTGCTCAAGCAAGCCATCAACCCGCAGGGCGACCCCGCGCTGAACCAACTGGTGGAAGAGCGCAAGACCTACGCCGTGATGATGCAGCAGGTGGGCGCATTCTTCGGCATGCTCGGCTGGGCGATACTGGCGCAGCGCATCGGCAGAAAAGCCACCTTCGCGCTCACTTTTCTGGCATGTATGGGGGTTGTGCCCGCTACCTTCTTCCTGACGACCTCGTTCGAGCGTGCGCTGCTGATGTATCCGTTGCTGGGCTTTTTCACCACCTCGCTGTTTGCAGGCTACGCGGTCTACTTCCCCGAGCTGTTCCCAACGCGCCTGCGCGCCACTGGCGTCGGCTTCTGCTACAATGTAGCGCGCTATATCGCTATCGCCGCGCCCTACACCTTCGGCTTGCTGACCGTCGCTTACAGCATCCAGTGGGCGGCGACGATTCTGTCCAGTGTATTCCTGCTGGGGGTGCTGACGCTGGCGTTTGCGCCCGAAACGAAAGGCAAGCCGCTGCCCGAATGAGCAAGAGGGGTTTGAAGGCGCGTGTGGAATCTGATAGGCGGAGGCGACGATGCAAACCTATAGGCTCTTTATCGACGGCGAGTGGGTCGACACGGCAGACCACTATGAGGTGCGCAACCCTGCTACGGGCGAGGCGATAGCGACCTGCGCGGTGGCGGGCGAATCGGAGTTGAACGCGGCGGTCGAGGCGGCGCAACGCGCGTTCCCCGACTGGGCGGCGCGTTCCTACGAGGAGCGCGGCGAAATCCTTCGCGCCGTCGCGCAGGGCGTCAAAGCCCGCTATGAGGAGTTCGCACTCGTGGAGTCGCAGCAGACAGGGCGATGCCTGCGCGAGACGATGGCGCACGATGTGCCCTCCACGATTGCCGTGCTGGAATACTTCGCAGGCGTCGCGCCCGCCACACTGGGCGAGACGATTCCCGTGCCAGGCGCGTACCTGAACTACACGCGCCGTGAACCTTACGGGGTGGTCGGCGCAATCACCCCGTGGAACTTCCCGCTATGGCTGGCGGTAATCAAGATTGCCCCTGCGCTCGTGGCAGGCAACACGATGGTTCTTAAACCCGCTCCCACCACGCCGCTGACCGCGCTGATGCTCGCCGGACTGATGCGTCAAGCGGGCGCGCCCGCAGGGGTGTTCAATGTGCTGACCGACCCGACGCCCGATGGCGTGGGCGACCT
>JBKBKS010000021.1:24247-25205 GCA_046294565.1 Fimbriimonadales bacterium
TGACGCGCCACCCACAGGTGCAGAAGATTTCTTTCACAGGCTCGACAGGGGTAGGCGTGCGTGTGATGCAGAACGCCGCGACGCATATCGCGCCTGTCTCGCTGGAGTTGGGAGGCAAGTCGCCCTTTATCGTGTTCGCCGACGCCGATTTCAACCGCGCGCTCGCCCACGCGCTGCTCGCCAACTACTTCGCGCAGGGGCAGATGTGCACTGCAGCGACGCGAATCTTCGTCGAGAAACCCCTCTACAAGCGGTTCCGCGACGCCTTCGTGCAGCGCACGCAACGCCTGCAGGTTGGCGACCCCCAAGACCCCACCACCGAGTTCGGAACCCTGCACAAACGCGAACAACTGGAGAAGACCGAGTTCTATGTGCGCACGGCGATCGAAGACGGCGCGCAGGTGTTGACGGGCGGCAAGCGCATCACCGAACCGCCGTTTGACAAGGGGTTCTACTTCCAGCCCACTGTGTTGGCGAATGTGCAGCCCACGATGCGCGTCGCCTGCGACGAGATTTTCGGACCAGTGGCGATGCTGATGCCGTTTGAGGGCGAGGACGAAGCGTTGCGCCTCGCGAATCAGACCGATTATGGGTTGGCGGCAGGCGTCTGGACGCAGGACATCGGCAAGGCGCTACGGCTGGCGCACCAAATCCAAGCGGGGAAGGTCTGGGTCAACTGCTACAATATGATTCCGCCCCAAGCGCCCTATGGCGGCTACAAACTCAGCGGCTTCGGACGCGAGCTGGGGCTACACTGCCTGCTGGAACTCTACACCCAAGTCAAAAATGTGCAGATAGACCTCAGCCCCGACTATTTTGAATGGTTCGGATGAGCAACGGTGCGACGCCATTCGTAGCGTCGGCGTCCCCCCCGACGAAACCCAAACCCGTAGCGTCGGCGTCCCGCCGACGAAACCCAAACCCGTAGCGTCGGCGTCCCCCCCGACGAAACCCAAAC
>JBKBKS010000022.1:0-24367 GCA_046294565.1 Fimbriimonadales bacterium
ACGCTGAGCGACCCCAGCGCGCGCATCAACGCCGACATCACCGTCGAACTCGGACGCGGCTATATGCCTGCACTCAAGCGCGAGCGCGGGCGCGGCTCCGTCGGCGAAATCCGCACCAACGCGCTGTTCCACCCCGTCACGAAGGTCAACTTCCTCGTGGAGCCGACCCTGGTGGGCGAGCGCACCGACTACGACCGCCTGATTTTGGAGGTGTGGACGAACGGCGCGGTTGAACCTGCGCAAGCAGTGTACCAAGCGGCGGCTATCCTGCGCGAACAGTTCAGCCGCCTGATGACGCTCGGCAGCGAAGCGGAACTCGGTGGGACCGCCGTCGTGAGCGCGCCGCCCGGCGTCGATGTGCCCGACCGACCCCTTGAAGATCTTGGACTTTCCACGCGCGTGCTGAACGCTCTGCGTAGCGGCGGCATCAACACCCTCTACCAGCTGTTGAATACCCCCGAACAGAAGCTGAAAACCCTGCGCAACTTCGGCGAGACCGCCCAAAAAGAGGTCGAAGAAAAACTCAGCGCGATGGGGCTAAGCCTGATGAAGACTGGAAGGAGGCGACTATGAACCACGGAGCTGGCTACCGCAAGTTAGGACGCCCGAGCGACCATCGGATGCATCTGCTGCGCAATCAGGTGCGCTCGCTGCTCATCCACGAACGGATTGTGACGACAGTGACCCGCGCGAAAGAAACGCGCCGCCTCGCCGAGAAGATGATTACCCTCGGCAAACAAAATACACTGCACGCCCGCCGACAGGCGCGCGCGTTCCTGCGCGACGAAAGCTTGGTCAAACATCTCTTTGACAACATCGCGCCGCGCTATCGCGACCGACAAGGCGGCTACACTCGTATCGTGCGCGTGGGTACACGACGCGGCGACGCGGTGGAGACCGCGCTGCTGGAACTCGTCGAGTAGCGCATGCGCAACCTGCGCCTGCAGGTGGAATATGACGGAACCGACTTTCACGGATTCGCTCGCCAGCACGGCATGCGCACCGTGCAAGGCGTGCTGGAACACGCGCTGCAGGCGACGCTCAACGAACCTATCGAGGTCATCGGCGCCAGCCGAACCGATGCAGGCGTCCACGCAAGCGGGCAGGTGGTGAACTTCTTCACCAGCCGACCCCTGCCAACCGAGCGATTGACCGAAATCCTCAATCGCCGCCTACCCATCGACCTGAAAGTGCAACACGCGCAGGAGACACGCGAGAACTTCCACGCGCGATTCTCCGCAAAAAGCCGCCTGTACCGCTACACCATCTATACAGGCGCACACCCATCCGTGTGGAAACTGCGCTATGCGTGGCACTATCCGCGCGCGTTGGACATCGGGGCGATGCAAGCGGCGCTGGAGCAGATTCTGGGCGAACACGACTTTCGCCCCTTCGCGGTCAAAATCCCGACCGGGAAGAACACGGTGCGCACCCTCTATCGCGGCGCGGTGCTGCCCACCCGCGACGGCGTGCGCATCGAGCTGGAAGCGAACGGATTCCTGCGCGGGATGGTGCGCCTGATTGTCGGCGAACTCGCGCGCGTGGGCGAAGGCAAGCAAGGCGTGGAGACCCTGCGCGCGCGGCTCGAACAACGCGCCCAAGCCACCCATATGGCGCCCGCCGCAGGACTGTGCCTGATTCGGGTAAAATATAAACTGTAGTCGAAGGAGGCAATCGTTATGTTGCAGCGAACCTATACGATGAAGAAAAACGAAATCCAACGCACTTGGTGGGTCGTCGACGCGGCAGGTAAGCCCGTCGGACGAGTCGCCGCTCAAGTGGCGCGCCTGCTGCAAGGCAAACACAAGCCCACCTACACGCCCCATATGGACATGGGCGACCATGTGATTATCCTGAACGCGGAGAAGGCAATCTTCACGGGCCACAAAATGGAGGAAGTCATCTACCACCACACGATGCACCCTGGCGGGCTGCGCGCCTACACACGCCGTAAGGTCATGACCGAGAAGCCCGAAAAGATGGTCACGCGCGTGGTGAGCCGCATGCTGCCTAAAAACAAGCTGCGTGCGCGTATGCTGAAGCGACTGCGCGTGTTTCAAGGCGCGGAACACCCCCACGCCGCGCAGCAGCCCCAAATCTATCAACTGTA
The DNA here is from genome assembly GCA_046294565.1 of Fimbriimonadales bacterium. GTDB lineage: Bacteria > Armatimonadota > Fimbriimonadia > Fimbriimonadales > GBS-DC > GBS-DC. Next base: position 2,111 of record JBKBKS010000022.1, read on the forward strand.
AGGAGTGAACACTATGGAACAGATTCGCTACTACGGCACAGGACGGCGGAAGACCGCCTCGGCGCGCGTGTGGCTGATGCCCGGCGAGGGCAAAATCACCATCAACGGACGCGAAGCGCCTGAGTATCTGCGCCGACCTATCCTGGAGCGCATTGTGACGCAGCCCATGCGACTGCTCGGCATCGAGGGGCAATACGACATCCAAGCGACCGTGCGCGGCGGCGGGTTGTCGGGTCAGGCGGGCGCGATTCGGCACGGCGTCGCACGCGCCCTGCTACAGGTCAACCCCGAATATCGAGCCGTGCTGAAACAGAACGGACTGCTCACACGCGACGCCCGCGAGAAAGAGCGCAAGAAGTACGGACGCCACGGCGCACGCCGCGGATTCCAGTTCGTGAAGCGCTAATCCTGTAGCGCCGCGGACTTTGGAGTCCGCGCCACCGCTTGGATGACAATCCAAGCACGATACGGCGATGCGCATACTGTTGGTCGGCGGCGGGGGGCGTGAACACGCGCTGGCGTGGAAACTACGCCAGAGCGCTCACTGCCACGCGCTCTACGCCGCCCCCGGCAACGCTGGCATCGCCGAACTGGCGGAGTGCGTCCCTATCGCGCCCAAAGCCATCCCCGAACTTGTCCGATTCGCCCAGCAAAACGCCATCGAGTTGGCGGTGGTCGGTCCTGAAGCGCCCCTGATTGGGGGGTTGGCGGACGCCCTGCGCGAGGCGAACATCTCATGTTTCGGTCCTTCGAAAGCCGCGGCGCAACTGGAAGGTAGCAAAGCCTTCGCCAAACAGCTCATGGCGCAGACGGATACCCCCACTGCGCCGTTCGCCGTGTTTGACGACCCCGACGCCGCGCGCGCCTATCTGCAGGAACGCTTCCTTGAGCGACCGTGCGTGGTCAAAGCCGACGGCGAGGCGCTGGGCAAAGGCGTGTTCGTCTGCGAGACGCTCCGCGACGCGCTGGACGCGGTGGAGTTCCTGATGGTGGAGCGCGGCCTGGGCGAGTCGGGCGCGCGAGTTGTGATCGAGGATCGGCTCTACGGACGCGAAATGTCGCTGTTATGCCTCACCGATGGGCAGACGTCGCAGCCGATGCCGCCCGTGCGCGACTACAAACGCGCTCTGGACGGCGATCGCGGCCCCAACACGGGCGGCATGGGGTGCTACACGCCGCTCTCCGAGGCCACGCCCGAACTGATCGACGCAGCCATGCGCCAAATCGTGCGCCCCGTAATCAACGCGATGACACAGCGCGGAACCCCCTATCAAGGCGTGCTGTACGCTGGGCTAATCATCCAAGACCATCAGCCCTATACGCTGGAATTCAACTGTCGGTTCGGCGACCCCGAAACGCAAGTGCTGATGCCCCTGCTGGAGAGCGACTTGGCGGCGCTGGCGAACGCGGTTGTGGCAGGCAAGCTGCACGAGGCGCCGATGCGCTTCGCCAACCGCGCCGCCGTGTGCGTCGTGGCAGCGTCGGGCGGCTACCCCAGCGAGTACCGAACTGGACTGCCCATCGAAGGGCTGGAGCAGGCGCGCGCGCAGCAAGATGTGCTAATCTTCCACGCAGGCACACGCGCCGAGAACGGGCGAATCGTCACGGCGGGCGGGCGCGTGCTGAATATCGTCGGACTGGGCGATACGCTGACGCAAGCCCGCGAAAACGCCTACCGCGCCCTCAAATATATCCACTTCGACGGCATGCACTACCGCGCCGACATCGCGTCATAACTCATCCTTAACATCCTGAACGGGTAGACTTATCGCGAGGATTTTTTGCCCGTGAAAGGACTCTACCGATTGGGATGGCTCCCGCTTATGGGGCTGCTGATTGCGCTGGCAGGCGCGACGGAGGTCAGCATCGTGAGCTGGAATATCGCGCGCGCGGTCGGGGCGAACAATCCACGCAGCGCGCAAGCTCCGTTCGTCGCGAAGACGCTCAATTACCTCCGCCCCGATGTGATTATCCTGCAGGAGGTGGGCGGCGATACCCGCACCAGCTGGAACGCTGTCAATCAGGAAAGCGCGCTGGACAACTTCGTGCGCAACAACCTCAGCTATCTGGGCGCGAACCCGCAACGCAACCGCGACTACTTCCTCTATGTGAACCGCCTGAGCGACGGCTACATCAGCAACGCGATTGTCAGCCGCTACCCGTTCCTAACGATGACCGATATGTCGATAGGCGCGCCCAATCGTGGGCTGACGATGGGGCTAATCGACATCCCCGGCACGAACGGCTTGGGCGTCTTCGGCGTGCATTTCGATTCAGGCGCGGATCTCACCAGCGTCACGAACCGCCAGACCAACGCCGAGAACACGCGCAATCGCGTGAGGGATTGGCGCGTGCGCCACCGTCGCTCGGCGTATCTGCTGGGGGGCGATTTGAACGAGAACGAAGATCCCGACCTCTCGCGCGTCTATTCAGGGGCGACCCTGCCCGATGGACGCCCCTACGCGCCGATTAGCACCGTGCAGCAAGCGCGCCTGCGCGATACCGTGCCTGTCGATGGACTGGGCGGCAAGCGCACCTGGCGCATTGCTACAACAGGCAACCCTACCCGACGCTATGACTACCTGATGGTCTCACCCGCTGAACTGGGGCGCGACAGAATTAATGTGCTGCAGGCGTCAGTCTTCAACACGCGCCGTTTCCCATCGGGACAGCTGCCAGAAGGCTTTGAGATAACTGATAGCCCGAACGCCTCCGACCATGCCGCGCTGTACCTGCGGGTTCGGATCGATGAGTGGCGTTCTTACGGCTCTGGCGGCGGCTACTGGGTTCCCGAACCGAGCGCGCTGCTCATCTTGGGGGCGTTTCTCAGCGGTGGGCTGATTGCCACTCGTCAAAAAAACCGCTCGGAGTGTCCGAGCGGTCTGTGCCAAAATCCGCGCCGTTGCTAAGCGCGCTCAGCCGCGACAGCCGCAGCCGCCGCAGCCCCCGCCAGGCGCGCCCATCTCGTCTTCCGTCTGGAACGAAGAGCCACACCCGCAACTGCTGATGGCGTTCGGATTGTCGATCTTGAACCCACCGCCGAACATATCCTCCACATAGTCGATGCATGAGCCGTCCATGTAGCGGATGCTCAAGCTGTCTACATAGATTCGCACTCCGTGCGAGTCGAACACCAGATCCGTCTCTTCGGGTTGCGAGTCGTCGATGGCCATCTGATATTGCAAGCCGCTGCAGCCGCCGCCTGCCACCCAGACCCGCAGCCCAGCGTCTTGGATACCCGACTCTTCTAACAGCGTCTTCAACTCTTGCGCCGCGCGCTCCGACAAAGTGATTGCCATAGCGTCTATGCCTCCTGTCTGGTGGAATTATACCCGATAATGAGTCCCAAATGACACGGAGATGTGGAACAACCGCTATAGCGGTGCGTATTAGGAGGTTACGATGCGCTGGATACGCGGCATGAGTATGGTGGAGTTGTTATCGTTAGCGGTGATGAGTATGGCTGTGTTGGCGGCGTTCACGCCGCGGATTGCGCCCCATCTACCGCGCGACCCCGAAGCGCGATTACGCATCACGCTGGCGGAGACGCGCAACGCGCTGTTGGTCTTCTACCACGATACGGGGGTCTACCCTGTAGACTTGAGCGATTTGACGACGGATGAGCCGCCTCAAATCGGTCTCGACCGCTGGCGACGACCGTCGTTGATGAATCCTGACTACTACAACGGTCCCTACCTGCGCGAGGTTCCGAAGTGCCCGATATCGGGCGAGCCGTTGGAGTATTACTGCGACCCGAAGACGGGTGAGATGAAGGTGCGCTCGCCTGCGACGGGGGTGGGCAGCGACGGGCGTCCCTATCGCGAGTGGTAGTGGATTTGGGCGCGTTGCCACAGGCGGCGCGCCCAGACGACGCCTATGCCCAGCCCCACAGCCGCGCCGAGCCACAGACCCATCTCCTGTGCAATCGCAAAGCCTATCCCGCCGAACAGCGCGGTGGGCAACCCCAGCGCGAAGAGGTAAACCGCCCACAAACCTACCACCATCCCTATCACCATCCCCACCATCGCGCCTGGGATGCAGCCGATGACGCCGAACGGCAACCCGAAGATAAACCCTGCGACCAGTCCCAGCCCTGCGAATAGCCCCGATAGCGCCTGCGCCCACGGGGGCAACCTGCACGTGGACGCCTGCACGCGGTAGAGCCGTTGCTGATAGCCGGCGCGCATCTGTGTATACGGGTCGTTCGGCTGTGCGCGCGGCGTCGCTGCGACTGTTCCTCGCTTCGCCACGTCGTTGGACAGTTGCGGCGTGCGCAGGCGGTCGTACAATCGGCGCGCATCCGGGTTGCTTAGCACCTCGTAGGCGGTGTTGATGCGCTTCATCCGCTCCTCGTACTCGGCGGTGCGCCCCGCAGGCGCGCGGTCGGGATGATAGCGTCGCACCAACGCCAGATACGCTTGGCGGATTACCTCCGCCGAGGCGTTCGGGGCGACCCCCAACTCGCGATAGGCGTCCAGTTTCGGGTCGATACGCATCACTCCAATTGTACACTCGAACGGCTCTGCAGTGCCGCGCGGATAGACTGGATAGACGCGAGGTCGAGCGCGTCGATATGGTCTGGGGCGTTGAGAATCGCTTCATAGCCCAGTCCGCTGAGTTCCGCCCACGCCAGAGTCGCAGTAAACGCCGTGAGATTGAGCCGTAGACGCGCCCATTCGCCGCGCAGCAGCGCACGGGCGCGTTCTAACTCGCTTGCTTGGAGGGGCGCGCTGAGCGATTCGCGCAGCCACTCCATCAGCGGAGGCGTTGCGCCTGTCTGAAGCCATCCGATGCCTGCGATTGTGTTTTTGAGCAGATAGGTCTCCACGCGCAGGTCGTAGCCCTTGCCGTGCGCCTCGCGCGTCGCTTGGAACAGGCGCGAACGCTTGCCCTCGCCCAGAATCGCCTGCCACGCCTGTAGCGCGTGATACTGCGCCGCGCTCTCCAGCGGCAACATCCATCCGTAGCCTGTGTAGGCGACGCCGCGAGTGTCGGTCTGCGCAGCCGTCTGCAGCCCTACCGCCCCAGGGTTCTGCCCGAAAGCGGGCGCAGGAGTCTGCTCCCATCCCCCGCTGAATATCTGGCGCGCCCAATCGGTTAGCGACTCCAGGCGCATAGCGCCTGCCATTACCAGCACAACATTCTCTGGGCGATAGCATGCGTTGTAGTAGGCGCGAATCTCGCTGAGCGAGACGCGCTTAAGTTCCGCCTCAGTAGCGTAGAGGTTGAGTAAGTGTGCGCCGAGTGGCCATCCCGACGCGCCTTCAGAATAGATGCGGTCGTAGCGCGCGTGGTTGAGTGCTCGTTGCAGGGCTTCAGGGGCGAACTCCGCGCGTAGCAGCGCCTCTTTCAGAAGCGACAGCACATTCACCACTGCGTCGAGTCGCGCGTAGGCGGTAATCAGCGCGCCTGCTGGCGTCCACTCGATGCGCAAGCTGCCCCCTGAGCGCGCTATCCGTGCAGCGAGCGTGCGTTCAGTTTCGTTATGCGTCGCGCCAAACAGCATCCGCGCCGTGAGCTCGCCTACCGCTGGCGAGAAACGCCCGCGCGGATGCCCCACTGCCGCCTGTATCACCACGCCATCCGCCTCTGGCGCGCCAAGCACAATCACACGCAAGCCGTTGGCAAGGCGTAGGCGTGTGGCGGAGTTCACCCGCCTTAAGGGGGTGGGTGGAGCCTCCTTGCCTGTCGTCAAAGGCGCAACAGGGTCAATCGTATGAGCGTGTGGGGCAGGGACATCGCTTGCGTCGGCGTTGTGTAGTTGACGCTGCGCGAACTGCTCCACTTGTTCTATGGGCAGCTCGCGCAGGCGTAGGGCGTACTCTTCTGGCGAGAGAGGGATGCGCAGCCCCCCACACAGCCCGTACCAGCGCGCCCGCTCCAGAGGGTTGCGCATCGTCGCCTCGTGGCGCGCCAGTGCAAGCGCGCGCGCCTGCTCCAACGCCGCGCGCGCCTCGCCATCGGCGACCCGTTGCAGCGCGCGACGCCAGCGATGCTGAACCTGCGCCTGCCAATCGTCCATCGGCGTCACGGGCGGAAGCGCATAGAGCGCGACCAGACTGCCCTGCAAGCGCGGCAGATACTCGCTGTGCAGTCTACCGAACGGTAGCGCCCCCTCGCCTTCGTAGAGCATCCCCTGGTACGGCTCGGCAAGAGCGACGCGCAAGATTTCCGCACAGAGCCAGCGGTTCACATCGGCTGCAGGCGGTGTGTGTAGCCCCAACGCGAGGCATTCGCCCACCGACGCCTCCACTGTCCCCCAAGCACGAATTGAGGGATCGGACACAACCTCCGACCTCGAGGAAGGCGACGCGCGAGAATGAGACCGCTGCGCAAATACCTGCTCCACCGCGCGCTGCGCGTCCGCCCACTCCACTGCGCCCACCAGCACGATGGTCATCCGTTCGGGGCGGTAGTGCGCTTCGTGGAACGCCCGAACCGCCTGCCACTCTAATCGTTTCAGGATATTCCCATCGCCCAGCAGCGGCAGCGCGTAGGGGCGTCCCGTGAAAGCCTTTGCGAACAGCGCATAGCGTGCAGGGCGTATCGGGTCGGCATGGTGGAGCGCGTATTCGTCGTTGAGGATAATCTGGCGTTCCTTGTCCAGCTCATTTTCGGGCAGCGCGGGGCGCAGCAGACACTCCAGCAGCGTTTGGAGGGGCGTCTCCCACCGATTCGGTAGTACGCTTGCGCGGTAGCGCGTCCAGTCGCGTTCGGTGAAGGCGTCCAGAACGCCGCCTGCGCGTTCGAACGCCTCATCCAACGCGCCGTTGGGCGACCTAAAGATGAGGTGCTCCAGCAGATGCGTGACGCCTGAAGTTTCGGGCGTCTCATCGGCGACGCCTGCGCGAATCCACACCTCAATTGCCGTGAGGGGCGCATCAGGAATCGTCTCTACAATCAGCTGCGCGCCGTTGGCGAGTTGCACACGCTGGGGAATGGGCACACAGTGAACCGATACGCCGCTGCAGAGCATCGCGTACACGCAGAGCAGTCCGCGCGACGCCGCAATCAGGCGACTTCTGGTGCGATTCCTGCGTGGACGCGCTGGGGCGACGCTACTGGTCACGGCTTATTCCACTGTTGGCTCTTCTCGCGCGCTTCGTCCCACGCCTGCTGATAGAGCCGCTCGCGTTCCGCTTGGCTGGGCGTTTTGCCTGTGGCGTAGTACCAGGCAGCGGCGCGTCCGACGGTGAGCGTGCCTGCGTAGGCAACCATCCCTTTGACCACCATGCCGACGCCGCCGGGCACGAGCCCCACCAGTTGCCGTGCGACCGCGCGCCAGCCGAACGCTGCGCCCAGCACGCTCGCCATTTCGGGCATCCGCTGCTTCCAGTCGGGCGCTTTGCCGAACGCCGCCGCCACGCGCAGCACCATCAGCAACTGATTTTTGGTTAGCAACACCATATCTGCCACCGCCGCTGGCGGCGCGAGCAAACCCAGCAGCGGGAACACCGACGGCAACGCCGACATCATCGCCAGCCCAGCGTTCAGCGACGCCACATCCTCCACCAGACGATTGACCACCACCTCGCGCGTGCCGGGCAACACCCGCGCCAGCGCAATCAGCGGGAACTCATGCTTGTGGAAGTGGTCAACCACAGCCTCAATCGCGTCTTGAGGCACTTCCAAAGCGTCGCATCCCAGCACGAAGTCATACTCTTCGCTTACGGGCGCGTTGAAACGCTTCACATACTCTGCGACGGTCTGGAGTTGGGGCGCGGTTGCGCCAGCCGTCAACACACGCCACACCGCCTCCACACGGTCTGGATGACCCACCAGCGCGATACGGAACGGCGTGAGCAACTCGCGCTCCACTTGCTTGGGCGACAACTCCTTCGCAATGTGCCACCAGTGCGTTAACTGACCCATTCTCTGTCGTATCATCGTGTCCCCCTAAGGTATACTTTAATAGCATACCCCATCTGCATTCGTGAGGCGAACGATGGCGTTTACAGTGAGCGACTTTGAAGACCTGTTGCAGATACTGAACGAGAACCCAGAGTGGCGGGATCGCCTGCGTCAGGCAATCTTGCCTCCTGATGGCGAGCGATTCGAACGCGACATACTCGCGCGTGCGCCGACGCTGTTCTTCGGCGGACGCGGGGGCGGCGCTGGCGAACCTCATATCCGCCAAAAGGTCGGCGATTGGCTACGATCCCTATACCGACAGGGCATCGAAATCCCCCCTCACGACGACCCGCTCCTGGCAGACATCATCTGGTGGAAGGGCGATGTCGTGGCGGTTGGCGAAGTCAGCATCAAGGTAGATATCAACGATATCAAGCGCGTTCTCGCGCGCACGCTTCAACAGGTGGGCGTGAACGCAATGCCCGTTGTCATCGGCGAGGAATGGGATACGCCGAGTACCGAGGCGTTCGCGCAAGAGAACGGCGTGGAGTGGTATGTGCGCGGCGGTCTATCGAAGGGATTTCTGGCGTTCCGACAGCTTAGCGACGACGACGAGCCAACCCCCTAATCACAATATCACACGCGCTAACTCGGTATAGACAGATCCTTCGGGAGTGAGCGTGCTGTGCATCAAGCTAATCGCTTGCAACTCGAAGCGACCGAACTCGGTAGAGGCGAGGCGTTGCGTTGCTTCGTACAGCCGTTTGCGCAGGTGGTCGGCGTCGCGGCAGGGCGTCTTGAGGCGCGCCAGCGTGATATGTGGATGAAACGGCTTGCCCGTCGGCTTACTCAGTAGATTGCTCTCCAGCGCGTTGGCGATGTGCGCAAGCCGTTCTGCGCCCTCTTGCACGCCCGCCCACAGCACATTCGGACGGCTCCAGTGGGGAAACGCGCCTATCCCTCGCACAGCGACAGTGAAGGGTGATATGCCCGCCTGTGACGCCTGCATCGCCGCCAGAATGCCGTCCACGCGCTCTTCCGCTTGTTCCCCCAAAAACAGCAGCGTGATATGATAGTTGGCAGGGTCAACCCAGCGCACGGCGCGGTCGGGCGCAGCGTGTTGGAGGCTCTGCCGCGCCGAGTCAAGCGCGTCGCGCACCAAGTCGGGGATTAGGGCTGCGACAAAGAGGCGCATCCGCCGCGCGTCACCCCCTGATAGAGTAGCCATAGCGCATACTGCGTGGCGCGATATTTGACGGTTTCGCGGTCGCCCGCGAACACCTGACGACGCACGACCGCCGCCGTCGGGTCGCAAATGCCGATGTAGACCAACCCCACGGGCTTCTCTGCCGTGCCGCCTTCAGGTCCAGCAATCCCCGTGACGCCGACGCCCCACCAGCTGCCGAGCCGTTCGCGCACGCCTTCCGCCATCGCCTGCGCCGTCGGCTCGCTGACCGCGCCGTGAGTCTCCAAGATCGCGCGTGGCACGCCCAGCAACGCCTCCTTGAGCGCGTTGCTGTAGCTCACCACGCCGCCCAGAAACACCGCCGAACTGCCCGATACATTCGTAATCCGATGCCCCAGCAGCCCGCCCGTGCAAGACTCGGCAGTCGCAAGGCTCTGACCTGTTTCCGTCAGCTGTTGCACCACTGCCTGCTCCAGCGTGGTCTCGTCGACGCCGAAGATATACGCGCCTAATCGTGTGCGCACCTGATGCTCCATCGCGCTGAGCATTCTCTCGGCGTCGGCAGGACTCTCGGCGCGGGCAGTGATGCGGAAATGCACCTCGCCCAGTTTCGCCAGCGGCGCCAGCGTCGGGTTCGCGCTCTGGATGAGGTCGTGCAATTGTGTCTCTGCGTCCGACTCGCCAATCCCGCACAAGCGTAGCACGCGCGAGCGTATCACACGCCCGCCCGTGCGCGCTGCCAATCGCGGCAACACCTGCTGCGACGCCATCGGCTGGAACTCGTTGGGCGGACCGGGCAACGCGAAAATCAGCTTGCCCTGATGCTCCGCGTATATTCCGGGCGCAGTGCCGTTCGGGTTGGGCAGCGGCTGTGCGCCTGAGGGGCGCATCGCTTGGCGCAGTTGGCGGTCGGTCGCTTCGCGTCCGCGCGCGGCAAAAAACGCCTGTATCCGCTCCGCCTCGCCCGCGTCCAGCACCAGCGGCTCGCCCAGAACCGCCGCGACAGCCTCGCGGGTCAGGTCGTCATCGGTGGGACCCAGCCCGCCAATCGTTATCACGCCGTCCGCGCGCTCCAGCGACTCGCGCAGCGCGTTCACAATCCGTTCCAGGTTGTCGCCCACCGTACTGCGCCTATAGACGCTCACGCCTATATCCGCCAGACGCGCCGATAGCCACGCCGCGTTCGTATCCACAATCTGCCCTAACAGCAACTCCGTGCCGATAGAGACCAACTCGACAGTCATCGACTTGAGTGTACCCTGAACGCGCAGCTTGCATCGCGATACACACTTGGGGTATACTGTATCTGTCATGCGACGCTGGATGGTGCACGCGGCGCAGTATGTAAGCGTGCTGTGGGCGACTCTGTTCCTCACAGTCTGCCTGCTGCATCCGCTCACGCATGACCCGCTCCAAGCGCACGGGAGCGACTGCCTGGTGTGCGTACTACAGAAGACCCCTGCGCCTGAGCCTATCGCCCTGCAACGGCTGCTCTCTGCGCTCAAGTCGCTCTGGGGCGACGCGCAACTGCTCCTCACGCCCTATCGCTACCCCTGCAGCAGCGCGTCTGTTCCACAACCGCGTATTCCCCGCGCACCGCCTGCCTAACCACCTATCCACCAGTTGCCCCTAACGGCGACGCTCTATGAGCGTCTGCTTATTCCTTCGCATGATACCTACGCGCCCTCACGGGCGTTCACAGGAGGTTCAAACAGTGAGAAACTTGCTTTCGGCAGCACTAATCGGGCTTCTCTGCAGTTTGGCGGTCGCGCAGCACGACGACGACCTGCTGTTCGGCAGGGACGGCAATCGCGTGGAGATTATCCAGCCGCAGCCGCACCCTGTACGGCAGATGTCCAGCGTGCTGGGCAGGTTCATCCTCGATGTGGGGCTGGACTTCTACTTCGATTACAACACGGGACAACCCCACCTGCAGTCCTGCCGTGTGCAGCAGGTGTGGATTTCGTCCGGCTTGGTCGGCTCGAAGTCGGGCTTCGGCAACCTGTTCTGCGAGTCGGGGTGCAATAACTTCTTCAACTTGCCCACCAACGGCACGCCGCACCACCATCTTATCTTCGCGGCGCCTGCGTCGGGCGTGTATGTGTGGGATGTGCGCGGAGTGAACGCTATCGCACGCGGCGGAACCGCGCTCCAAGATATGCCCTACGCCTACCGCATTTACATGGTTGCAGGCAACCCCCTGCGCCTGTACGGCGGCGTGCAACCCGCGCAGGGCTATCAGGGCAACCTGTACGATTTGCGCCTGACCGTGCAACTCCGTCAGGGGAATAGCACCGTCGCGCAAAGCACTCTGCCGCCGAACCCCACTGCCATCTACCCCTACATGGTGGGGTTCAACCAAGCCGCGGGAGCCTACACTGTGGTCGCCAAGCTCGGCAAGCATCTCTCACGGCGCGTGGATAACCTCAACCTCACGGGCGCACACGCCCAAAACTGGGGTTTCACGACGCTGGGCGATGTGAACGACGACGATGTGATTGACGACGCCGACCTGCTGCAGGTGCTGTTCGCGTTCGGCTCGGCAGACCCCGACGCCGATGTGAACGGCGACGGCATCGTCGACGACGCAGACCTACTCATGATCCTGTTCAACTTCGGCGCTGTCGGGGAGGGCGCCCAATAAATGCCCCCGAAAGGAGGAACCACTATGAAGCGATTAGCAACACTTGGGCTGAGCATCGCACTGACGACGCTGATGAGCGTATCGTTCGCACAGCATGACCACGACCACGAGGGAGATGTTCATCTCGGCGTCATGGACGGCGCAGCTGCCGTGATCGAACCAGAGGAGCTGGCAGAACCGCCCTACAAAATCGAGTACCGCCTCGAAGAGCTCCTGCCGGGGCTGTTCGGCGTGGATGTCGGCTGGGACTTCCACTTCGAAGAGGGGAGCGACACGCCCCAGCTGCGTCAAGTGACGATTCAGCAGCTGTTCATCTCACCAGACTTGGTGGGCGTGGTGGAAGGCGAGGAAGACCCCATCTTCGGCGACGGCTTGCCCGGCGCTTGGACGCTCCTCTTCGACGAGAACGACCCCGAAGCCGTCCACCAGCACATTATCTTCGCCTCCAACATCCTGCCAACGGAGGATAACCCGCTGGTGTTTCGGTTCCGCTTGGTGAACGCGATTGCATGGGACGGCACGGCGCTCAACGACTCGGTGGAATACACTCTGGAGTTCGTGCCAGAGCCAGCGAGTGTGGTGGCGTTGGGCGCGGGCTTGGCAGGTTTGCTGGGGCTGTGCCGCCGCAAGGAGGTTCGCGCGTGAAGGTCGCTTATGTGTTCATCACGCCGCGCGCGGCGACCTACAAGCTGGGGCAGATGATCCTGCCCCAGCTGGAGGCGGGCGTGCATGGCGTGGAAGTCGTGGGGATGTTCTTCTTCGATGACAACGCCTTCGTCTTACGCAAGGGCGACCTGATTGGCGAGCGATTAGCGAAGATTGCGAAAGAGAAGAACATCCTGCTGAGTTGCCTTGTAGCACGGACAGGAATGTCCGTGCTACAAGCTGGGAAGGCAACGCCAAGAACGGCGCTGCACTGGGGCTTGGGCTAAAAAACCATAGGAGGTGTCTACTATGAAACGCACGGGCTTTACGCTGATTGAACTGTTGGTCGTTATCGCCATTATTGCGATTCTGGCGGCGATCTTGTTTCCTGTGTTTGCACAGGCGCGGGAGAAAGCGCGGCAAACCCAGTGCCTGAGCAACATGCGGCAGATGGGACTTGCCGTGCAGATGTATGTGCAAGACTACGACGAGCGGTTCCCGCTGGACAGCCACACAGGTTCGGGCGCGTACTGGACTTGGCTCTTCACGCTGGAGCCGTACACCAAGACGCGCCTGCTCTACCGATGCCCCAGCGACCCCAGCCGCAACTGGGATCGCCCCCTGCAAGGGCAACGCATTCCGCGTCGCGTCTCCTACGGCACAAACTTCTGGATGTTGCCCAACCTCTGGGGCGAGCAGGACTGCTTGGGCTACAATAGCCTCGCCGCCATCATCTCGCCCGCCAACACCATCTACATCGCCGAAGTCAAAGAGAACACCACCGTCGACCACTATCACCCCGCCGCGTGGCGTTTCCCGAACGAGTGTAGCAGCGTCTACTACATCGAGCCGCAGCAGGAGCTGGCGATGATATGGCATAGCGGCGGGACAAACTATGCGTATGTGGATGGGCACGCGAAGTGGCATCGCTTCGAACAGACTTGGACGCCCGACGGCAGCGTAGACCGCTATGACCCACGGCGATAGTGAGCCAGTGTGTGGTACACTTAGGGCATGCGCGCTAAGATTATCATAGGCTGCGTCGCGACGCTGATAACGGCTGCCTCAGCACAGCCGCTGAAGGTGGAGTACCGCACGGAACGCAAGCGTCAGGGCGACTTCTATACGATAGAGATTCGCACGCCGCGCTTCCCAACGGAGAAGCCTATCGGGGCGTTGGCGAACCGCGAGGTCGATGCGATTGTTAATCGGTTTAAGCGCGACTTTCTGCAGGCGGTGGCAGAGAATCGCAAGTTGGGATTTCGCACTGCCGAGCCGTTCCAGCTGCAGGTGCGTCCGACGGTTTCCATCGCCCGCGCCGACCTGATTAGCCTTCATTTGGAAGTGTTCTGGTGGGTCGGCGGCGCACACCCCAACACCTACTTGCGCGTGGTGAATGTGGGTCTGGTGAATGGGAAGCCCCGCGCGCTCAAACTCGGCGATATCCTTGAACGAGGCGCATCCGAGCAAGCGGTGATGCGGCGCGTGGCTGAGCGGTTAGAAGCGACCAAACGCCAGCGTGAGCCGTCCGAAGAGCCTTGGATGCCCGAAGGCGGTATCCCAAGTGAATATTGGAATAGTTTCATCTTCACGCCGCGTGCGCTGGTGTGGGTGTTCGAGCCTTACGCAGTGGGCGCGTATGCCGAGGGCGCGTTTTTCATTCGTATCCCCTACAGCGCGCTGCAGGGTCTCGTGCAAGCGCGGTGGCTTCCCCCAAATACACCGCCTAAATAGAGCAAAGCGCAGGTATACTCCATCGGAGGGTATCGATGACACTGACGGACGAAGCGCGTGAGGTTGCCGAGCGGTTCTTGCGCCTGCCAGCGCATCTGCGCCCCGCCGTGTTGGAGCTGCTGCGCGCCCTGACCGAGCCGCCGAAAGGCGTCTCAGCCGAAGCGTTTATCGAGGCGATTGAGAGCATTCCTGCCGATGTCCGAGCAGAGTGGGCGGACGCTCTGGAAGAGTACCTGGAAGAAGAGAAGCGTCGCTATGAAGATTTTGCTGGACACCAGCGTGCTGGTTCCACTGCTGCGCGGTCAGGAGACTCTTGAGTCGCGCGTGCCGTCGGGGGCTGTCCTTCTGCTGTGTGCGCCTGTGTTGGCGGAGCTGCTGATAGGCGCGCTGCGTTCCACACGCCCCGACTTGGCGATTTTGGGCGTGCAGCAACTAATCACTCAACTCGAATCGCCCATCCTCGCTTGCGATGCACAGACGGCGCGTCGGTATGCCGAACTGGAGACGCGCCTGCGCCAACAGGGAACGCCCATCCCCACCAACGATGTGTGGATTGCTGCGATTGCATGGCAACATGAGCTAACCCTCGCCACACGCGACCTGCACTACCAACGCATCCCTGAAATCGAGGTGGATATGTGGTGAGGCGTGCAGCCCACACACTGCGCATGGGGTACAATACACATTCGTGGGGGAACCCATAATCGATATTCGGAGGAAACTATGCTGAAGCAACGACGGTTCATGCTACTGTGGTTGTTATTATTTGCCGTGTCGCTGGGCGCATACGCGCAGGAAAAAACACTGCTTCAACTGAAAGCCAAGCCCGGTCAGACGATGCGCTACAGGCTCTCTGGGACGCTGAGCGTCGAGGCGGCAGGCAACACCTTCAACCTGGAAATCACTTCCGTAGTCGTTCAGAAAATCCTCGAAGTCTCGCCTGAAGGCAACATCAAGCAGGAGCAGACCACCGAGTCTTACGAGATGAGCTTTGGCGGTCAAAAGATGCCCGCGCCCGATGAGATGCTCAGCGGTAAGACCACGACCGTGCTGAAGCCCAACGGCGAGCTGATTAGCCGTGAAAGCACCCAAGAAGAAGAGAGCGAGGACGCCGAACAGAAACATCTCGGACAAACCCTCGCGGTGATTTTCAGCGATAAACCTGTTGGCGTCGGCGATAAGTGGAGCTACACTTTCAAGGACGATTCTAAGCTCGGCACTGTACCCGCCACCATCGAGTATACCGTGCGCGGCTTTGAGACTTGGAAAGGCATCCGCGTTGTTCGAATCGCCAGCGCTTACACTGCTGGCGGCGGCAGCCAAGTCACAGCAGACACTGAGCTGCTTGTAGAGTTGCGCACAGGCGATACCGTCTACGCGACCGCCAAAATCACAGGCATGAGCTGGGGACAGGGGGGCGTAACTGCCGCCGCCTCGGCGCAGCTGGAATATGAGCGCATCGAGGGCACGCCGCTGCCAGAAGGCGCGAACGGCGCGCCACAACAAGCCGCCCCCACACAAGATACGCAAACCGCTGAGCCAAAGAAAGAGGAACAGAAACCCGCCGAAGGCGAGAAGAAAGAAGACCCCAAAAAGAAAGAGAAGACCATCGAGGATGTAACCAAAGACTTCGAGAAGTTGGAGGGGCTGTTCACACTGTATCGCAAGAAGGAGGCAGGCAAAGACACCCTCTACATGGAGATCCGCCGCGACCAACTGGAGCGGCTCTACTTCCTGCAAGCGACAGTGAGCGAGGGCTTGCCGACCTTCTTCCTCGCCGCTGGCACGCCCATCAACGATATCCTGTTCAAACTCGTGCAGCGCGATGAGCAGATTCTATTTGTCGTGCCGAATATCGGCTTCCAGGCGAGCCCGAACACGCCGATTGCACGCTCGGTGCGACGCTCTTTCGCCGACGCCTACTTGGAAGCGTTCAAAATCGAGGCGAAATCGGACGAGGGCAAACGGCTACTCATCGATGTGAGCAACCTGTTCCGCTCCGACATTATACAAATCCAGCAGATTGTGGGGATTGCCGCGGGCGGCAGCTATAGCATCGACCGCGAGAAGACCGTCTACAATCAGGTCAAGGCGTTTCCGAACAACATCTTCATCCAGACGGCTTACCACTTTGCAGGGGGTCCGCAGCGCGGCGGCGGTTTGACGGGCATACTGGGTGGCTTAGCAGGCGGGGCGAACCTCGCCGACCCGCGCAGCGTGCCCCTCACGGTCAACTACAACCTCTGGGAACTGCCCACCAACAACGGCTATACACCGCGCTTCTACGACCCGCGCGTCGGCTACTTCATCACCGCCTACGAAGACTTCACGCGCGAGAAGGAAGACCAATCGCGCCGCTACATCTTGCGCTGGCACTTGGAGAAAGCCGACCCGAACGCCGAACTCTCGCCCCCCAAAGAGCCTATCGTGTTCTGGATTGATAACGCCGTGCCCTACGAGTATCGCGACGCCATCCGCGACGGCATTCTGGAATGGAACAAAGCGTTCGAGAAGATCGGCTTCAAGGACGCGATTGTGGTCAAGCAGATGCCCGACGACGCCGACTGGGATCACGCCGATATGCGCTACAATGTAATCCGCTGGGTCACCTCGCCGGGCAACGGCTACGCGGTCGCGCTGTTCCGCCCCAATCCGCTCACAGGGCAGATCTTGAACGCGAGCATCACCATCGATGGCAACATGGCGCGTTTCACCCGCGTGCAGTTCGTGCGCGAGATCGACCCGTTGGCGGCGTTCAAGGAAGCCGAGCAGCGCGAGCAACACTGCTGCGACCACCACGCCCACCACTCACCGCACACCTGCACTTTCGCGCAAGACACACTCCAACGCGCTTGGCAGGGCTTCGTGATGATGGAGCTGCTCGCAGGCAGGCGCGGCGCAACCAAAATCTCGGAAGAGCAGTTCGTGAAAGACTACATCAAGTCCGTCACGATGCACGAGATGGGACACATCTTGGGACTGCGCCACAACTTCGTCGCCAGCCGCCAGCACACGCTCGAAGAACTCAAGGACGGCGAACGCGTCCGCCAGCGCGGCACCGTCGCCAGCGTGATGGAGTACGACCCGTTCAACCAGGCGGCGCTCCACGCCCCCGACACCGTGTATTGGAACCCGACGATTGGTCCTTACGACTACTGGGCGATCGAGTATGGCTATCGCGTCTTTCCTGAGGCGAACACGCCCGAAGCCGAGCGACCGCATCTGCTCGAGATTGCGCAGCGCAATACCGAGCCGGGACTGGCGTACGAAACCGACGACTACGCCGACCGATTCGACCCGTATGTGACGCGCTTCGACCTCAGTAAGGAGCCGTTGGAGTATTGGGAGCTGGTGATTAAGGACACGCACGAGCTGCTGGAGGTGCTGCCCTCGCGCGTTCCCGCTTCAGGCGAGAGTTACTATGATTTCACGCGCTACTTTTTCGGCACGCTGGCGAGTTTCAGCCGCGCGGCGACGCAGCTGTGTCGGTTCGTGGGCGCGTTGCAGATTCGGCGCAACTTCGCCTCCGACCCGAACGCGCAGCCGCCGCTGGAGCCAGTGAGCGCAGAGAAGCAACGCCGCGCCCTTCAACTGCTGGCGACCTACATCTTCTCCGAGAGCGCGTTCAACTTCCCGAAAGGGCTGTATCTGAAGCTGGGTCCCAACCCCTATGGGGGCGGCGGCGTCATCCCAGCGGATGCGCCCGTGCGCGACTTCCTCAGCAACATCCAGCGTCTGACGCTCGCACGCCTGATGGCAAACGACACGCTGCGCCGCGTCGCCAATAACGAGTTCAAAGCGGTCGACGAGCGCAACGCGCTCACGATGGCGGAACTGTTCGACACCCTGCAGGGCGTCATCTGGTCGGAAGCGCAATCGAATCGTCCTGTGTCGGCGCTGCGCCGCCAGCTGCAACGGGCGCACCTGCAGACGCTGGTGGATATGCTCACCAAGAACACGGGCGCGCCCGACGACGCGAAGATGCTCGCGCGCTACCACCTGCGCCAACTGCGTGAACAGCTCGCCAAGCAGCTCCCGCGCGTGCAGGACGCCTACACTCGCGCCCACTACAGCGAGGCGGTGGATGTGATCGACAAGGCGTTGAACGCGCAATACATGCTGGGCATGCCCGAAATCCGCGTGCCGTCGCTGGCAGACCTGCTGGGCATCGGCGCGGAGAAATGACCTGCGTGTCGGGAGGGGCGCGACCGCCTCTCCCGAACTCCTGCTACTCGCAGGCGACGCCCCAATCCGTCAGCACCGCCAACAGATCGGCGTCGTCCACCACGCCGTCGCCGTTCACATCCGCGCCCCCGTTATGCGCCTCGCCGAACCGCCACAGCACCTCCAGCAAGTCCTCCGCATCTACGCACCCATCGCCGTTCACATCCGAGAGGTAAATCACGAACTCCTCGGGCAAGTCGCCCTCGCAGCGCCCCGGCTCTGGTTCAGGTAGTTCGGTGGAGCCGTCGGTGAGTCCACTGGGGCATCCGTAGGGCGCACAGGGCGGCTCGATGTTTTCGGGCAGGCTCGTAATCGGCGCTGTGCCGATAATCGCCGCGCCGCCGTAGCCCAACCCGCTGATGCGACAGTTGAAATCCACCGTCAGAGGCCGCCCGCTGAGCCGGATGCGCGGATTATTCAGCACCTTCACGCGCGTCCCCAGCGTGAGCGTGCTGCCTGAAACCGTCACATAGCGCACCTCATAGTGCAAGTGCGGACCAGACGAAGTGCCCGTGCTGCCCAGCCGACCAATCGGCTCGCCTGCGTCGACCAGTGTCCCGTTCGGAACCAGAAAATAGTTGAGATGGGCATAAATCGTGGCGAGGTAGGTGTTGCTGCTGCCAGGCTGGCGCACATTGCTCACCACGACCACATAGTTGCCGTAGCCAGAGCAGCCGCTCTGGGCGCGTGTATAGGCGCGTCCTGCGTGCGAGGCGAGCATCGGCTCGTTGCAATCTTGGATGAAGCCGTTCTGGTAGGGGCAAGCGGCGCGGGCGATGCTCACACGATTGAAGTCTACGGCATACTCGGGGTTGCTGCTCGCGTGAGTGTCGTAGGTGGAGGGCAGCCAGATTTGCCCCTGTCGCCACGGGGCGACAAGACTGCGCAGGAAGGCGTCTTCGGTCGCAGGCGCGTTGGGGCTGTAAACCAGCGCGACCCGATAGGCTTGGGGCTGACGCAAAATCAGCGTGCGACGGGTGTGCGACTCGCCGTTCACCACCCAGCGCACGAAGCGCGCGCCGTTCGGCGCAACCTCAGGCGCGGTCAGAGCCACCGTTTGCCCAGCAAGGTAGACCAGCGTCGTCGGCGTCGTTATCTCGGCTGCGCCCGTGTTCAAGTCCGCTGGACTGACCTGCACTGCGACGCTTGCCGCGCCGAGCGTCTGAAGCGCGATTCCGAACTTGGGTTTCGGCGCGCCCCTTAGTGAGAGGTACACGCCTGCGCCGCGCACCGACTCTGCCGACCAGCCCACCACGCCGTCGTCCCAGCGGATCTTCCACCACACGATATTCGCGCTTGTGTTATTGAAAACTTCAAACGCCCAGCCTGTCGCGCCTGCCGCCTTCGTGGCGACGATTGAGAACTCCGTGCCAGGTCCTGTGCGCACATTCAGCGCGGAGGCGTTCGGTCCCACGCGCACGGGGTACGCCAGCGGCGCGGACACGCTCGGAAACACGCCTTGCCCCGCCAGCGGCGCGAGATAGTCCACGCCCCCCGCGCCCGTCGCCGACCAACCCTGCAAGCCGTTCGCCCATACTATCGGCAGCCAAGTTTGACCACTGCAGGTTTGGCTCGCGCCTTGAACCGCGCCGTCCATCCCTGCGGGTACTGCGCCCAGTGTGTTGGCGCTGCACGGCGTGGGACGCACGGCGAGGTTATTGCCCGCCGCGAGAACGCCCACGCGCTCGCTCTGCCCCAGCGCAACGCTCAACACCCAACAACCGACCAGCACTCCTGTCCAACGATTCATACCCACAAGATATGCCTCCCCAGCGCGAAATCCTGCTGACCGCTCTCCAGTCGGTACAATAGGGGCGTGCCTGTCTATACGAACTGGCTTGAGGTGGATGTGGGCGCGCTCCAGCGGAACGCGCAGGCGATTCAGACCCACTTGGGCGCGTCGCGCACGCTGTGGGCGGTTGTGAAAGCCGACGCCTACGGGCACGGGGCAATCCGCGTCGCAGGGGCGTTGATGCAAGTCGGCGCGGCGCATTTCATCGTCGCGAGTTTGAGTGAGGCGATTGAGCTGCGCGAGGCGTTGCGCGCGCAACCGTTTCGTGTGATGACCCTCTACCCGCCCATCACCGACGCCGAATGGCGTATCGCCGCCGAGTACGGCGTGGAGTGCGTGGTGGACTCCATCGAGGGCTATCGCCGCGCGTGCGCCGTCGCCTGCGCGTTGGGGCGCGCCCTGCCCGTGCATCTGGAGATTGATACAGGCATGAGTCGATTGGGGTTCACGCCTGCGCAGGTGGAGTCGTTTGTGGCGGAGTTTCGCCCCGACGCGCCGCTGGCGTGGCAGAGCGTGTTCACCCATTTCGCCTGCGCCGACAGCGACGCCGCGTTCACCCGCGAGCAGCTCGCGCCGTTTCGGGGCGCGATTGAGCGGTTGCGTCGGGGCGGCTTCCCGAAGACGCCGCTGCACGCCGCTGCAAGCGCAGGCGTCCTCAGCGCGCCCGACAGCCTGCTCGACGCTGCGCGGGTGGGACTGCTGCTCTATGGGATTGCGCCTGCAGGATGGGAAGCGCACCCCCTCTGTGCG
The DNA here is from genome assembly GCA_046294565.1 of Fimbriimonadales bacterium. Taxonomy (GTDB): domain Bacteria; phylum Armatimonadota; class Fimbriimonadia; order Fimbriimonadales; family GBS-DC; genus GBS-DC. The sequence continues at coordinate 22,937 of JBKBKS010000022.1, forward strand.
CAACTGCGACCCGCACTGAGCTGGCGCGCACGGGTGATCGCCATACGCGAGATTTCCAAAGGTCAAAGCGTGAGCTACGGCGCGTGCTGGCGGGCAGAGCGTCCGACGCGCGTCGCCACGCTCGGCGTGGGCTACGCCGACGGCTACCCCAGAGACCTCACCAACCGCGCCGCCGTCGCCCTGCACGGCGCGCTCGCCCCACAAATCGGGCGCGTCTGCATGGATATGCTGATGGTCGATGCCACCCACCTGCCCCAAACGCAGGTAGGGGATGTCGCCACGCTGATTGGAGCCGACGGCGACGCCTGCGTGCGCGTCGAGACCCTCGCCCACCTGCTAAACACCACCCCCCACGAAATCACCACACGGCTGGGGCAGCGCGCCAAACGGGCGGAGTGAAACTCCCGCTCGGTATAATTCGGCTATGCGTCTGGTTGGCGTGCTGGTTTCGGTGGCGATTCTGGGCGTGCTGCTGATGGTGTGGCTCTACTACGGCGCGGGGGGCGGCGCATCGAGCGCAAGTCCCGCCACGGCGACGCCGGCAAGTCGCGTGGGTGAAGTGCGTCAAGCCGCCGAAAGCGTCGAGTGCCGCAATAACCTCAGCCAAATCCGCCAAGCCATCCAAATCCGCACGACCACCGAAGAAACCTACCCTGCCAGCCTGCAGGAGCTGGGACTGCCTGGAACGATGCTTCGATGCCCCGTGTCAGGACAGCCCTATCAGTACGACCCTGCAACTGGGCAAGTACGCTGCACGACTCCAGGTCACATGAGCTACTGAGTGCCTCAAATATCATGAAGCCCCTGTGAGACGCCTCGCTGCGCTCGGTATGACAGCAGTTGCTCACCAAAAACAAGCGTGTCATTCCGAGCCGAAGGCGAGGAATCTCATATTTAATATTTGAGGAACCGATGCAACGAACGACGGTCATTCGGGTCTCAAACGCGCAGTCATAAGGGGTATAAATTATAGGCAGGTGCAGCGATGCGCAGGATGTGTGGAGCAGCGGTCATTCTCGCGACTCTTTTGCTGACAGGCTGTGGCGGGGGCGGCGCGCGGAGCAGCGAGCTGCGCGTCTGCTCCGCCAATACCTTCGTTCCCAACTATGTGCCCCAGCTCGAACGGCTCCTCTACTGGGAGCGGTTCCCTGTCACCATCTATTTCGAGCGCGATGCGAACTACTCCGATTATTATCGTCAACTCGCGCTGCAGGGCTTCGACCAGTGGGTACAGGCGACAGGCTTCGTAGTCCGCTACCGACAGGTGGACAACCCCGACGCGGCGCAAATCAAGGTCTATTTCAAGCCCGATACGCGCAACGGACTGACCACCTACAGTTACTATCCGAGCAGTGGGCGGCTGGTGAGCGCGAAGGTGGAGATTGGCATTCAGGACGGCAATCCGATAGACATTCGCAGTGTGTCGGCGCA
>JBKBKS010000023.1:0-24280 GCA_046294565.1 Fimbriimonadales bacterium
GCCGCCCTGCCTTGAAACACCACTTCCAATCGCCAGTGGGTGGGCGAGGCGACGAACAGCGCGCTCGGATCCTCGCGCCCGTCCACCACCAATCCCGTGCGCGCCTGCAGGAGGCTCGTGTCGAACGCCTTTGCACCCAACAGACCCTTCTCCTCGCGAATGGTGAATACTACTTCCAGCGGCGGGTGGGGCAGGTTGCGCTCTTTCAGCGTGTGTATCACCTCCAAGATAATCGCCACGCCCGCCTTGTTATCCGCGCCCAGTATCGTCTTTGCATCCGTCCGAATCTCGCCTGCCTCGCGCGTGACTTGGATGCCCTCAGTGGAATAGACCGTATCCACATGCGCATTCAGCAGCAGGGGCGGCGCGTTCACAGTGCCTTTGAAACGGGCAAACACATTTCCGCCCGTGCCGCCAATCTGCTTGCTCGCCTCGTCGACGATGACAATCTCCGCGCCAAGCTCGCGGAGCGGCTTGGCTACGAACTCTGTCATCGCCGCCTCGTTCTCTGAACCGCTCTCTATCTTTGCCATCTCGATAAACCGCGTGGTCATCCGCTCGCGGTTCAACAGGGGCTGATAGTCGCCCGCCCACGCAACGCACCACCAGAAGCCCAGCAACAGAACCAGCCGTTTCATAGCGACAGGGATTATACCGCACTTGAATAACCATACAAACTTGAGGTATAATAGCGAAGGTGAAGCCTATGCAACGACGTGGATTCACACTGATTGAACTGTTGGTCGTCATCGCGATTATCGCCATCCTGGCGGCGATTCTGTTCCCTGTGTTTGCGCAGGCGCGCGAGAAAGCGCGTCAGACCCAGTGTCTCAGCCAGAACAAGCAGATAGGCATCGCTGCGATGATGTATGTGCAAGATTACGACGAGACCTTCCCGCTCGCCGAGAACCAGATAATTCCGCCCCCGAACTTCTGTGGCGGCGGGTATACCAGTTGTACCTCGATTGGTTATCTGTATTGGTTGCAGCCGTACTCGAAGGACAATCTTTACTCGCGCTGTCCCTCTGCGAAGCCGATTAGCAATCCCGATTCGCCTGCAGGGCGGCGGTTGCTTTGCGAAGGGCGCGTTGGCTATGGCGCGGCGTACCCCTCACCGATGGGGTTCTCGGCAGGTTGCTCGTTCCCACCGCAGGTGTTCCCACCCAGTAAAACGCAAGCACAACTCTCCGCGCCTGCCAGCCATGTGATGGTGACGGACGCCGTGCCTTCGGGAACCTCCAGCCGTCCCTTATGGGAGAATAACGGCTTCTATATGAATGTGGTGCATTCCCCATTCCTGCGCACCGAGTGGCAGCATTATGGGTTCAGTACCGTTCCGGGCTTTCCGCCTGCGTTCCACCAGCGTCCGCACGGACGCCACCAGAAGCAGGTCACGGTGACCTTTGCCGATGGACACACCAAAGCGACGCCGTTCGAGGCGTTGTACGGGCTGCCCGAAACCGAGTGCGACCGCAATAACAACACCTTCTGTTCCACTGTGGAGTACACACGCGCCCAGCGTCCCGACCTCTGGGAGAAGTGGGACTGAGCGCCAATTCTCGTAGGGGCTACGCGGCTCTTGCTCATGGCGTAGCCCCTGTCCCTATTTGAGCCACTGTAGGAATTGACTGCCGCGGGGAACCCCACCTCACCATCCTTGCAAGAGCACATTCTTCGAGCTCGCGCCTTGCGTCGGGGCGCGACGCCATTCGCGGGGGCGACCTGTGTAGCATGGGTGTCTTGCTGACGACTGCGCGTGGACAAAGAAATGTCCAAGCCGCCTTAGCAAGCCCGTGCGCGGTTATCGCACGGATTGGTATAATCTAATGCGATGCAGTTCATATGGAGATGGCTGCTGTTCGCGGTCGCGTTGCACCTGACTTTCTGGAGCGGCGCGCGGCTGGGCTTCGACATGCGCGCCAGTCCCAACTGGCAAGATAGTTTCATTATGGCGTTGCTTCTGGGCTTGGTGAACGCCTTGATTCGTCGCGGCGTGCGCTACGCTTTGCTGCCCCTAAACTGCCTGACGCTGGGCGTTGCGGGGCTACTGGTCAATACCCTGTTGTTTTGGGCGGTGTTCGCGCTTGCGCCGTTCAACTTTCGTGTGGGCAACTTCTGGGCGGCGCTCTATGGCAGTCTCGTGCTGGGGATTGTCAACGGACTGCTGAGCAATGTGTTGCTGAGCGAGGAGAAGGGGCGCACGCGGAGGTAAACATGCTGGGGCGAGCGCTGCGCGGATTTGCCATCTGGATAGGTTTGTTTGTCATGCTCACGGGTGTGCACATGGGCATCCTGTACGGCGTCGACGCTGTGCGCACGCGCTACGAGGCGAACTTGGAGACTCGGCTGGGCGCAGACGCCGTCGACCGCGAGCCGCCCTACAGCGCCAGTGAGCGGATGGTTGTGGCGTTCGATATCCAGCCCAGTCAATATTGGCAGGAGTCGCTGGCGATGAGCGCGGGGATGAGCCTGATTGTGGCGGCGTTTGTGGGGATAGGCGCGTTGGCGTTCAAGAAAGGACGCACGGCGAAGATTGCGCTGGTGGCGCTGGTGGTCAACGGCTTAATCTTCTACTTCTTCGCGTTGCTCAGCGAGCAGATTTTCGCAGGGTATCTTCTGGGTCGTCCCGCCTCGGTGATTGCGCCTGCGATATTGGTGGGCGTTGCGCAGGGCGTCCTGAGCGCGCTGGTCTTAGGGGGAAGCAAACGATGAGTCAGGTGGGGCGATTGGTCGTGGTTTCGGGCGTCTCAGGCGCGGGCAAAACGCTCGCGTTGCAGACGCTGGAAGATATCGGCTACTTTTGCATCGATAACCTGCCCCCGTCGCTGCTGGAGTCGCTGCGTGCGCGCGTGTTGGGGGGTCAACGCGTGGCGGTGGTGGTGGATACACGCGCGGGCGAGCCGCTGGAGCAGGCAGAAGCGACCTTGTTGCAGATGAAAGCCGACGGACTGCCGATAGCTGTGCTTTTTCTGGACTGCGCCGACGAGGTGCTGGTGCGCCGCTTCAAGGAGACGCGCCGTCCCCATCCGCTGGCGCAAGCGGAGCCAAGCCTGCCCAAGGCGCTGCGCAAAGAGCGCGAACTGCTTGCCCCCCTAAAAGCGATTGCCGACCAGACGCTGGATACGACGCTGTTCCGCCCACAAGACCTACGCGAGGCGGTGCGCCAACTCTACGGCGAGGCGAACGCCCACTCGCCCCTGCGCGTGCGCGTGGTCTCCTTCGGCTTCAAGTACGGCGTGCCCGCCGACGCCGACTTGGTGTTCGATGTGCGGTTCTTGCGCAACCCCCACTATGTGCCCCATCTCCAGCCTAAACCGGGCACGGACGCCGCCGTACGCGAGTATGTGCTAAGCGACGCCGAGACACAGGAGTTTTTGGAAATGATGCGAAACTTTCTGGCGTATCTGCTGCCCCGCTACGAGCGAGAAGGCAAGGCGTATCTGACGATTGGCGTGGGCTGCACGGGGGGTCGGCACCGCTCGGTGGTGCTGGGCGAGCAGCTCGGCGCGTGGTTCGCTGAGCAAGGGTATCGAGCGACGGTAGAACATCGCGATTTGACGCGAGGAGAGGCATAACATGGCAGAAGGACGCTGGCGTTGGCTAATGCCGGGGATGCGCGTGAAGCGCTGGTTGATGCTTTCCAGCGTGGGGTTGCTGATTGCTCTGCTGGGGGTATGGATGGGGCTGGGCGGCGCGCCTGCCCGCTGGCTGGATACAGTCTATCGCGGCGTGGATGCGCATATCCGCTCCGTTGCAGCAACCCCGCGCGCGGCGCAAGCCATGCGCTGGGGAATCGGGGGCGCGCTCATCGCTGGCGGGCTGGGAGTCTGGTGGTGGGGGCTACGCCGCGCGTGGCGCACGCTCGTCAGTATCTTACAGCCGCGCGCCAGTGGGCGCGTGTGGGATGTTTTATCGCGCTACACGCTCACCGCATACGGCAGGCGCGTGGTGGTCATCGGCGGCGGCACGGGACTCTCCACCATGCTGCGCGGCATCAAACGCTACACGGCGAATATCGTGGCGATAGTGACCGTAACCGACGATGGCGGCTCGTCGGGCAAGCTGCGTCAGGAACTCGGCATCCTGCCGCCAGGCGACATCCGCAACTGCCTGATTGCGCTCGCGGACGCCGAAGGCGCCATGACCGCCCTGCTCCAACATCGCTTCAAAGACGACGCGGGCAACCTCAGCGGACATTCGGTGGGCAACTTGCTCATCGCCGCGATGACCCAAATCAAAGGCGACTTTGAGCAAGCAATCCAAGAGATTAGCAAGGTGTTGGCGATACGCGGGCGCGTGCTGCCCTCTACGCTCACCCATGTAATGCTCCACGCTGAGATGGACGACGGGAGCTTGGTGGCAGGCGAGACATCGATTGTGGAGCACCCCGCGCGTATCCGACGCATCCACCTCAATCCGCCCGACCCGAACCCGCCTCGGGAAGCGATAGAAGCCATCAAGCAAGCCGATGTCGTCGTGCTGGGACCAGGTAGTCTGTTCACCAGCGTCATCCCGAACCTGCTTGTGCCCAAAATCGCCGACGCGCTCCGCACCACCGATGCTATCCGAGTTTATGTGTGCAATGTGATGACCCAGCCGGGCGAAACTGACCAGTTCACCGCCGCTGACCATGTGCGAGCGATTGAGGCGCATGCGGGCGGGCGCGTGTTCGACTATGTGCTGGTGAACACTGCCACGCCCGCGCCTGAGTTGATGGATCGCTACCGCGCCAGCGGACAGGATTTGGTACCCGCTGATAGCGACCGCATCCGCCAACTGGGCTACAAAGTCATCACGGGCAACTTCATCAGCCAGACCGACTATGTACGGCACGACCCTGCCCGTCTCGCGGAGGCGATCTTACGCTTGGCGAAGTAGGGCAGTGCGCTAATCCCCTGCAGGCGCTGATTGGCGCGCGCATGCGCGGATGGCTTCCACACAGTGGGGGTTCTCCAGCGCACTCAGGTCGCCAGTTGGTTCGCCTAAGTAGGCGGCTCGCAGGACGCGGCGCATTATCTTCGCGTTGCGTGTTTTGGGCAGGTCGGGCACAGCGTAGACCGTCTTGGGCGTCATCGGCTTGCCCATCCGCTCGGCTACTAAGTTCAGCAATTCTTGCGCTAATGCGTCGCTCCACTCCGTGTCGGGTTTCAACACGACAAAAGCGACTGCCGCTTGCCCCTTGATGGCGTCGGGTATGCCAATCACGCTCGCCTCACTGACCGCAGGATGCTCCACCAGTACGCTTTCGAGTTCGGCAGGTCCGACGCGCTTGCCTGCGATTTTGAGCGTATCGTCGGCGCGCCCCAGAATATACCAGAACCCATCGGCGTCCACCAAACACAGGTCGCCGTGGTACCACACATGCTCGAACCGCCGCCAATAGGTCTCGATGTAGCGTTCGGCGTCGCGCCAGAAGCCGCGCGTCATGCCGGGGTTCAAGTTGCGCACGCAGAGCAGTCCGACCTCGCCACGCACGGGCGCGCCCGATTCGCTGAACGCCTCGGCGTCGATTCCTGGTACAACAGTGTTGAAGCTGCAGGGCTTGAGTGGGCGCAGCACGGTACAGCCCAAGATGCCGCCTGAAATCTCCGTGCCGCCCGAGTAGTTGATGATGGGCGCGCGCTGTTTGCCCACATGCTCCAGCGTCCACAGCCACGGCTCCGGGTTCCACGGCTCGCCTGTGGAGCCAATCAGGCGCAAGGTGGGCATCGGATGGCGATCGGCGTAGTCTGCGCTCTCGCGCATCAGGGCGCGGATGAGCGTCGGTGTAATCCCCAGCACGCTGACCCCGTGCTGTTCCACCATCGTCCACACGCGGTCGGGCGCAGGGTAGTCGGGCGCGCCGTCGTACATAAACACCGTCGCCCCTAAGATCAGCCCGCCCATAATCAGCCACGGACCCATCATCCAACCGATGTCGGTTAGCCAACTTATCGTGTCGCTCGGCTTGAGATCAAACAGGTGATACATATCCTGCGCGGCTTTGATGGGGAAACCTGCGTGGACATGCAGCGCCGCTTTGGGTTTGCCCGTCGTGCCAGAGGTGTAGATCATCATGCAGGGCGTCTCGCTGTCGAAGGCAGGAGGTTCGTAATCGCCGTAGTCCAGCAGGTCGGTGTAGCGCACTTCCAGCGCGGGGTCGAAGCGCAGGTCGCGTTGGGCGCGTTCGACAGTGAACACGCGCTGCACATGGGGCAGTTCGCGCAGGGCGGCGAGGGCGGTCTCTTTCGCAGGGGCGACCTTGCCGCGTCGGGGGAAGCCGTCGGCGATGAACAGCCAACGCGCCTCGGCGTCCTGCATGCGCGTGACGATAGGCTCCGCGCCGAACCCTGAAAACAAAGGCAGCGCAATCGCGCCGATGCGCGAGATGGCTAACAGCGTAATCGTCGTCTCAGGCACGAACGGCAGAAACAGCCCCACGCGGTCGCCCGATTGCACGCCCTGTCGGAGCAGTCCACGCGCGAGCGCGTTCACCTCGCGTAGTAGCTCGGCGTAGGTATAGCGGCGCGTCTCGCCCCCCTCGCCCTCCCACACCAGCGCAAGCGCGTCGCCGCGCCCCCCACGCACATGGCGCTCCAGCGCGTTGTAGGTCCAGTTCAGCTTCCCCCCGACGAACCATCGTGCGAACGGCTTGCCCGCACTGACATCCACCGTCTGCGTGTAGAGTGTATGCCACGAGAAACCGATGTCTTCAAAGAACGCCCGCCAAAACCAGTCGGGGTCGTCGATGCTCTTTTGCAGGAACGCTTCGTAGGTGGGGAGCTGATGTTTGCGCATGAGCGCTGTGAGGTTCGCCTGCGCGATAACGGCGTCGTCAGGTCGCCACGCGATAGGTAGGTTCAACTCCTGCATGCTTCGTCGCCTCCGCATAGAGGATACCTCAAACCCCATCAAGCGCAAACCCGACTATGCGCGTCGACCAGGGGGTATAATTTAGCCACGCTAAGCATGATGGAAGCGCGTGTAGCCGATTTTGGTACCTTTTCGATAGTGGGCGTGGATCCGCGCACAGGCGAGGTGGGTGTGGCGGTCGCCTCGAAGTTTCTGGCGGTCGGCTCGGTTGTGCCGTTCGCGCAGGCGGGCGTCGGCGCGATTGCCACGCAATCCTACGCCAACACTACTTACGGGGCGCGCGGGCTGGATCTCCTGCGCCAGAAGATAGAGCCGCGCGTAGTGATTCAGCGATTGATACGGAGCGACGCGCAACGCGAGCAGCGTCAGGTAGGAATTGTAGACGCTCGCGGGCGCAGCGCGACCTTCACGGGCAAAAACTGTCTGCGCTGGGCAGGCGGTATCGCAGGCAAACACTTCGCCGCGCAGGGCAACATCCTCACGGGCGAAGCGGTGGTGCAAGCGATAGCGCGGGCGTTCCAAGACACTTCAGGCGAACTCGCGCTGAGGCTAATGGCGGCGTTGGAAGCGGGCGAAGCGGCGGGCGGCGACGCGCGGGGCAAGCAATCGGCGGCGATACTGATCGCACGCGCCAACGGCGGCTACGGCGGCTTCGACGACCGCTACATCGACCTGCGCGTGGACGACCACCCTGAACCCATCCGAGAACTGCGCCGACTGCTCACCCTGCAGCTGCGGTTCCGCCGTCAAGAGCAAGCGTTTCGGCTCTACGAGCGCAAACAGTATCAAGCGGCGGCGCGCCTGTTCGCCGACATCATCCGCGACGCGCCCGACGACGCCAACGCCCACTACAACTACGCCTGTATCCTCGCGCTCGCCAATAGCCCTAAAGCCGCTCTGCGCCGCCTCAAACGCGCCTTTGAATTGGATAAGAACCTCGCGCGGCTCGCGACAAGCGACCCCGACCTCGCGTCGCTGCGCAACACGCCCGATTTCAAAGCCCTAATCAATCAATACCTGTAGGAGGAAACTATGCCAACCATCTATATTCCGACTGCGCTGAGACCTTATGCGGACAACCGAGCCTCGCTAACCGTGGAAGCGTCCACCGTCGGCGAGGCGATGCAACAACTGACCGACACCTTCCCCAAACTGCGCCAACACCTGTTTAAGGAGGACGGGCAGCTGCGCAGTTTCGTGAACCTGTATCTGGGCGACGAGGATGTGCGTCATCTGCAAGGGTTGGACACGCCGCTCGCGCCCGACGCCGAGCTGACGATTGTGCCCTCGGTGGCAGGCGGCAGTGAGGCGACGCTCGATGCGCCTCACACGCAGAGCATCATCGACGACGCGCGCCTGCACAGCGTTAGCCTCTCACAAGAGGAGGTGCTGCGCTACAGCCGACACCTGATTATGTCCGAAGTGACGATGGAGGGACAACGCCGACTCAAAGCCTCGCGCGTGCTGCTCGTCGGCACAGGCGGACTCGGCTCGCCCCTCGCGCTCTACCTCGCCGCCGCAGGCGTGGGAACCCTCGGACTCGTCGACTTCGATGTGGTGGACTACTCCAACCTGCAGCGGCAAATCATTCACTTCACCAGCGATGTCGGACGCCCCAAACTCCAGTCTGCCATCGAGAAGATTCAGGCGATTAACCCCCATGTGCATGTGATTCCGTTCGAGACGCGCCTGACCTCGGAGAACGCGCTGGAGATTCTGCGCGACTTCGATGTGATTGTGGACGGTACCGACAATTTCCCGACGCGCTATCTGGTGAACGACGCCTGCGTGTTGCTGGGCAAACCGAATGTGTACGGGAGCATCTTTCGGTTCGAGGGTCAGGTCTCGGTGTTTTGGGCGGCGCGGGGTCCGTGCTATCGCTGTCTGTACCCGGAGCCGCCGCCGCCCGGTTTAGTGCCGAGTTGCGCGGAGGGCGGCGTGTTAGGCATCCTACCTGGGCTGATTGGGCTGGCGCAGGCGACGGAGACCATCAAGCTCATCTTGGGCGTGGGCGAGCCGCTGATTGGCAGATTGCTGCTGTTCGACGCGCTCGGCATGCGCTGGCGCGAGCTGAAGCTGCGTAAAGACCCGAACTGCCCCGTGTGTGGCGAGAACCCAACCGTGCGCGAGTTGATCGACTATGTGGAGTTCTGCGGTCTGCGCGACGAGGAGATCCCCACAGAAGGCGACGGGTTGCCCTGTATCACGCCGCAGGAGCTGAAACGTCGTCTGGACGCAGGCGAGCCGCTCGTGCTACTCGATGTGCGCGAGCCGTACGAACTTGAAATCAGCCGCCTGCCCGAAATCAAGCACATCCGCATGGCTGAAGTGCCTGAGCGCGTGCATGAGCTCAATCCTGCCGACGAGATTGTGGTCATCTGTCGTTCGGGCGGGCGCAGCGGGCAAATAACGCGCCTGCTGCAGCAGATGGGCTATCGGCGCGTGAAGAACCTCACAGGCGGCATGAACGCCTACGCGCAAGAAGTGGACCCAAGTCTGCCTGTGTATTGAGCGACGGGGGCTACTCCAAGCGTCGCAGGAGCAGTAGCCCCCCGACGCCGAACAGCAGATTGGGCGCCCACGCCGCCAGCATCGGCGGCAGGAACCCGTAGTTGCCCAGTATCTGGAACAGCAGCAGCGTGTTCCAAAACACGAACACCAGCACGATGGAGAGCAGCACCCCCACGAACCCGCCCGCACGCGCGAGCAGGAAACTCAACACGGGCGCACACAACGCCAGCACCAAACACGCCGCTGGAACCGCCGCCTTAAGATGATAACTCACTTCCAACTGGCGTGTGTCTACTCCCATCTCGCGGTTGCGAGCAATCTGCTCGCCGAGTTGGCGCATGGTCTGCTCCTCAGGCGTCGGCGCGGCGAAAAAATCCTGCAGCGCTACCTGGAGGTTAATCACCAGCCGCGCCGATTGCCGCACATCGGCGACCTTGCCATCCGCTTGGTAGTAATGCACGGTCGGTTCGTAGAGCGTCCACACGCCGTTGTGATACTCGCCGCGCGGCGCTTGCACCAGCAGCCACTCGTTCGGCGCGCGCCGCTCGAACATCAGCACATCCTCCAGCAGCACGCGCTCGCCCTGTTGCTGCGCGACGCCGATGCCCACCATGTAGTTCTGCGCCTTGATGACCGCGTTGCTGGTCAGATTCGGCACGGGAGCGAGCAGGAATATCTTGTTGCGCAACTTGTTGAACTGCTGCATCGTGGGGGGCACAAGATACTCGTTCAGCGCGAAGTTCGCCAGCGAGAGTAGGACGCCTATCAGCACCATCGGCGCGAAGATTCGACGCAAGCTGACGCCCGCCATTCGTAAAATGGTAATCTCGCTATCGCGTGTAAGGCGATTGACCGTCAGCGCAGTGCCCACCGCCGCGCCCACAGGCAGGCTCAGCACCAGCAGGTAGGGCGTGTAATACAGCACCATCTGCAGCACTGCCGAGAGGGGCACGCCGTAATTGAAGAACCACGGCGCGTAGTTGAACAGCAGATTGCCGATTAGCATCAGCAAGATGGCGAAGACGCCGATTCCGAGCGGCGTGAGCATCTCGCGTGCGACATATATGTCCAAGCGTGTGAAAGGCGGCAGGTTCATGATGGTCGGCGCAGTACCCAGATGATTAGCCCCCCTGCGAGGCTGAGCGTGAGCAAGATAGCGAGCAGGGCGTTGAGACCGATTAGCTGCTCCCGCCAGAACAGGCTCAGCGCGCCGCTGCTGACCGCGATGACCCACACCCAGACGGCGCGGTGCGCCAGTTGACGCGGTATCCAGTGCCCTTTGACGAGCATCGGAAGTATCAGTTTGTGGCAGCGGGCGCATCGCACGGTTCCGAGCGGCTGGCGTGCGCCGCAGTGCATGCAAGGGGTGTAGCCTAACTTCGGGCAGCTCATCAGCTCGTCTTGCCACATCTGCAGGCGTCGCTTCTCGTTGGCTGCCATAACGGGGGCAGTCTGCACGGCGCGCTCCAAGTGGCAGACCGCCTGCTCCAGCAGCCCGTTCTTGTAGCACACTTCCGCAAGGTGGATGAGCGCGCCATAGTTTTGGGGGTCGAACTCGTAAGCGCGGCATGCCTGCTCGATTAGCTCGGCGTCCATCTGCGCGTGCGCCGCGCGATTGAGATAGGCGCGCGCCATTGGCAGGATGATTGCCCCGCCGCCCAGCGTGACGAGCGAGAAGAGCGCGGCGTGTGGAAAAGTATTTCGCGCGCTCGCGAACGCCAACAACAGCGCGAGCGTCGAGCCGACTATTGCCTCACCCGCCGTGATGTCGCCCGTGATGGACCAGTTCACCAACCAGAAGATCCACGCCGCAGCGAGCAACCATACCACCATCGCAGCGAACAGCGCGTCCATCGATACAAATTCTACCCCTCTGCGAGGGTATGCTTGTAGCGTGCAAGTACGCATAAGTCCCCAGGCGCGAGTCGCTTTGGAATCGGCAGTGATAACGCACGGGCTGCCCCGTCCGCAGAATCGGGAGGCGGCGCAGCGGATGCAGACGGCAGTGCGCGAGCAGGGCGCGGAGCCGTGTGTGGTCGCGATAATGCGCGGCGCGCCGTGCGTGGGCCTCTCGAAAACCGAGTTGCACGCGCTGGCAGAGTACCCCGCGCCCACCAAAATCGCGGTGCATAATCTCGGAATCGCTTGCAGTATGCGCCTCACGGGGGGCACAACCGTCAGCGCGACGGCGTACTTGGCGCACCGCGCAGGCGTCTCGGTGATGGCGACGGGCGGCATCGGCGGCGTGCATCTCGACCGCGCCGATGTCAGCGGCGACCTGCCCGTGCTGGCGCGCACGCCGATTCTCGTCGTTTGCTCAGGCGCGAAGGTGATACTGGACTTGCCAGCCACACGCGAGTGGCTGGAGACGCATGGCGTGCCCATCGTGGGCTACCAGACGGATGAGCTGCCTGGCTTCTACACGGCGCACACAGGGCTGCGCGTGGACGCCGTGGCACACGATGTGGACGCGCTTGTGGCGATGTGGCAGGCGCATCAGCCGTTAGGAACCGCCCTGCTGGTGGCGCAGCCGCCGCCCGAAACGGACGCAATCCCGCACTCCGAGATGGAGGCAATGTTGCATCAAGCCCTCGCAGAGTGCGCCCAAGCAGGCGTCGGGGGGAGCGCAACCACGCCCTGGCTCTTGCAGCGCTTGGCGCAACTCAGCAATGGGCGCACCGTTCGGGTGAACCTATCGCTGCTGGAAGCCAACGCGCGACTCGCAGGCGCCATCGCCGCCCGACTGAACGATTCGTAACTAAGAGGGTATAATCTGATTAAGATGGAACCGCTGTCGCCTCAGGAGTATACGATTGTGGAGCGGATACTCGAGGATCTCAAAGAGCATCCGCGATTGATCCGCCCGCTGCAGGAAGCGCTCGGTATCGTGGCGCTTCTGGGCGTGCCTGCACAACTGGACTCGCTCATACAGATTGTTGAGCAACTCCTTACTCGCCAAGCGGAGCAGGAGAAACGACTGGAGCGCGTCGAGCAGATCGCGCTGGAAGCCAAGCAAGAGGCGCGCGAGGCGAAGGAAGTCGCGCTGGATGTGCGTGAACGAACTGGCAGCATCGAGCAACGCCTCGATAGAATGGAGAACGATATGGGCAAACTCAAGGGCATCGTGCTAGAAATAGAGGCGCGTAAACGAGCGCCTGCGGTGTTCGGACGGCTGTTCCGTAAAATACGCACCTACGACTTAGAGCAGTTCATGGCGATTGCCGAGGAGGAGCTGGGGCCGTCGCTTGACGACCTCATGGAGGTGCTGAACGCCGACTTTTTCGTCTCTGCCCAGCTCAGGTCGGATGGGCGTCCCATCTGGCTGGTGGTGGAGGCGTCTTGGGGCATAGGCGTCAAAGATGTCGAGCGCTCGCATAATCGAGCGACGATTCTGCGTCAAGCAGGTATGGACGCCTACGGCGCAGTGATGGGGGTCAGCATCACCCGCGCGGCGCGCCAGCGCGCCCAAGAACTGAATGTTCTCGTTGCGCTGAACGGCTCGATCTATAACGAGCAGCAGTTCCGCCCATAAAAGGAGCAGGGAGACTCGCGCGTCTAACGAACATGGAGGTTGGTATGCGACAGACGATAGGGGCGTTGTTCTTAGCGATGGCTTGGATGCTGGCGGGCGCACAGACGCCTGCAGCGATGTGGCGGTTCTTCGGCAACGCCGCGCCCAATAACCCGGCGCTGCCCGGCGTAGGCAAGCAGACCATCTACTACCCGTGCTTGAACCGCTTATACGCTGTGAACATCGAAGATGGCACGCTCAAATGGCAGTACCCTGCTGACGCGCCGCTCAACACCACCATTCTCGGTCAGCCCGTAGAAGGCGAGGGGCTGGTCTACATCGGCGCGAGCAACGGCAATGTGTTGGCGTTAGATACGGAGACGGGCGCGTTGCGCTGGATATTCACGGCTGATAGCGCGCCCACTGCACGCCCTGTGCTGGACGATAATGTGTTATATATCGGCACGGGGCGCGGCGAGCTGTACGCGCTCAACGCACGCAACGGGGAACCGCTGTGGCGCGAGCCGTATCGCGCGGACGACTTCATCTCAGGCAGGCTCGTCAAAGAGGGCGAGACGCTCATCTTTGGCACGAACGGCGGTTTCGTGCACGCCGTCAGCACCGCTGGGGGACGACGCCGCTGGCTGTTCAGGCTCCCTGCGCCCAACTACGACCCGCAACCCGTGTTCGCCAACGGCAGTGTGTATGTGACCTCCAACGACGCGGTGATTGCGCTGAACCCCAATAGCGGCGCGGTGCGCTGGTCGCGGCGGTTCAACACCGAGTTCCGTCTCGCGCCCGCCGCCAACGACGACCATATCGCCGTGCTGACGCGCGAGAACCGACTGTTCGTGTTCGATCATCAGGGCAAGATTATCGCAGGCGACCGCGAGCCGATTGAGATACGCTACGAACCCCTGACTGCGCCTGAGATTGTGAACGGCAAGTTGTGGCTGGCCACCCGGCGGGGCACGATTCTGTGTTATGCGTTGCCTGAAGGCAAGTTGGAGTGGCTCTTCACCCTGCGCCCAGCTGAGGGCACGGTGGACGCTCAGAACCGCCGCGTTGCCTATCTGGGGCTGAGCGGTAAGCCTGTGTTCACCCCCAACGGGTTCGTCGTAGCGACAGGCGAGGGCAACCTGACGGCGTTCGGCTTTGGCTGGATCGACCAAACCGCGCCTCAAGTGGCGCGCACCTCGCCTGCGCTGGGCGAGATGCTGTCGGGTCAGCTGCCGTTGGACTTCACGGCGCGCTTGCGCGACGACGGCAGCGGGATCAACCCAGCAAGCGTGCAGTGGCTGTTGAACGACGAGCCGCTGCCAGCCGAGTACGAACCGTCGCTGGGCGAAATCACGGTGCAGCTGCGCGCGGGCGCGGCGGCGAAACCGCTGCCCGACGGACGCCACACGATGACCATCATCGCCTCCGACTGGGCAGGCAATACCCTACGCCATAGTTGGGCAATCTATATCGACAACAGCCTCCGCCGTGGACCTGCGCGACCTCAGCAGCAGCAACCTGGCGCGCCCGGCGCGCCCGGCGGGCGCGGAGGAGGCGGCGGGCGTGGTCCCGATATCTAATCCGACGGCGACGGGAACCCCCGTCGCCATCCGCGCCGAGAACCTCACGAAAGAGTTCAAGCTGGCGCACCACGCCTACGCCTCGCTCAAGGGGCTGCTGCTGTCATTCTTGCCCAAGCGCGTGGAACGGCTCACCGCGCTGAAGAACCTCCACTTCACTATCCGACAGGGCGAAACGGTCGGTCTCATTGGGCAAAACGGGTCGGGCAAAAGCACGCTGCTGGGCGTCATCGCGCGCGTGTACCGCCCCACATCCGGGGCTATCGAGATTCACGGACGAGTCGCCCCACTCTTGGAGCTTGGCGCAGGGTTCCACCCCGACCTCACCGGCTTGGAGAATATCTACTTCAACGGCGTGATTCTGGGGCTGACGCGCCGTCAAGTCGCCGAGCGCGTCGCAGCGATTGTGGAGTTCGCCGAGCTGGAAGGTTATATCGACGCGCCGATTCGCACCTACTCCTCGGGGATGCTGATGCGCCTCGGCTTCGCAGTGGCAGCGCATGTGGACGCCGACATCCTCTTGGTGGATGAGGTGCTGGCAGTGGGCGACGCACGATTCCAACACAAGTGCTATGACAAAATCCAGCAGTTCCAGCGTGAGGGGCGCACCATCCTCTTCGTGTCGCACGACATGGAGGCAGTCCAGCGCGTGGCGCAGCGCGTGCTGTGGCTCGATAAGGGCGTGCTGCGCGCCGACGGCGACGCGCCCAGCGTGATTCAAGCCTATCTGAACAGCGTGCAGGGCACTCTATAACAATTCCTTAACATCAATCGTGTATAATACGGTTCGGAGGCATAAACGCGAGTGCGAACTCGGAAGCCGACGGTCTCGTTTGTGCATCCCAGCGAGGAGGCGTTCGCGCGCCTGTTGGACTACTACAAGATTCGCTGGGAGTATGAGCCTCACACCTTCGTGCTGCGCACGGACGAAGACGGCAACCCCAAAGAGTGTTTTACCCCCGATTTTTACCTGCCCGACTATAACCTGTATGTGGAGTTGACGGTGCGTCGCGCGAACATCAATCGGCGCAAGCGTCGGAAGATAGCGCTCCTGCGCGCCCTGCGCCCCGACATCGCCATCAAGTTGATGAGTCCGCGCGACTTTGAGAAGTTGATGGTCAAGTACGGGGTGGAGCGCACCCCGCGTCCCGAAGGTGAGGCATAGGTGATACGCTACGCCCTGTGCAACGAGGTATTGCGCCACTTGAACTGGGCGGACGCCTGTGCGCTGATGGCGTCGGCAGGCTATGCAGGCGTGGAACTCGCGCCGTTCACCTTCGCCGAGCGCGTGGAACAGTTGGACGCCTCCGCCCGCGCACACATCCGCCGCGTCGCTGCGCAGCACGGCTTGTCGATCGTCGGTCTCCATATGCTTCTCTGGTCGCCTGCAGGTCTCCACGCGACGCATCCCGACTTGGAAGTGCGTCAGGCGACGGCGGCGTATTTAGTGGAGTTGGCGCGTTTCTGCGCGGATGTGGGGGGTCAGATGATGGTGTTCGGCTCGCCCAAGCAGCGCGAGGCGATGGCGCCCCTGTCGCCCCACGAAGCGGCGCAGCTGTGGCTGGAGACCCTCCAGCCTGCTCTGCAGGTGTGCGCGCAGGAGGGCATTACGCTCCTGCTGGAGCCGCTGCCTGAAACGAATGTGGTGCAACGGCTCGCAGAGGCGGTCGCGCTGATCCAACAAGCCAGCCACCCCAACTTGCGCACGATGCTCGATGTCAAAAGCGCGCTCGCTGAGACCAACGATGTGCCCGCGCTGATTCGTCAATACGCGCCTTACATCGCGCATGTGCATCTGAACGACTCCAACTTGCGTGCGCCGGGCTTTGGGACGACCGATTTCGCGCCCGTTCTCCACGCGCTACGCGCGGCGGGCTACAACGGCTGGGCGTCGCTGGAGCCGTTTGACTACTATCCCGACCCTGAGACGCTGACGCGTGAGTCGTTGCGCTATCTGCAGGGTTTATAACGCGTATTCACACGCCCATTTGCCCGTAATCGCGCAGTAGCCCTATCACCTTGCCGATTACACGCGCTTCTTCCATGGGGGCGTAGATGGGTTCGTAGGCAGGGTTCGCCGATTCCAAGCGCACCTGACCGCGCTCGAAGAAGATGCGCTTGATGGTCGCCTCCTCGCCTATCAGCACTGCCACCAGCTCGCCGTTGTAGGCGGTCTGTTGGGGCTTAATCACCACCAGGTCGCGAGGCAGGATATGCTCGCCCACCATACTGTCGCCCTTAACGCGCAGCAGGAACGCGCTCTCCACATTGCGCACCATATCAGCAGGCACGGGGATTAGGTCTTCCACATTCTCGTGGGCCAGGATGGGCGTGCCTGCGGCAATCGTACCGACCAGCGGCAAAAAGCGCACGCGCTCCTGCTCGGGCTGATAATCGGGATGCACCACTCGGATTGAACGCGCCTGATTGCCGCGCTCAATGTAGCCCTTGCGTTGCAGCGCGTCCAAATGGAGTGTAATCCCGCGCAGGCTCTTGATAACGCCGATGCCCTGCTGTATCTCGCGAATGGTCGGCGGGTAGCCATGTTCGCGTGTGAACTGCACGATATACTGCAGTATCGCCCGTTGCGGTTTCGTCAGTGCTTTTGCCATATCGCCTCCTGTAGGCTGGGGAGGGGGGAGGAACCCTCCCCGTTGCTCCGCTCGGAACAGCCGATGAAACGGCGTCTCACGCCTGTAGAATATTTTACACTATCATTTGTCTACAAGTCAAGGGGTGGCGAGGGTGTTCGAAAAATCGGGGGGCGTAGGGCGCCAAGTGGCAGCACACGCCAGCATTCACACCACACCCAGGTAAGGTCGTGGAGATAACAGCCGCTATACCCGAAAAAACGCCGTGAAGAGCAAAAGACCTGTCGGATTAGCCACAGCAAGGAATTACGCGCAAGGAGTAGAATCTGGAGTTTGCTAACGACAGGATGTAGGAGGGCAAGTATGAAAAAGAAACCCTGGTCCATCTCAACGACAGTGCGGAACCCTGCTCGGCTGAGGAACTTCTTGCTGGTGCTCGCAGATTGGGAGGATAAACCTTTCGACGAGAAGACCCAGCGGGAGTTCCAAGTAAGGCTCATCTGTCGTCGCCTTTATCTTCCCACAAAAATTCCCGATGAATATCGCGAAAATTTTGAGAATCCCGAACAGGCAATCTGCGAATCCTTTGAATAAGCTCGGGCTTGCAATCGCATCGCAAAGATGGGGGAAGGTACAGATAACTCAAGCGGGGCGATTGCTGATTGAGCAGCCCGAAAAAACAAGCGATCTACTGGGACCCTGATGCGTACTGGGAGTTTACTCGCATGTGGATAAACGAATGCAAGCGTGTTCTCAAGCCTCACGGGAGCCTCTATGTTTCATGCACCTATCACAATCTGGGTGAGGCGTTGATTATCGGAAAGCAAGCAGGGCTTCGAGTCAATAAGGTGCGTGTGTGGCGCAAAACCAACGCCATGCCGTGCATCACGCGAAGAACTTACAAACATACCACAGACTATCTCTGTAATGCCGACTCACTGGAACTGTTGCCCACTTTGCCAGAGGGGTGCGCGAACCTGATTTTCGCCGACCCACCCTACAATCTGTCGGGGCAAAGCTTGCCGCGGCGGCAAACCTATCGCATGCAATAAGGGCGAATGGGACCAAATCCAGAATCTACACGAGTTCAATCGTGCATGGATCCGAGAGTGCGTTCGCGTGCTTGCTGACGACGGTACGCTCTGGATTTCTGGTACACTGCATAACCATCCCTCGATAGGTATGGCGCTCAAAGAGTTGGGACTCTGGGTCATTAATGATGTTATCGGGTTCAAGCCGAACGCGACGCCCCTGCTAAAAACGAACCGCCTTGCGCCTGCCACTGAACTCATCTGGGTTGCCAGTAAATCTAAACGATATTACTTCAACTACGATATGGCGAAACAGTTAAACGGCGGCACGCAGATGCGCAATCTCTGGGTAATCCCTGCGGAGAAACACCGTACCGCCCACCCCGCGGAGAAGCCTGAAAGCCTGCTCACGCGCATAGTGCTTATCGCCTCACGCGAGGGAGACTTGGTTCTGAACCCGTTTATGGGGTCGGGCACATCTGGCGTGGTTGCCAAGCGGCTCAAAAGACGATATATCGGAATAGAGATCAATCCAGAATATTACGCCATCGCCTCACAGCGCATTCTCGGAACGCGCCTATCCCCGCGCGAGAACAAACCAGCTTATGGTAAACTTAACGGGAGATTCGGGCGCGTAAAATCGCGTAGAGAATCTGGGAGACGGAGGCAACGGAAAGAACTGCTTACATAACTGGTTTGCTTCGGCGTGTTGATGCTGGGCGCGGCGATTCTCTACGCTGCGCTGTATAACTCGCTGAAATATACATGGCGTCACGACACCGTCAAAAGGCGGTCTCCAGCGATGCCCAATCTACACAGAGAGCGAGGAATGTGGATGGCAGGGGGACACACGGGTGGGCATCTTTCCGTAGCGTTTTCGCCCGATGGCGCGTTGTTGGCGTCGGCGAGGAGTTGGGACTGCTGTCGGAAGGGGTGTTGGTGGGGATGTTCAAAAATTTGCGTAGGCAGGACGCACACGCAGGTGCGCCCCTACCTACCATACCCCCGATTTTTCGAACACCCTCAGGGGGGGGGCGCGACGCCACCCCCCTTGCAATTGCGTCCCCCTATATGGTAAAATAAAAGCGTTGCGCGTCCGTAGCTCAGAGGATAGAGCGCAAGGTTGCGGACCTTGAGGTCGGGGGTTCGACTCCCTCCGGACGCGCCATTCTTTTACTCCCGCCCTCGTAGCTCAGTGGATAGAGCGCCTCCGTCCTAAGGAGGGCGTCGTGGGTTCGAATCCCTCCGAGGGCGCCACACAGCGGAGAGGTGCCGGAGTGGTTGAACGGGCTCGTCTCGAAAACGAGAATCCCCCCAAAAGGGGGATCGTGGGTTCGAATCCCACCCTCTCCGCCAGAGGAACGCC
Source organism: Fimbriimonadales bacterium (assembly GCA_046294565.1). GTDB lineage: Bacteria > Armatimonadota > Fimbriimonadia > Fimbriimonadales > GBS-DC > GBS-DC. The sequence continues at coordinate 19,443 of JBKBKS010000023.1, forward strand.
ATGCGCTGGACGGATACACACTGCCACCTGAACCATCCCGATTTGTACCCCGAATGGCAAGCCGCCTTGCATCGCGCCCAGCAGTCGGGCGTAGAGCGAGTGATTCTTATTGGCTACGACTTGGCGAGTAGCTTGCTCGCCGTGCAGCTGGCGGAGCAGTCGGATGCGCTGTATGCAGCGGTGGGCGTTCATCCCCACGACGCGGCGCAGTATAACTCTGACACGCTCCAACAGCTGCGCGAGTGGACGCGCCATCCGCGTGTGGTCGCTGTCGGCGAGATAGGGCTCGACTTTTATCGGGATTTGTCGCCGCGCGAGGCGCAGTACGAGGCGTTCCATGCGCAGATGCAGTTGGCGCGTGAGCAGGGGTTGCCTGTGGTCATCCACTGCCGTGAGGCGTATGAGGCGGTGCTGACAGTGCTCTCTGAGTATCCCGATGTGCGGGGCGTGCTGCACTGTTTCTCGGGGACGCCTGCGCAGGCGGAGCGCGGGCTGGCGTTGGGCTACTTCTTGGGGATAGGCGGCGTGGTCACTTTCAAAAGCGCAGAGACGCTCCGCGCGATTGTGCAGGGGATGCCGCGCGACCGCTTGCTGCTGGAGACCGACGCGCCCTACCTCGCGCCGCACCCCTATCGGGGCAAGCGCAACGAGCCTGCCTACCTGCCGCTGATTGCGCAACAGGTCGCCGCGCTGTGGGACGCCCCGCTGGAGACCGTCTCGGAACTCACCGAGGCGAATACGCAACGGCTATTTCAGCGCCTCTAACGCCGCTTCCACGAACGGGCGGATTGCGTTCGCCCAGTCGTCAGGCGCACGCCCGACCACAGTGATTGCCTTCTCTTGTAAGGTCGGCGCGGAGAAGATGTAGGCTTCAGGCTGCTCCGCCGCGCGAATCGTCAGGAACGGCATCCCAATCTCCTGCGCAAACTCGCACATCAGGCGGTCGCGCTCGCTGGTCTGCTCGTTCGACACATGCGCGTTGTGCAGGTTGAGGTTAATCGGCAGCAGCACCACGCCGTCGGCGTTCAGGCGCGAGCTGACCAGCAGCACCACATCGACAGCGGAACGAGCAATCTGCGGCGGCATCTGCGCTCGATAGCCCGTCACGAACCCAAACGGCATCTGGTGGTGGCACTCGATGGGGTATTGCGCGACCAAGATATCCAACGCTTCGCGCAGCAGGCGTTCGTGAAAACTCTGAATGAGCCGCCCTTGAGGGATGTAGTTTCGTTCGACGCGCTCTTGCACGAACGCGAGCGGCGCACGCATCGCGACGCCCAGTTGCGTAATCGGGCAGGTCAGCTCCATCCGAATGCCAGCGTTCTCGCTGTAGAGGTGGATTCCTGCGGGACCCTCGAACACCTCCAGCCATAAGATGTCGCATTCCCGATACGACTGGCGCAACGCCTCGCTGAGTTGCGAGTCGGTTTCGAGCGCCAGCATCGGGCGTTTCTCGCGGTCGCTGCGCAAACACAGCACGCCGAAGCACGGCTTATTGAACTCAGGCACATACGCGCTTGGACGATACAAGTTGTGAAAGAGGAGCCGCCGCGCAGGACGAAGCAGCAGCTCGTAGGTTTCCCAACTTTTTGATAACTCCACTAAATATTTATTCACAGGATTCGTCAGTAGTCGGTTCGGTTGATACATTCGGATGCCTCCTCTATAAACAAGGCGTTTGCGGCGTGTCAGGTCATCCTAAGCACTGCGTTGGAACTCTATAAATACGCCGTGTGCGCCGATAATTCCTATTAGGAGTGTACCATGTACGGCGTTAGGCGATTGGGCGAATGGCTCTTGCAGAAGGGGAAAATCACCCCGCAGCAGTTAGAGGAGGCGTTAGCCGCTCAGCGGCTCACGGGCAAGCGTCTGGGCGAGACACTAATCGATCTCGGCTTCATCACCTACGACGATTATTACGAGGCGCAAGCGGAGCAGTGGGAGTGCCCCTACGAGCCGCTGCCGGAGCCGACGATTGCGCAGGCGCATCGGGTGCGCCACTGGGTGGGCATGGGCGACGCCACACGATTTATGATTGTGCCGCTGCGTGAGGAAGACGGCGCACTGTGGGTCGCCACTGCCGATCCGAACAATGTCGAGATGTTAGATTACCTGCGCCAGAGGACAGGTAAGGTCATCAAGGTCGCTTTCAGCCCTCCCGAGCGAATCGTGCGCGCCATCGCGAGGCTCTACAGCACTCATGAAGATCCCGAGCCGCGCGAGGAAGAGATGCAGGAGCTGGAAGTGAGTGAGGATGCGGTCGATATCCCCGACAATGTCGCGCAACTGGAACAGATTGTGCATCAGGCGCCAGTGGTGCGCTTGGTGAACGGGATTCTGCTGGAAGCTGTGGAGCGCGGGGCAAGCGACATTCACTTCGAGCCGTTGGAGATCGCGATGCAGGTGCGCTTGCGCATCGATGGGGTGCTGTATGTCATTCGCACCGTGCCGCGCTCGCTGCAGGCGTCGGTCACGGCGCGTGTGAAGCTGATGGCGGAGATGGACATCGCAGAGCGGCGACGCCCCCAAGATGGACGCTTCACCTTCAAGTCGGGCGAACGCAAAATCGACGCCCGCGTCTCCTCGTTGCCGACCGTGTTCGGCGAACGCGTGGTGGTGCGCCTATTGAACCGCGATAATGTACTCAAGACGCTGGACCAACTGGGCATGCCCCAACCCGTCGAGCAGGGGCTGATCCAGCTCGCCAGTAAGCCCTGGGGGATGATTCTGGTGACGGGTCCCACCGGGTCGGGTAAAAGCACCACCCTATATGCCCTGCTCCAGCAAATCAAGTCGGAGCGGCGGAACATTTTGACCTGTGAAGACCCTGTGGAGTTCACGATCGAGGGGATTGGTCAGTCGCAGGTGAATGAGCGTGCGGGGCTAACTTTCGCGAGCCAGCTGCGCGCGATGTTGCGTCAAGACCCCGATGTGGTGCTGGTCGGCGAGATACGCGATACGGAGACTGCGGAGATTGCCTGCCGCGCCGCCATGACGGGGCACTTGGTGCTATCCACGCTCCACACGAACGATTCCACCAGTGCGCCCGCCCGTATGATGGACATGGGGATACCCGCGTTTTTGATTAACTCCGCGCTGATTGGCGTACTGGCGCAGCGATTGGTGCGTCGCCTCTGCGAGCGATGTAAAGAGCCGATTACGATTACCGACCCTGCGATTACGGCGCTGTTTGACGGCGCGCCTGTGGAAGCCTATCGCGCGGTCGGCTGTAGCGAATGCGGCAATATCGGGTATAAGGGGCGCGTCGGCTTGTACGAGTTGTTCGTGCTAAGCGATCCTGTGCGCCGCTTGATTGCTCAGAACGCGGGCGGCGACGCCATCCGCGCCGCCGCGCCTCAAGGCACGCTCTACACGATTCAGTACGACGCGCTGCAGAAAGTGCGCGCTGGCGTCACCACCGTCGAGGAGGTGCTATCGCAGATACAGGTGGAGCAGCCGGTGTCTCTGGTGGCGTGAGGCTTAGGCGTCGCCGAGAGCGTACTCCAGCACGGCGACGCGCACATACACGCCGTTGCGCACTTGCGTGAGGATCAGCGAGGACGCCCCGTCCGCCACGGCGTCGCTAATCTCGATGCCGCGCTGAATGGGACCTGGGTGCATCACCACGCATTCGGGTTTGGCGAGGCGCAGCCGTTCGGGATGAATCTGATAGTCGCGCCGATAGGCGTCGAGGCTGGGGAGTAGCCCCTGCTGCATGCGCTCGGTCTGCAGGCGCAGCGCCATCACCACATCGGCGTTATAGACGGCTTCGTCGACGTCGGTGGTGGCGTATGCATTCGGCAGGGGCGCGTCGGGCAGCAGCGTCGGCGGCGCGCAGAGCCAGACCTCCGCGCCTGCCTGTGTGAGTAGGGTTAGGTTCGAGCGCGCCACACGGCTATGGCGGATATCGCCGACAATCGCGATTTTGCGTCCGCTGAGCCAGCGCGTGTCGGGGTCTGGACGGTTGTAGTGCAGCCATAGTGTGTAGAGGTCCAGCAACGCCTGTGTGGGGTGTTCGTGGGCGCCGTCGCCTGCATTAAGGATAGGCGCGTGGGAGACCTGCGCGGCTTGGACGGGCGCGCCCGCCTGCGGATGACGGATTACAATCGCGCGAACCCCCTGCGCGTTCAGCGTGCGCACTGTATCTTGCAGGCTCTCGCCCTTCGCGATACTGCTCGCCTCGGCGGTAATCACCAGCGGATGATAGCCCAGCAGCACGCAGGCTTGCTCGAACGCGGCGCGGGTGCGCGTGCTGGGTTCGTAGAACAGCAACGCAATCAGCGCGGCTTTGGCGGGGGTAGGCGGCGTCGACGGTTCGGCGAGGCGCACGCGCCAAGCGTCGGCGCAACGCAGTAAATCCGACACGGGCAACGCGGCGGCGGTCAGAATGTGCGGCATAGCGACCTCCTACGGCAGGTTGGGCGCAGCCTTGCGCAGCACCACGCGGTCGCGCCCTTCCAGCTCCATCAACTCCACCAGCACGAACTCGCTGCGACTGGTGGGCAGGTTCTTGCCCACATAGTCGGGGCGGATGGGCAGCTCGCGATGCCCGCGATCGATGAGCGTCGCCAACTGGATGCTGGCTGGGCGACCGAGCTGCATAATCGCTTCCAGCGCGGCGCGCACGCTACGACCGGTGTAGATGACCTCATCCACCAGTACGACGCGCTTCTCGGTGATAGGGAACGGTACATCGGTCTGGCTACGGGTGAGCGCGCCAGGTTTGCGTTCCACATCGTCGCGGAACGGCGTGATGTCGACGCTACCGCAGGGCACGCCGACGCCCTCGATTTGCGAGATGGCTAACGCCAGTCGCCGCGCGACAGGCGCGCCCCTGC
>JBKBKS010000024.1:0-23736 GCA_046294565.1 Fimbriimonadales bacterium
TGTTCGGGCTGTCGCAGGTGACGGTCGTGTTCGAAGACTCGGTCGATCTTTACTTCGCGCGGCAGTTAGTGAGCGAGCGGTTGCAGGCGATACAAGCCGAGTTGCCGCCAGGCGTGCGCGCGGAGATGGGACCTGTCAGCACGGGTTTGGGCGAGCTGGCGCATGTGGAGGTGCGCAACCCGAACCTGAGCCTGATGGAGCGCTCCGCCTTAGCCGACTGGGTCATCCGCCCGCAACTGCTGACCACACCGGGACTGGCGGAAGTAACGCGCTGGGGCGGTGAGACGCGCCAGTATCTGGTGGAAGTAGACCCCAAACGGCTGGAGTCTTATGGGCTGAGCCTGCGCGAGGTGATGGAAGCGCTGGAGACGAACAATCAGAACGCTGGCGGCGCGTACATCCTGCGTGGGGGTCAGCAAGCCATGGTGCGCGGCGTCGGGCAGATTGCCTCGCTTGACGACATTCGGCGCATCGTGATTGCCGCGCGCGACGGAACGCCCATCACCTTAGAGCAGGTCGCCCAGGTCAAGGAAGCCCCCGCCGTGCGCTACGGCGCTATGACGCAAAACGGCGAGGGCGAGCAGGTCTATGTGCTGACGCTCCTGCTCATCGGCGAGAACGGGCGCGTGGTCGTGCAACGCGTGAAAGACAAACTGCTCGCCATCGAGAAGTCGCTCCCCGCAGGCACGAAACTGATTGCGCACTTAGACCGCTCCAAGCTGGTCAACGGCACGCTCCGCACCGTGATGCGCAACCTCACCGAGGGCGGACTGCTGGTGATTGTAATGCTGTTCCTGTTCCTGCTGCAGCTGCGCGCAGGGCTGATTGTCAGCAGTATGATCCCGCTCTCGATGATGGTTGCCGTGCTGGGCATGCGCGTGTTCGATGTGTCGGCGAACTTGATGAGTTTGGGCGCGATCGATTTCGGGCTGATAGTGGACGGCGCGGTGATTATCGTGGAGAACACCGTGCGTCGGCTCGCGGAGGCGGTGCATGCTGCGAGCGCGCCCCTCACCCGCGACGAGGTGGAGCGCTTAGTACACGACAGCACGGTGGAGGTGATACGCCCCGCGCTGTTCGGCGTGTTTATCATCATCGGCGCGTATGTGCCGATTCTGACGCTGGGAGGCGTCGAGGGCAAGATGTTCCGTCCGATGGGTCTGACCGTGATTTTCGCGTTGGCGGGCGCGATGCTACTCTCGCTGACGGTTGTGCCCGCGCTGTGTGCGCAGTTCCTCAAGCCGCAGGTGGAGCGCGAGAATCGCGTGCTGGAGCGGCTCGCGCGCCTGTATGAGCGTGCGTTGCGCTGGCACTTAGACCGCCGCGCCTTCACCCTGAGCGTCGCAGGGGTGTTCGTAGCCCTCTGCTTCAGCCTGTTCACCCGACTGGGCAGCGTGTTCGTGCCCGACCTGAACGAGGGCAACATCGCCATCTCGGGCTTCTATCCGCCTGATACCTCGCTGGAAGAGGTGGCGCAGCTCTCTGGCAGGCTGGAGCGTCGGCTGCGCACCCAGTTCCCGAACGAGATTGCGCACATCTTCACGCGAATCGGACGCCCCGAAGCCGCCACCGACCCGATGCTGAACAACCAGGTGGACATCATGGTGGAACTCCACCCACCAGACCGCTGGAAACGCGCGCGCACCAAAGAGGCGTTGGTGGAGCTGGTCGCCCAAGAGGTCGCAAAGATGCCCGGGCTGTCGGTGACCTTCACGCAGCCGATCAAGATGCGCATGGACGAGATGATTGAAGGGCAAGGCGTGCGGGCGGACTTGGCGGTGAAGATTTTCGGAGCCGATATGGAGGAGCTCAATCGGCTTGGGCGTCAGGTGGAGGCGGAGTTGAAACGCATTCCGGGCGCAGCAGATGTGTCGATGGAGACGACAGAGGGGCTGCCCCAGCTGCAGATTGCGCTCCAGCGCGAGCGGATGGCGCGCTACGGCGTCCACGCGCAGGATGTCATGGACGCGATAGAAGCCGCGCTCGCGGGCAAGGTCGCGACGACAGTGGTGCAGGGCAACCAGCGGATTGAGGTCGCGTTGCGCTTGCTTCCAGAATATCGAGCCACATCCGACGCGATTGGCAGACTGCTTATCCCCACGCCTGACGGCAACCGAGTGCCCCTCAGCCAGCTGGCGCAGATTGCAGTGGTGGAGGGACCTGTGCGCATCAATCGCGAGAACGGGCAGCGGCGCGTGCTGGTGCTAGCGAACGCACGCGGGCGCGACTTAGGCTCCGTCGCAGAAGACGCCCACAAACGACTGGCGAAGCTCCAACTGCCCGTCGGCTACTGGATCGAGTACGGCGGCGCCTACGAACACTTGGTGTCGGGGCGGGCGCGGCTGAGCCTTGTCGTGCCCGCAACCTTCGGCGCGATCCTAATGCTGCTTATCCTCGCGCTGGGCAACATCCGCTACGCGCTCATGGTGTTCACGGCGATTCCCTTCGCGCTCACAGGGGGCATCTTGGCGTTGCTGGTGCGCGGCATGCCGTTCTCGATGTCGGCGGGTGTGGGCTTCATCGCGCTGGGCGGTATCGCCGTGCTAAACGGGCTGGTGATGATTAGCGCGATTAACCAGCTGCGCCAACGCGGGGCGACCTGTCGCGAGGCGGTCATCGGGGGCGCGCGGCAGCGGATGCGTCCCGTGCTGATGACGGCGGCGGTGGCGAGCTTCGGCTTCCTGCCGATGGCGACCTCGCACGGCATGGGCGCGGAAGTGCAACGCCCACTCGCAACGGTCGTGATTGGCGGGCTGATTACCAGCACGCTGCTCACACTGATTGTGCTGCCCACGCTCTATGCTTGGATTGAAGGCTATCTGGAAGCGCGCACGCAGCGACGCTTGGAAATAGCGCTCGGGCAGGAGTGAATTGCCCTCGCCCAACCCCTCTCCCACTGTGTAGGAGAGGGGCGCGCCTCATAGCGTGGGCGTCCCGCCGACGAGCAACCCAGCGTAGCGTGGGCGTCCCTGCCGACAGGCTTTGCTTGGAGAGGAATGTCCAAGCCGCTTGGAGTGTGCTGCTGACGGATTCTGCGACGACAGGAATGTCGTCGCACCCGAACCCGACGCAAAGCGCGATTGTGCACGGACAAGAATATCCGTGCCACTCGTGGCTGGGATAGTCTTATCCAGGCACGCAAGTCAGCAGGTTTTTCTCGAATGCTCTCGCGCAATCGGGTATAATCCATGCCGTCAGGAGGAATCGCCTTGAGCAGAGTGCGCACTGGACGCAAGAACGGACGCCAAGCCGTCGCCTATCACGAACGGCTAACGAAGAGCGATTTACAGAAGATTTATCGAAACTTATGGTTCGCCCGCGTCTTTGACGAGGCTTTGTACGACGCGAAGAAAAAAGGACGCCTGCGCCGTGGCAATGTGTACGGCTCGCGCGGGCAGGAAGCAATCATTGTCGGCACGACCTATCCGCTGGAAGACGGCGATTTCGTCTCGCCTATCCACCGCGATATGCCCGTGTTCATCCTGCGCGGGATGACCACCGAAGAGGTGATGTGCCAAGTATGGGGCAAGGCGGAAGCCCCCACGCGCGGCAAAGACTCATGGAGCCACATGGGCGACATCTCCAAAGGCATCGTGCACTCGACCAGCATGCTGGGTTCCACAATTGCTGTGGCGTGTGGCGTGCTGTGGTCGCTGCGCTTGGATGGCAAGCGCGATCGGGTGCTGGTGGCATACACGGGCGAGGGCGCAACCGCCACAGGACCGTTCCACGAGGGGCTGAACTTCGCCGCCGTTCACAAACTGCCGCTTATCGTGGTGGTGGAGAATAACCAGTACGCCTACTCTACCCCTGTAGAGTTGGAGGTGCCGACCAAGACCGTCGCGGAACGCGCCAAAGGCTACGGCATACCGGGCTACAGCATCGACGGCAACGACTTTATCGAGGTTTACAATACCATGTGCGCCGCGCTCGAGCACGCCCGCGCGGGCAAGGGACCTGTGCTCATCGAGTGCGTGACCTATCGGCTGCAGGGGCACGCCGACCACGACGAGACGCGCGCCCGACAGTATCGCCCCGTCGAGGAGATCGAGATGTGGGAGAAGCGCGACCCGCTGCCGAGATTCCGTCAATATCTGCTTGGCACGGGGCAGTTTACCGAGTCGGAGTTGCCCGAACCGCCGCCCGATGTAGTGGATGAAATCCAGCGCGCTATCGAGTACGCCATCAGCCGTCCCGACCCTGAGCCGCACACCGCTCTGGAAGACATCTATGACGAGAGCGCGGGGGTGTCTAAATGAGGGAAGTGACCTTTCTGGAGGCGATTCGGCTCGCCTTGTGGGAGGAGATGGAGCGCGACCCGAATGTGTTCACGATTGGCGAGGACATCGGGCGCATGGGCGGCGCGTTCGGCGTGACGGCAGGCTTTCTGGAGCATTTCGGCGCCGACCGCGTCATTGACGCGCCCATCTCCGAGACGGCAATCATCGCCGTGTGCGTGGGCGCAGCCGCCACAGGCAAGCGCGGCATCGCCGAGATGCAGTTCCTCGACTTCATCTCCTACGGGTTCGACCAAGTGGTGAATGTCGCGGGCACATTTTTGTACCGTTCAGGCGGCAAGACCCCGATACCCATCGTGGTGCGCGGTCCGTCGGGCGGCTATGTGGGCGGCAGCCTCTATCACAGCCAACAGTTCGAAGCGTGGTTCTTCCACACGCCGGGCGTGAAAGTGGTGCAACCCGCCTTCCCCGACGACGCCTACGGGCTAATGAAAGCCTCCATTCGCGACAATAACCCTGTCGTGTTCTACGAGCATAAGTACCTCTATCGGCGCGTGAAGGGCGCGATTCCCGACGCCAGCGAGGACTACATCGTGAAGTTGGGCGAGGCGCGCGTGCGACGCTACGGCGACGACATCACGGTAGTCGCCTACGGCGCGATGGTGCATTTCGCGCTGGAGGCGGCGCAACGATTGGAGAAAGAAGGCGTCTCGCTGGAGGTAATCGACCTGCGCACCATCAAGCCGCTCGATATGGAGACCATTCTTAAATCATTAGAGAAGACCAGCAAGCTGCTGATTGTGTACGAGGCGCCGAAGACGGGCGGCGTGGGGGCGGAAATCGCCGCGCGCATCGCCGAGCAGAACTTCGAACTGCTCGATGCGCCCATCAAGCGCGTAGCAGCGAAGGACGCCTTCGTGCCGTTCGCTGAGCCACTGGAGAAGTTCGTGCTGCCCAGCGTGGACGACATCGTGTTCGCCGCGCGTGAACTGGCAGCGTACTGAAGGAGACCCAACGATGGCTGTCGCGGTAATTATGCCCGAACTGGGCGAGAGCATAGTGGAAGGCACGATTGTCCGCTGGCTGAAACAGCAGGGCGATACCGTGCAGGAAGATGAGCCGATTGTGGAGATTATGACCGACAAGGTGAACACCGAGCTGCCCGCGCCTGCGTCGGGCGTGCTGCAGAAGATACTGGCGGACGAAGGCGCTACCGTACAGGTCGGTCAGGAGCTCGCGCTGATTGCGTCGGCGACGGAGAGCCGTGCAGACGAGCCGCCGAAACCTGTCTCCGCGCCGCCGCCGATTGAGAATGTCGGCTTCTATGGCGGTGGTGAAGAAACGACGCTTGTCTCGGAAGCTGTGGCGCCCCCCGCTGCGCCGCCGCGCGCTGATGGTCAACCGCGCAGCGGACGCCCCTTCATCTCGCCCGTCGTAAGTAAAATCGCGCAGGAGAAAGGTATCAGCATGGAAGAGCTGCTGACCATTCCTGGCACGGGCACAGGCGGTCGCGTGACGCGCAAGGATGTGGAGGCGTACCTGGCGCGTCGCGCAGCGGCGCCCGCACAGCAGACCCCTGCCGTACCCCAGCAAGTCGCCGCGACCCAACCTGCATCCACCCCCGCAAAACCCACACCGCCACGCGAAGGCGAGGAAATCGTGCCGCTCATCGGCATGCGCAAGGTCATCGCCGAACACCTCACCAAGAGCTACCATACCGCCGTGCATGTCACGACCGTAATCCAGGTCGATGTGTCCAAACTGGTGGAGTTCCGCGAGCGCAACAAGGAGTCGTTCCAGCAGCAGTACGGCGTGCGGCTGACCTACACTCCATTCTTCGTGAAGGCGTGTACCGAAGCGTTGCAAGAGTTCCCCATGATGAACGCCACGCTGCAGGACGACCAGATTATCGTGCGCCACTATGTGCATCTCGGCGTGGCGGTAGCGCTGGGCGCGAAGGGCGAGGAGGGGCTGATTGTGCCCGTGATCCGCGACGCGCACAAGAAATCGCTCGTCGATATCGCACGCGACTTGGAAGACATCGCCGCCCGCGCACGCAACAAGACGATTGGCGTCGGCGATGTGCAGGGCGCAACCTTCACGCTCACCAACCCCGGCAGCTACGGCGCGCTCATCGGCACGCCCATCATCAACCACCCCCAAACGGCAATCTTGGGAACCTACGCGATTGTCAAACAGCCTGTAGTGATTAACGACATGATTGCCATACGCCCGTTGATGAATCTCTGTCTGAGCTACGACCATCGATTGATCGATGGCATGTATGCAGGGCGGTTCCTGCAACGGGTCAAGCGTGCGATTGAGGCGTTTGAGTTTTTCAAGTGAGGCTTCCATCCGACCCGTCCCCCGAAGAAACCGCCCCGTTTGTCCCCCACGGGGCGGTTTCGCTTTCAGAAGGAGAGGGTTGTGAGGTTCACGCCTATCAGCACGGCGCTGGGCGTTCTGCGCCAGAAGAGATAGGGTTCCAAACACCGGTCGCGCCAGCCGAGCAGCAGCTGCACATCATAAAGGTCGCGCGACTCGAGGTCATACTTGAGCAGTGCGCCCACACGGAGATTGCCCGACCGATACTCCGTGCGCAGGCTCGCCTCGCGCCTGACTTGGAGACGATCGATAAGGAGCGGGCTGTCGCCGCGTGTGGACGCCCGTGCATAGCCCAGCATCAGCGTTAGCGACTCGCGCGGCTGATAGAGCAGCTCCAGTTGCGGGCGGAGCCACAGGTACTCGGCGCCGCCTTGATACCATGCAGAACTGCCCCACAGGTGCGCTCGCACGCTCCAGTCGCCGTATCGCGCGATTGTTTGAAGCCACTCGCTCTCGATGGTCAGGCGGTTGTAGGTGGGGCTGCGCTGCAAGCCGATGCGCTCACGGACGCCGCCGTAGCGTAGAGCGACCTCGCCGAATCCCTCGCGACGGCTTATCGGCTGCGATAAGCCGATTTCGCGGCGTGAGACGCGCATGCGCTCGCTTGGAGCGAGCAGGGGGCGAATATCGGTGGAGTATTCCACGCGCAGCGTGGTCGCGCGTGCGGCGGGCGCGCGTTCAGGCGTTGCACGCAGGTTATACAAAGCCGACTGCTCGAACCGCAGGCGCAGGTCAGGCTCGCCCACTGAGGGTTCGCCGTCTTGCAACGCGACGCCCAGCAGAAAGCGTGTCTCTGGCGGCGATTTCAGGTAAGCGACTGCCGACGCTTGCAGCAGCGCGTTGTCGCCGAGGGGCAACTCCACGCGCTGGCGCACGCCCCAGCCAGTCTCGCGACTATAGACGGGCGAGGGCAGGCTGACCACCTCCGCTGTCTCGCCCACGCGCACGGTCAGCTGGGGCAAGCGCAGGACAGGCTGTCCGTACACGAACAGGCGCGCGTCGCGCAGGGTCAGTCGCGCCCCGTCGCTTAGACGCACGCTGCGCGCCCGCACCCGTATTGGCGGACGAATAGGGTCGCAGGTGGAGACGATGGTCTCAGTCGCAGTGAAATCGCGGAGGTCGCCCTGCAGCCGCGCCGCCTCGATATAAACGCCGTATAGGTTGCCCTGCACACCCTCGAACACCCCGCGCCCCTGCTCGTAGAAGTAGTCCAAGCGTTGCCCGTTGAGTGCGCCTTCCAGTGCGAGCAGGCTGAAAGGCGCGTCCGCGCGCACGCGCCGCGTCTCGGTATCCAGCAGGAACGCCTCGCCGCGCAGCTCTCGCCCTTGATAGGTCAACCGAGCGTCGCCGCGCAACTCGATGATAAACTCGCCTTGAGGCGTGCGTTGCAGCCTATAGTGGAGAGCGCGTATCACGAGGGGATCGAGCGACTGGGCGTTCACATGGGCGCACAACGCCCACCCTCCTGCGACGAGTGCGCCCAGCCAAAGCCTCGTCCGCCCTGCAAGTTGTAGAGCCATCCGTGTTATGCGGGGCATTATACCGTACAGGGTAGAATAGTGCCGATGCATTTAGACGAGGCTGTGGAGCGTTTTTTGACGCATCTGAGCGCGTCGCGTTCGCCCCACACGGTGAAAGCGTATGCGACCGACTTAGCGCAGTTGGTGGAGTACGCGCTCGGCGCAGGGCTTGAGCAGGTGGAGCATCTGAACGCGCGTTTGGTGCGCAGTTGGCTGGATTCGCATCGCGCGGCGAGTCGGCGCACGCGCGAGCGGAAGTTGTATTGCGTGCGAGCGTTCTTCAAGTTCTGCCGTGCGATGGGCTGGATTGCGCACGACCCCAGCGCGGAGATTGCGTTGCCTCTCCAGAAACGCACGCTGCCGAAGTGCCTCACGGCGGCTCAAGCGGAGCAGCTGGTCGAGCAGCCCGAACCCGACGGTCATCCGCTGCGCTTGCGCGACCGCGCCCTTTTGGAGCTGCTCTACGCGACGGGGCTGCGCATCAGCGAGTTAGCGAGTCTGGATGTGAACGCGCTGGACTTGGAGCAGTCGGCGGCGCGCGTGTGGGGCAAGGGCGGTAAACCGCGCGTGGTGCTGTTTGGGCAGGCGGCGCACGAGGCGCTGCTGGACTATCTTCAGCAGGCGCGTCCGCAACTGCTCAACCCCGCCAAACCCACCCGCGCCCTGTTCCTCAACGCGCAGGGGGGGCGTCTGAGCGTGCGCAGCATGCACCGCCTCGTGCAACGCTACGGCAAGCAGATAGGCGTGCGCATCAACCCCCACACGCTGCGTCACTCGTTTGCGACCCACATGTTGGACGGCGGCGCCGACCTGCGCACCGTGCAAGAACTGCTGGGGCACAGCCGCCTGACCACAACACAGATTTACACGCATCTCACGCTGGACAGGCTGCGCCAGACCGTGAACCGCGCGCTGCCCAGCCTCAGCTTGGAGGACGACACATGAACCCCAACATGCACGCAACAACCGTGTTAGCCGTTCGGCGCGAGGGGCAGACCGCCTTCGCCGCCGATGGACAGGTGACCTTCGGCGAGGTGGTAATGAAGCACACCGCACGCAAAGTGCGCTGGCTCTATCAGAACCGTGTGCTGGCGGGCATCGCTGGCTCCGCCGCCGATGCACAGGCATTGATGGACAGGTTCGAATCCAAACTGGAGTCGTTCGGAGGCAACCTGCGCCGCGCGGCGGTGGAATTCGCCAAAGATTGGCGCACCGACCGCGTGTTGCGCCATCTGAACGCGCTGATGGTGGTCGCCGACGCCGACACGATGCTGGTGGTGGCAGGCGATGGGAATGTGTTGGAACCCGACGAGGGTGTGATTGGCATCGGCTCGGGCGGCGCGTATGCGCAAGCAGCGGCGGAAGCGCTGCTGCAACACACCACCCTCTCCGCACGCGAAATCGCCGAGACCGCCCTGCGCATCGCCGCGAAACTGTGCATCTACACCAACGACAACATCCATGTGGAGGTCATCGGAGGCTGACATGCGCACGGATTATGTACCCCAAGTGCTGCAACTCTTGCAAGCGACCTACGCGCGTCAGCAGGAGGCGTTGGAGACCGCCGCCGCATGGATTGCCGACGCGCTGATGGGCGACGGCGTGCTGTATGTGTTCGGCGCGGCGCACGCAGGCATCATCACCGAAGAACTGACCTATCGCGCGGGCGGGCTGGTCCCAGTCAGTCCAATATTTATTCCGGGACTGACCTGTGATGTGCGCCCCCTGCCGCTCACTTCTCAGTTGGAGCGTTTGGACGGCTACGCGCTGGCGGCTGTGAAACAGATCCCGATAGGCGCATCGGATGTGGTGCTGGTGCATTCGGTGTCGGGTCGGAACGCCGCGCCTGTGGAGGTCGCTCTGTACGCCAAGCAGCAGGGCGCGAAGGTAATTGCGCTCACCTCGCTGGAATATTCCCGCTCGGTCAGCCCACGCACGAATACGGGGTATCGGTTGTTCGAGGCGGCGGATTTGGTGATCGACAACGGCGCGCCTGCAGGCGATGCGATTGTGACGCTGGAAGGGTTTGCGCAGCCAGTTGCGCCTGTCTCCACCGTGTTGGGCGCGGCGTTGGCGAACGCCATCGTCGCTGAGGCGTGCGCTATCATGCGCGAACGCGGGGCAACGCCCCCTGTGTTTATGTCGGCGAACCTCGACGGCGGCGACGCCCACAACGCAAAACTGATGGAACGCTACAAAGGGCGGGTGTTGTACCTATAGCCCCACTGCCTGTCGAAGCTTTTGCAAAACTTCGGAGAAGTCTTCATCCGACAAAGTCCCTATAAACTCGCGCAACATGTCCGATTTCACAGTGAGGGGATTACACTTCACATACGACGGCTTTGCAAGCCCAGCGCTACGCCAGTCATGCAGAATGCAGTCGGTCGAGCATTTGGCTCGCTCGATTTTGGAGCTTATAGGCAAGATAATAACATCGCCTCGACACTGGGAATATTCGGATAGGCTAACTACTACAGCTGGACGAGTTGGATTTTCAGGGTTAAAGAAATCGTTCGTCCACCAGATTTCACCGCGCGCTGGCGTTCTCATCGTCGTCTTGGGCGAGCATGTGAAGTCCCAAACGGCTCCAACTGAGGTCTTCCTGAAGCTCCTTGATATCATCGGCGAGGCAGTAGAGTGTTAGATGAGGTGGGGAGACAGCGGCGACCTGGGAGAGTTTCAGGTGAGGATCTCGCGCTGCAGTGCCGAGCGACGCATAGAGCGAGAGATAACCGCGCTGCGCCCACTCCAACAGTTTCGCCTCCGTAATGTTGAGCTGTTTCGCCGCATTGCGTAGCGTAATGTATTTCATCGTAGCCATCTCCGTACTATCGGGCTTTTCTCCCTGTCCAAGTATACCACATTTCGGGTATCTTCTTGCTATGAGCGGCGAGTTGGTATGGAAAGGCAACATGCTGTTTGAGGGCGAATGCGACATCACGGGGCATAAGGTGCTGTTCGATGCGCATCCCCATTCGGGCGGCAACGATGTCGCGGCGACGCCGATGGAACACCTGCTGTTGGCGGTGGCGGCGTGTACGGCGATGGATGTGGTCGCCATCCTGCGCAAGATGAAGCAGGAGCTCACAGGGTATCGGATTGAGATTCACGCGGAGCGCCACGCTGAGCATCCTCGGCGCTTCACGGAGGTGGTCATCACGCACTATCTGCAGGGCAAGAACCTCGATGCGCAGGCGGTGGCGAAGGCGGTGCGGCTCTCGGACGAGAAGTATTGCTCGGCGTCGGCGACCTTGCGCGCGCCGACAGAGGTACGCAGCGAGTTTGTGATTGAGGCGTAGCATGGTGCGCTCCGACGACTGGTTCTATCGCGCGAGCTGGATGCTGGCGCGCGGCGTGGCGCGATTGGTCTGGCGGTTGGAAGTGGTGGGCGCGGAGCGCGTGCCGTTGGAAGGCGCCGTGATTATCGCGCCGAACCACCTGAGCTTGTTGGACCCGCCGCTGATTGGGTGCGCCTGCCCGCGAGAGTTGCGCTTCATTGCGAAAGCGGAGCTATTTCGGTACGGGCTATTCTCGCGTCTAATCCGTCGGCTCGGCGCGTTCCCCGTGGAGCGCGGCGCGGCGGATGTCGGCGCGATTAAGACCGCGCTAAGCTTTCTGAATCAGGGGCGCGCGGTGATTATTTTTATTGAAGGCACGCGCGGCGACGGCGTCCACTTATTACCCCCCACGCCGGGCGTGACGCTGTTGGCGCGTCAGTCGGGGGCGGCGGTCGTGCCGACAGCGATTGTCGGGTCAGACAAGGCGTGGCCCAAAGGCGCGAAGCTGCCCCGCAGGGCGCATATCCAAGTGGCGTTCGGCGAGCCAATCACCTACGGCGCGCTGTTTGGGGAGCGACACGACCGCGCCGCGCGCGACGCCTTCAGCGAGCAGGTGATGGCGCGTATCGAATCGCTAACCCAAGCGCTGGGGCGTCCGATTCCGCGCGTCGCTGCGCCTGTATGAACCCCGTGCGATCCAGCTCCGCGCCGTAGAGCGTCGTTCGTATCAGCACATAGGCGCGTTCCGCGTGATGCACAGGCGTGTGAGGCAACCAGAGATGGAGCGTGTTGCCCTCGCGTCGCGCGGCGAGCCGCCGGTTCGGGTAGCGCCAGCGGGCGTCGCTCCAGTTGCCAGAGGCGTCCACCGTTAGGAGCGTGACTTCCAGTTGGTAGGGCGCGCGGAGCGGTTTGACCGTCTCGATGCTCACGCGCACGCCCTCGCGCCCGACCTGCGCCTGCACGCTTGCGAGATCGGCGCGCGGCTGCAGATGGATGGTCGGGTTGTCGTTCACGGGCTGCGCGACGCCCTCCAGCGAGGCGGGCAGAAACAGCTCGTTCTGGCGCAGGAAACTGCTGAGGAACCGCGTCATCAGCGCGTACTGCGATTGGTGCGCTTGAAGCGCGCGCCGCTTGGCATGTTGGGCGTTGCTGCTGAGCATCAGCAGTCGCCATGGCGCTTCAGCGAGACCCACAGGGGGGATAAGCATCCGCTGGGGGTGGTCGCCTTGAGGGAGCGGGAAGTCGCCCCGATGGATGATGTAGTAATAGAGCCGCGGCGGTTGCGCGAGCGCGCTGGACGCCTGCGCCTGCAGCAGGGCTTCTGCAGCAAACAGCGCGGCGGCGGTGTGGTCCTCGTGGTCGTCGAGCGGGTGCGTGGTGAACACATGCGTCGGTTGGAACTCCTCGATGACGCGGCGCAGGTCGGCAATCAGGGCGGGCGCAATATAGGGCGCGTTGGGCGTGAGCGCGTCGCTGTACGGCACGGCGGACGCCTGAGTGGCGTGCGAGCGCACGACGCGCTGCGGGCGCATTGCCATCGGCAGCAGCCCTCTGTCGGGGTAGCCCAGAAACACAGCATCGTCGGGGCTGCCCCCCAGCAGTTGCAGGGCGTTCGAAGCTTCCGCTTGGCGCAGCCGCCCCAGTTGGAGGCACTCGTCGGCGTGGGGCGTCGCGCGCGCTGTGAGCGCGGCGGCGGCAGTAAACCCGTCGCCGTTGGTCAGATACACCACGCGCACAGGCGCGCCCTGCGCCACAGCGGCCGCGATAAGCCCGCCGCAGCCCAGCACTTCGTCGTCGGGGTGGGGCGCGATTATCAGCAGGCGGTCGCCCGCGTGCAGGGACGGAAACGGTTGCCAGCGATGGGGTTCCTGAGAGAGGCTTGCGCGATGCATCGCCGCCACAAACAGCAGCGCACTCAGCCCGACATACGAGCCAAGCCCGCCCACCGCTGCCAGCGCGAGACGAAATATCCAGCGTCGCATCGATCTCCCTTTAGATGGCGGAGGGGGAGGGATTCGAACCCCCGTCCCACAGGGTGGGATGCGGTTTTCAAGACCGCCGCCTTCAGCCACTCGGCCACCCCTCCGCGCAGCGTGCTATTATACCTCAATCACGCACTCACCACATTCTGCGGACGCCCCTCCACGAACGCTTGTAGGTTGTCCAGCGTGGTGTTCAAGATACGCTGCACCGCTTCATGGCTGTTGAAGGCGATGTGGGGCGTGAAGATGACATTTTCGCGTTTGAGCAGCAGTTGCGCCTGCACCACTTGCTTGAGCGTCTGCTCGGCGATGGGCATCTTCAGCAGCGCGCTCTCTTCGGTGATGAACTCTTCGCCTTCAATCACATCCAGCCCTGCGCCGGCGAGGATGCCCTCGTCCAACGCCCACAGCAGCGCCTCGGTGTCCACCACACTGCCGCGCGCCGTGTTAATCAGCAGCGCGCCGCGCTTCATCATCCCCAGCGTCTCGCGATTGATCAGATGATGGGTTTCGGGGCGCGCGGGCACATGCAGCGACACGATGTCCGATTCGCGTAGCAGCGTCGGCAAATCGGTGTAGGCGAATCCGAGCACCTCCGCCAGCAGGGGCTGAGGGCGCGCGTCGTAGGCAAGCACGCGCATGCCGAACCCGCGCGCGATGCGTATCACATGCAAGCCGATGTTGCCCGCGCCCACCACGCCCAGCGTCTTGCCGTACAGATCGAACCCGCGCAACTCGCGGATACGATAATCGCCGCGCAACGCCTGAAAATATGCTGCCTGCAACTTGCGCGAGAGCGAGAGTATCAGCGCGAAAGTATGCTCGGCGACAGTATTCTCGCCGTAGTGGGGCACATTGCACACGGTAATCCCGCGCTCGCGGCACGCCTCGATATCGATGTGGTCATAGCCTGTGGACATCGTGAGGACGAGGCGCAACGCGGGCAGCGACTCGATGACCGCGCGGTTGACCTTTGTCCAGATGAACACGACAATCGCTTCCACATCGGCGAACTGCGCACACGCATCGGGGCTGAGGTGGTCGCTGAGGAAGCGCGCCTGTATGCGGTTCTCCAACGCCCGCCGTTGTATCTCGGCGCGCAGGTAGTCGGGCTGCCACTCTTCCAAGTCGAAGAACACCACGCGCATCGGCTTCTCCTACTGCATCGCGACCTCGACGACGCCGTTGCGTTCGCGGGTGACGCCGATGAAACGCGACGGACCGACGATGTAGGTCTCGTAAATATGCACGGGCGTCTCGCGTCCGAGGGCGCGTCGGGCTTCCTCGTGAGCGATTCGGGCGGCGCGCGCGGCGTACCAGCGGGGCACAACAACTGCCGCGTTCAGGCGCAGGATTGGCTCGCCGTCCGCTGAGTAGGCGATGCGGAATCGCAACGGCGCATCATGTTGGCGATAGGGCGCGGTCAGCAGGTCGGCTAAAGTTGCGAGCTTCGCCTCGGGGGTCGGTTCTCGGTCTACTTGCTGGCGCAGCGTCTGCACAGAACGGCTCCAGTCAGGCTCGCCGAAGTTGGGCGTCTCATGGAGACGCGCATCGGCGCGCTGCTGCTCGCTCTGCAGCCAGCCCAGTAGCCCCAGCCCCATAAGTAGCAAGCACACATACGGCGTATAGCGCAACGCTCGTTTCATAGGCGTACCCCAAGTAGCTGGATTATACCGTATTTTTGAGGATGAGGCGCAAAGCGTGCGCACGAATCTACCGTGCTGAGCGCGGTAATCCAATAGGTAAAATTCATCTGTGCGTTGGCGCGAGAATCTGCTGGAGAAGATAGGCGCGTTGTTGACGGCGGTGCTGCTGGCGTTGTATGTGCAGTCGCAGCTGCACCCTGTGATCGAGCGCGTCTATGATACGCCCATCGAGTTGCTGAACGCGCCCCCGAACCACGAGGTGCGTTTGGAAACCGGCAGTCGCGTGCGCGTGACGGTGCGCGGCGTGAAAGAGCAGGTGGAGCAGACCCGCGCGGAGCAGATTCGCGCCTATGTGGATTTGAGCAACGCGCAGCCGGGCGAGAACCGCTTGTCCATCCGCTTGGAGTATCCTGCGGAGTGGCGCGGCGCGCTGACCGTCGAGCCGAGCCGTCCGATGGCGCGTGTCAATCTCGAGCCGCGCCTTAGCCGACAGTTCCCCGTGCGCGTGAACCTGACGGGCATCCCCGAACTGCAAGAGGTGTTGGCGGAGGCTATCCCCGAACCTGCCAGCGTGCGCATCACGGGCGCAGCGTCGCAAGTGCGGCGCGTGCGCACCGTGCAACTCACCTTCGATATGACGGGGCTACAGGGCAACTTGGAAACTGAGACCACGCCGACCCCGTTAGACGAGAACGGCGCGCCCGTGCTGAATGTGCAGACCTCGCCAGCCGAGGTGCGCTTGACAGTGCGCCTCGTCCCGCAGCCGACCTCCAAAACCGTACCTATTAGCCCGCGCTTAGAAGATCTCCCGCCGTTCCCTTATCGGGTGATTTGGTTCTCGGTGGAACCTGTCTCGGTGCAGTTGCGCGGCAGCCCCAGCCAGTTGGCACGGATTAATGTGATTGAGACCGTGCCCATCTCGTTGCGCGAGAGGACGCGCGATGCGGAGATTCGCGTGCCGTTGCGTGCGCCTGTGGGCGTGCAGATTGTCGGCGCGAAGGAGGCGGTGGTGCGCGTGCGCATCCAGCGCGAGCAACAGCCCGAACCGCCGCCGCGCCCCAAACCGCCCGCCGAACCTGACGAACCCACCCCACCGAAGGAGGATCCCGCCTGATGGCACAGGTGTATACCGACGCGGACGCGCCCCTCGCCCCGCTCCAACAGCGCACCATCGCGATACTGGGCTACGGCTCGCAGGGACGCGCTCAGGCGCTCAACCTGCGCGATAGTGGACTGCAGGTGATTGTCGGCGCGCGGCGTGGACTCTCGTGGGAACGCGCCCAATCCGACGGCTTCGAGGTGCTGACCGTGCCCGACGCGGTGGCGCGCGCCGAGGTGCTGATGCTGCTGGTCAACGACGAGCATCAGCCCGCGCTCTATGCCGAGCAGATTGCGCCCCACTTGCGCACTGGTCAGGCGCTGAGCTTCGCGCACGGCTTCAACATCCATTTCGGGCAGATTGCGCCCCCCGAGGATATCGATGTGTTTATGGTCTCGCCGAAGGCGGTCGGTCCGCAGCTGCGTCGGCTCTACCTGCAGGGGCACGGCGCGCCCTGCCTGATTGCCGTTCACCAAGACTTCACGGGCGAGGCGAAATCGATAGCGCTTGCCTACGCGCGTGCGCTGGGTGGCACACGCGCGGGCGTCTACGAGACCACCTTCCGCGAGGAGTGCGAGGCAGACCTGTTTGGCGAGCAGGCGGTGCTGTGTGGGGGCGTACCCGCGCTGGTGCGCGCCGCTTACGAGACGCTAATCGAGGCGGGCTACGCTCCAGAGGTCGCCTACTTCGAGTGCCTGCACGAGCTCAAGCTCATCACCGACCTCCTCTACGAGAATGGCATTCGCGGGATGCTGTTCGCCATCTCCGATACGGCGCAGTATGGCGCGACCACACGCGCCGAGCGCATCGTGGACGCCCATGTGCGCGAGAACCTACGCCAAGTGCTGCGCGATATTCAGACGGGCGAGTTCGCACGGGAGTGGATTCTGGAAAATCTGGCGGGTCGCCCCGTGTTCCGCGCCCTCGAACGCGCCGCCGCCGAACACCCCATCGAATCGGTGGGCGAGACCATCCGCACACGGATGGCTTTCCTGAAGAAACGCGAATAACGCCCTCTATAAAACCTCGCAAATCTGCCGATAATTGCCCCCAGAGCGTCTGGAACGAGTCTATCAGCACACGCGCACGCTGATAGGGAGGGCAATCTATGTACGAAGCCTACTGGGGTTTAACCGAACCGCCGTTTGCACTGACGCCCGATCCGCGGTTCCTATACATGAGCAAGGAACACGAGGACGCGCTGGTGATGTTGCACTACGCCATCACGCGCAATCGCGGCGCGGGCGCACTGCTGGGCGACATCGGACTGGGGAAGACCACAATCAGCCGCAAACTGATAGAGATTTTAGATCCTATCCAATACAAAATCGCCTTAATCGTGAACCCGATTCTGACGCCTATCCAGCTGCTGCAAGAGATTCTGCATCAGTTGGGGGTAGAGGCGTCCACGCGCAATCGCCAGCAGTTGGTGCAGCTACTCCATGAGCATCTGATACACATGTACGAGCATGGGCAGCGGGCGGTGCTGATGATCGACGAGGCGCACTTGATACGCTCTGCGAACACCTTTGAAGAGTTGCGCCTGCTGCTAAACTGCCAGATGAACGACCAGTTCCTGATAAGCCTGATTTTGCTGGGGCAGTTGGAGCTGCAGAAGAAGTTGGAGCGCGTGCCTGCGCTCAAGCAGCGGCTGGCGGTGCGCCATGTGCTGAAACCGCTGGATCAGCAAGAGACCTCGAACCTCATCGAGTTCCGCATGCGCATCGCGGGCTACGCAGGCGAGCGTATCCCGTTCACTCCCGACGCGCTGTACGAGCTGTACCAATTCACGGGGGGCTACCCGCGCCTGATTTGTCAACTGGCGGACAACGCGCTGGTGATTGGCATGGCGCAGAAGGTGCAGGTCATCGACGGCTATCTGATGCACGGCGTGATTCAGGACTACGAAGGTAAGGAGTGGTGAGGATGAACTTGGTCGATGCGATACGAACAGCCACGCAACAGCGATTACACACGCCGACGCCAGAGTCAGCCTCTGTGGTCGCGCCGCCCGAAGAGAGCGAGAGCGTCCAGACCGTGCGCTTCGAGGTGCGCCTGACCAACCAGCAGCTGTATGATTTACTGCAGTGGCTGGCGCGTAATCTGCATCCTGTGATGACCCTGCGCGAGGCGGCGAGCTACCTGCGCTTGCGTACGACGGAAGTCGCAACGCTTGCCGAGAATGGAGCCATCCCCGCGTTCAAGGTGGACGGCAAGTGGCGATTTCTCAAGAGCGCGCTGGATGAGTGGATGCTGGCGCAACGCGCTGCCGAGTTCTCTGCCAGTGAGGAGGAAACGCATGTCGCTTAGAACGCGCAAGTCTGTAGGCAAGGGCGAAAGTGTGTTAGCCCTCGAGCTGGGCGTTAGTAGCCTCAAACTCTGCGTGGGCGTCGCTCAGGGGCGTACCCTGTCGGTGCAACGGCTGACGGAGACGCCCATGCCGACGAACGCCCTCCGCGAAGGCGCAATTTTAGACGCCGACGCCGTGTATAAAACACTGCGTACCGCCCTGACCCATGCGCAGGCGAAGTCCAAGCGCGTGTACCTGACAGTCGGCGGGCCGCAGACCACCGCGCGCCCCATACGCCTGCCCCGCATGACGCCTGAAGCGCTGCAGAAGTCGATTCAGTACGAGGCGACGCGCTACCTGCCCTCCGCCGCCGAGGAACATCTGATAGGCTTCCAAATCCTGCCTGCCAGCGGCGAGGAGCAGATGGAGGTGCTTCTGGTGGCTGCGCCGCGCTCCACGACCGACCCGCTGCTGGATTTGGTAGAGCGCGTCGGGCTGGAGCCGCAAGTGTTAGAGCTGCAGCCATTCGCCGCGCTGCGCACGGTGCAAGCCGTCTACGGCGACGCTTTGCCGTTCGCTTATGCGCTGGTGGATCTCGGATGCGAACATACGCAAATCACGGTCGCCCGCAACGCGACGCTGGTGCTCACGCGCTACATCCCCATCGCCAGCGGCACGCTGACCGCCGCGCTCAAGGGCTACTTCAACTACACCGAGGAGGAAGCGGAAGCAGTTAAACGCCAGCTGAACTTGGAGGAGTTGCTGCAGATGGGGCAGCCGCAAGAGAACCCGCCGCTGCGCCTCATCCAACCGATTCTGGACGAGTTGATTCGCGAAATCCGTCGCTCGCTGAACTACTATCAGTCGCAATATCAGCCGCAAGGCGGGCGCGGACAGATTGAACGGCTCTATCTGTACGGCGGGGGCGCGCTGATGCAGGGCGTCGACGCCTACTTCGAGCAGAAGCTGGGCATCCCTGCGGAACGGTTAGACCCATTTGCCTGCGACACGATCCGGTCGGTGGGCGTGCATCCCGAACAGTTGGAGGGGGCAGCGCGCTGGGTAACTGTGCTGGGCGCAGCGCTCGCCCCCATCGAACTCGCACAACCGTTCGTCACACCGCAAGCAGAGGTGGAACCCGCCCCTGCAACCGCCGCCTGAGGAGGTCGATTATGGCAGTAATTAATCTGATTGCGCAAGAACAGCAGGTATGGCGTGCAGCAAAACGCAAGACGCGCATGCTGGGGATGGGCGCGCTGCTGGCGATTGGACTCGTCAGCGTCGGCTGGGGCGCACTGATGCTCGCCTCGGCAGGAGTGGCGATGCAGCGCGCGCGCATCGATGAGCAGATGGTCAAGCTGCGCCCGACGCTCCAACAGCTCAAACAGACGCAGGCAGAACTGGGCGCGCTGCAACCCCTCGTGGAGACCCTGCAGAACGCACGCAAAGATACAGGGCGATGGCAACAACTGTTCCAACACTTCGCGCAGCACACGCCTGAGGGATGCTACCTCACTGGCGCGGAACTGGGCAAACGCGCCGACCCCAAAAAACCGATGGAAATCACCCTTAAAGGCGTCGCCGCGAACCAGCAGCGAGTCGGCGAGTTCATGCTGCGCGTAAGCCAACACCCCGAGCTGGAGCAGGTGCACCTCGACTACAGCCAAGAGCGCGCCCTCAGCGAGCAAGTCACTGCGGTAGAGTTCCAAATCACGGCGCAAATCAAAGGCACAGCGATACAAACCCAAACCAGTCAGGAGGGCGGACAAAGTGGCGGTCAGTAAACGCACCCTACGCGCTCAGCGCTCCACAAAACTGCTCGGCATGGTCATGGTCGGCGCGTTCGTCTTAGGCGCATCGAGCCTCTACCTGCCCTGGAACAACTTGCAATCGGCGCAGGAGCAACTCCGCTCCAAGCAAGAGGAGCTCCAACAGGCGCAGCAAGCTGCAGGTCAACTGCAACAGACACAGGAGCAACTGCAGACCACCCGACGCGAGCTCCAATTCTTGGAGCGCGGCGTGAGCCAAGCCGCCTATGTGCCGACCTTGCTCAAGCAGTTCGAGCAGACCGTGCAGCAGCGCAACCTGCAGATTGTCTCCGTGCGTCCGCAAGCGCCGCCTCCCAAAATCGTCACGAACCCCGACCAGCAGGCGGAGACGCCCACAGAGCCGCCCAAACCCTACGAGGAACAGCTCTTCGAAATCCAACTGCGCGGCAAGTTCTGGGATTTGATGAGCCTGCTCAAGACGCTGGAGACCTTCCCGAAAATCTTGGCGGTGCAGAGCTTGCAGGCGAACGCGAAGACAGGCGCGGAGCTGTCCAGCGAGAACCCCGATTTGGAAATTAAGATGGTCGTGAAGGCGTTCATCTTTCGCGGGGAGCAGGCGCGTCCGAGCGCGAACGCGCCCTCAGGAGGTTAGGCTATGGCGAGTAAAGAGACCGACAGCGCGAAGAAACCCACGAACCAGAAGCAGCTGCTGATTGTGCTGGCGCTGTTCGCGGTGCTGATTACGGTAGGCGTGGTGCAGTTCGGCGGGCTGCTGTTCGGAGGCGAGGCGCCGCCTGCCCCAGCCAACAACGCTCATCGTGAGGCGTCGGGGGAGGACGCGAGCGATTCCCAATCGCCCTCGCCCACGGGGCTCCAGCTGCCCCCACTGGCGTCGCGCGACCCGTTCCGACCCGTGCTGACAGTGGCGCAGGCAACCCCCGAAACGAACAAGATCGTACGACGCGAGCTGTCAACGCGTCCGCGCGCCGAAATCACAGGCAATCCGCCGAATGTGCCCCCGATGACGCTTCCCGGCGGCGCGTTCGGACTCCAACCCGCCGAAACGCCCACGAACCCTGAACCCGAAACGCCCAACTACACCGTCACGGGCGTCGTGCAAGGACCGAATTCCGTGGCGATTCTCGCCGACACCCACGGACGCCGCCGATTCGTCCAGCAGGGCGACCTGCTGGAAGAGGGCTGGCGCGTCGTGAGCATCGAGCGCGGGAAGATTACCCTGCGTAAAGGCAAACAGCAGCTCACTATCCGCGTCGGCGAATCGACCGCCCCGAACGGAGGCAACACCCCATGAGAACGCGAACTTACACTTGTGTTTGGTTGGTATGCGCCTTACTCGCGACGCCGACAATAGCGCGCGGGCAGGTCGTGCAGTCGGTAAAAGTTTCTGAGGAGCGGGGTCAGACCCTGATTAGCATCGCGGGCGAGCAACTACCGCGCCCCAGTGTCAGTCTCTGGCGCGGTCAGTTCGTAGTTGTGGAGTTCAACGCGCGTTTCAGCGGGCGTGGACGGGAGATGAGCCTCAAGACGCCGCACGCGCTGAAACTTCGCTACGGCTGGTTCAGCAACCGTCCGCCCAAGGTGCGCGTGGTGGTCACGACGCGCGGGACGCAACCCTACACGCTGGAGCAGACCCCCACGGGCTGGCAACTACGGCTGGGCAAGGCGCAGGCGTCGGAGAGCGCGAGCGACACGCCGCCGCCGTCGGAGCCGATTGAACACCCCAAGCCGCGTCAGGTCGCCAGCACGCAGCAACTCGCGCCCCCACGCACCAGCACCCCCAAACCCGACAAGCCGCGCGAGACCATCGCCCTGCGCCCGAACCCGACGCCCCCACCGCCACCTACCGTGTCGCTCGACTTCGTGAACGCAGAAATCGGCGATGTGCTGAAGGCGTTAGCGATTCAATCCGGCGCGAACATCATCACTGCGCCTGATGTGAAGGGCACTGTAACCGTCAGCCTCGGTCGCCTCACAGTGGAAGAGTCGCTGGACCTCATCACACGCCTGAGCGGCTGTCGGTATGAGAAAATCGGCAACACCTATGTGGTGGGCACGGAGGAGTCGCTGCGCGCGTTCCGCACGGCGGCTGAGCCGATTGAACCGCCCAAGCCGAAGACCGTTGAAGCGCTCACTTTCAAGGTCGCTAAGCCTGCCGAGATTGCGACTTACCTGAGTGCGCGGTTCCCCGACTTGAAAATCACGCCGTCCGGCGAGAAAGACGCGACCTACCTACTCGTGGAGGGCGATGTGGAGACGGTGGAGCGCGCCCGCGAAGCCGCCTATGCCTTCGAACAGCAACTCACGGGCAGCGTGGAGATTGTCACGGAGGTCTATCGCGTGAAGTACGCCGACTCGCGCGACTTGGCGCGAATCGTAAGCCAGTTAGTGCCCAGCGTGCAGGTCTCGCTGGGACCTGACGCGCTGCTGAGTCGCGGGAGCGTGGGCAGCGCAGGCGGCGGCGCGATGCAGGGGGGCATGACGGGAGGCGAAACGCCCAGCCAGACCGCGCAACAGATGGGCGCGCCGATGCAAGGCGGACAACCCAGCGCAACACAAGGCGGTCAACCCCCGAACACCCTCGTGCTGGTGGGCACTGCCCGCGAGGTACTGCGCGCCCTCGAAATCCTGCGCAAGGTCGATGTCAAACAGCCGCAGGTGATTATCGAAACGCGCGTGATGGATGTGTCGGAAGGAAGCCTCAAATCGCTGGGGCTGAGTTGGAACATTCTCCAGTCGGGCAGCGTCAACACGCTCGACCGAGGCGCGAATCGGCTCCCGCTGCCTGACGGCTCCACCAACACACCCAATCAGCAAGGGTTCGGCTTCAATCGCGACGGGCAACTGGGACTGGATTTCACCATCGTCAAAAAGCCTATCGACTTCTCTGTGACGCTGAACGCACTCGCAGAAGACCGTCGTAATCGCTTGCTGGCGAACCCACGCATCGCCACCCTCGACGGACGCCCTGCGACCATCTTCATCGGCGACGAGGTGAACTATGTCAAGCTTATCCAGCAGACGCCACAGGGCGCGAATGTGCAGACCGACTCGGTGCAGGCGGGCATTATCCTGCGCGTGCTGCCGCGCGTCCACGAAGACAACTCCATCACGCTCCATATCCAACCTGAAGTGAGCGTGATTACGGGCTTTCTGGAGGTGCCTGGCGGCGGGCGACTGCCCCAGCTTGCGCGACGCAACGCCGACACCACCATCCGTGTTGCTAACGGCGAAACGGTGGTGATTGGCGGCTTGATTCGCGAATCGGACATCAAGACCATTCAGAAAGTACCGCTGCTGGGCGACCTGCCGTTTCTGGGCTACTTCTTCCGCCGAACGACCTCCACGCGCGATAAATCCGAGATTATGATTACACTTACCGTGCGCGTGATGGAGTAGTGCTAATCGGCAACATCAATTAGCGGGGGCTGGTAACGGCAAGAGAGGTGCGACGACAAGAATGTCGTCGCACCTATGGCGTTCAGGAGGTGGCTTGGACACTCCTGTCCAA
>JBKBKS010000025.1:0-10034 GCA_046294565.1 Fimbriimonadales bacterium
GACGAAAAAAACGCCGAGACGCTACGAGTTTGGGTGTGTCGTCGGCGGGGACGCCGACGCTACGAGGAGGGGTTCATCAGCAGCGATGCCAACAGAACATTCCCCGCGCCCACGCAGTGGGCGAGAGCCAAAAGCCGCTTGCCAATCATGGCACGATGCGCACAGATGTTCCGATGGGCAGCAGCTGATACAGGAGTTCCACATCTTCGTTGCGCAGGGCGATGCAGCCGAGCGTCCAGTCGCGTCCGATGCCGCCGCCGTGAATGCCAACCGCCCCGCCCAGCGGCGTATCCCACGGCGGGCACACGCCCGACTGTATCGCGCGTTGTATCGCCTGATACTGCGCCTCGCTAATCTGTCCGTGCGCCTTGCCGCGCGCGGCGTCTTTGAGCGCAGGGTAGCTCAGCCCCAAGAAGAGGTAGAAGCGTCGGCTGGGGTGCTTCTCGCACACATAGTAGTCGCCTTCGGGGGTCTTGCGGTCGCCTTCCCGCATCTTATCGCCTGTGGCGGCGCGGCTCAGCGCAATCGGGAACTCGGCGATGGGCTTGCCCCCTTCCAGCAGGATGAGTTTGCGTGCGCGTTTCTCGATGCGCACGGCAGGCTGTTGCAGTGGGTATGCGACGCCTTTGGAGGCGCAAAACGCGCGCGCCTGCGCTTCCAGCCGCGCCCAGTCGGGCTTGGGGGCAGGCAGCACGCGCAGCGCACGCGCAGCAACCCACGCGCCGACTGTCAGCAGGCAGAGCAACCCCAGAACCGCCCACTTCCCGCGACGGCGCATACCATCCTACACCCCCAGCACCGCCCGACATCGGGCGCATAGTTCGGTATCGGCGTCGACATCGGGCAGGGTGAGCCAGCAGCGAGCGCACTTGCTGCCCGGCGCGATGCTCACCTCTACCTGCACTGCGTCTCCGCCGCGCACGACCTCCGCCTGCGAGACGCCGAAGATACGCGCCAGCAGGTTGTCGGGTGTCGGGGGCGTGGGGTACGCGCCCAGCACACTGTAAATCGGCTCGGGCACAGCGACGACGACCTTCGCGCTCAGCGGGTTGGGGATGCGCTTCCCGTGCTTCGCGCCTTCCACCGCGCGGTTGACCGCCTCGCGCACCTGCAAAATCCGCTCGAACCGCTCCAGCAGCCCCTTGTCGAGCCACTCGTCGCGCAGGGTGGGGAAGTCGGCAAGGTGGACGCTGATGGGCTTATCGGGCACGGGCAGGCGTTGCCACACCTCTTCGGTGGTGTGGGGGATTATCGGCGCGAGCAAGCGCGTGAGCGTGTGCGCCAGCTCGTACACTACCGTCTGCGCGCCGCGCCGCGCCGCCGAATCGCGCGCCTCCGCATAAAGACGGTCTTTAATCACATCCAAATAAAACGCGCTCAACTCCACATTGCAGAACCGTCGCGTCTCGTGGTAGAACTTGTGATATTCGAACGCCTCGTAAGCGTTCAGCGCGTAGCGTAGGTACTCTTGGAGCGTCGCGAGCATCCAGCGGTCGAGGTCGTTGAGTTGCGCGTGGGGCACGGCGTCGGTCGCGGGGTTGAAATCCGCGAGGTTGCCCACGATGAAGCGCAGGGTGTTGCGCATCTGCCGATAGGCGTCGGCGACATATTTGAGTATCTCTTCCGAGAGGCGCACATCCTCGAAGTATTCGCACGAGGCGACCCAGAGGCGCAACACATCTGCGCCGTACTTGTGGATGACCTCTTGCGGGCTGACCACATTGCCGAGGCTCTTGCTCATCTTGCGCCCCTCGCCGTCCAGTACAAAGCCGTGTGTGATGACCGTACGGTAGGGCGCAGCGTCGCGCGTGCCTATCGCAATCATCAGGCTGGAGTTGAACCAGCCTCGGTGCTGGTCGGAGCCTTCCAGATACAAGTCGGCGGGCCAGCGCAGCTCGGGGCGCGTCTCCAGCACCAGCCGATGCGTGCTGCCCGAATCGAACCACACATCCAGCACATCGGTCTCTTTGCGGAAGCGCGTCGCGCCGCACTTGGGGCAGGCGAAGCCGTCGGGCAGGAAGTATTCGGCAGGCTGCTCGAACCAGACATCGGAGCCGTCGCGCTCGATGGCTTGCGCGACGCGCTCGACGGTTTCGGGCGTGAGGATAGCCTCGCCGCACGCCTCGCAGTAGAACGCGGGGATACCCACGCCCCACGCGCGCTGGCGACTGAGACACCAGTCGGGTCGGTTCTGCACGGCGGCGGCGATGCGCGTCTCGCCGTCCGGCGGGATCCAGCGCACGCCGCGAATGGCTTCCAACGCCCGCTCCCGATGCCCCGCATGGTCGATGCTCATAAACCACTGCTCGGTGGCGCGAAAGATGAGCGGCGTGTCGCAACGCCAACAGTGCGGATAGTTATGGCGATAGGGTTCGTGGTGGAGTAGGGCGCCGACCTTTTGCAGCTGAGCGATCACCGCGCGGTTGCCCTCGGGGGCGATGGGCAGCCCTGCAAACGCCGCGCCCGCCTCCGCCGTGAACACGCCCCGCTCGTCCACCGGGCATAACACGGGCAGCCCGTACTTCTTGCCCGTCGCAAAGTCTTCTGCGCCGTGCCCCGGCGCGGTATGCACGACGCCCGTGCCGTCCTCCGCCGTCACATAATCCGCCAGCACGATGGGCGACTCGCGCTCGAACAGCGGGTGCTTCGCCACAGCGCCTTCCAACGCTGCGCCTGCCACTGTGCCCAGCAGGGTGTAATCGCGAACGCCGACCGCCTCCAGCGTGGGCGCCGCCAGCCGATGCGCCAGCAGATAAATCGCGCCACCCACTTGCACATAGGCGTACTCCAGCTCGGGATGCACCGCCAGCGCAAGGTTCGCGGGGATCGTCCACGGCGTGGTCGTCCAAATGAGAACCTTAAGGTTTTCGATTGCAGGCGCGCTTGCAGGGGGCTTGATGACAGGGAACGCCACATAGATCGAGTCGGAGACCTTCTCGTCATATTCCACTTCGGCGTCGGCGAGCGCGGTTTGACAAGTGGGACACCAGAGGGTGGGACGCAACCCGCGGTAGATATAGCCGCGTTGCGCCAGCTCGCCGAAGATGCGCACCAGCCCCGCCTCGAAGGCGTAGTCCATCGTGAGGTAGGGCTGGTCCCACGCGCCCACCAAGCCGAGCCGTTCGAACTGCTCGCGTTGCACCTTCACATAGTGTTGCGCGTACGCGCGGCAGGCGCGGCGCAGGGCGATTTTGTCGGGCGTCTCGCCGCGCTCCAGAAACTGCTTCGCGACCGCGTTCTCGATGGGCAAGCCGTGATTGTCCCAGCCAGGCACATATGGCGTGCGGTAGCCCCGCATGCAGTAGGAGCGCGCCACGATGTCTTTGAGCGTCTTGTTCAGCGCGTGCCCAATATGAATATCGCCGTTGGAATAGGGCGGCCCGTCGTGCAGGAGATAATCGCCGTTGGGGGCGTGCTTTTCGAGCATGCGCCGATAGAGGTCGATTTCGCGCCAGAACGCTTGCCAGCGCGGCTCCTGCTCAGGCAGGTTCGCCCGCATCGGAATCGTGTGCTCATCCTTCGGCAAGTGCAGTGTCTCTCGGTAGTTGTGCGCCATAGATGAGAAGATTATACCTCGCAGACGCCTGCCTTGAGACGCACAGGTTGGCTTCGTCGTGCCCAAACTTTGACTAACCGTTCGTTCGACGACATTTCGAGACAACGCCTACTACCCATAGCGATATCTACACCCCACAACCCACCACATCCTGTATGCCAAAAACCCCAAATGCGTCGATCGCCGACTTTCACCCACTTGAGTTCAAATCCGCCGCCGATCGACGACACCCCTGAGGGTGTTCGAAAAATCGGGCAGGATAGGGCGGACCCGCAGGTCCGCCCCGGTCGCGTTGGTTGGAGTGTAGGGACGCACCTGTGTGTGCGCCCTGCACCCACAGCGCACCTGCGTGTGCGCCCTATTGGGCATGCGCCCTGCGTTGGGAGGATTTCGTAGAGGGGCGGACACGCAGGTCCGCCCCTACGGGGGTGTGGGGCGCACCTGTGTGCGCCCCCCGATTTTTCGAACACCCTCGACACCCCTTGACTTCACCCACACCGATGGGGTACAGTATAAGCGCCAACGCAACGGCAACTTATCTTGACAGCTGGCTCTTTTTTGAGTTCAGCGGTTGTATTGCAAACTGAGTAGCTCTTCGGATTATGTGTTGGGCGTCATCAGAGACGAACTCAAAGAATATGACACACTTTCGCAAACTGTCGGTGTACCAATACCGATAGAGGAGGTTAGTGATATGACAGAACGAAAACCTGAAGAGCTGATTGGTGAAGAGCCTGAGCACATCCCAAATAGCGGGTGTTGTGAAGAGCCTGTGTATGAAGATGACGGCACCGACGGGAGAGGCGATGAATTTGACCCCACACCCACTCCCCGTTATGGAAGCCATGTAGCAGAGTTTTTGTCCCAGTTTGAAGACCCTGATGACCCGTTGGACACCCTTTACGAACCTGAAGATGTGGAAGAGTACCTTGATGGTCTGGACGACGACGAAAACGATGACCAGTGATCGTTTGATGGGTATAGCGATCTGCGTTTTTTGGTCTGGTCGGACGGTGTGGACAGGTCTCATGTGAAAAACCTTCAGTACGACCCACTGTTTTAAAAGACCGAGTGTCAGTCGTTGTTGAGACTGCACTACAGTCTATGCAAAGCCGTCAGGCGTAATGTCGGGGACTACCACTTCTCCACCCCCGACACTTTTGGGTCATTTGAAGAAGCGGTGAGATTTGCCCAGAACTATCGGGACGCCTCCCCCGAAAAGGCGTCTTGGGTTTGTAGCCTACCTGTGAGGGATTGAAACTCACAGCGCTCACATCGACCGTGTCCACCTGCGTCGTTTGTAGCCTACCTGTGAGGGATTGAAACGGGGTGTGGCGAACAACCAGAGACCTCTGTCATTCCGCGCCGCACCCTCTGTCATTCCGCGCCGAAGGCGAGGAATCTCACAGAGAATTCTTAATATTGAGGGACTTAGAAATACACGTCTGCATCCCGACATGGGTTGACTGGGACGCCGCGGGGCTTGGACAGTTTTGTTCAAGTGCATTTGCACGGACATTCCTGTCCGTGCTACTGCAGTGGGGGAAACCTGACTGGCAGGCAACCCTCACGGAGGGCTACAGCGTGAACAAGAACCGTGGCAGCTGTTCGCGCCCGATGATTTGGGAGCCTGTTTCCTTGAACCACTTGTCGGCAAAAGCAGGGCTGGGCTGCTTGGGAAACACAACAGCCGAGCAGTGCATTCCGAGATTGAGCAAGCTGTTGAGCCGCTGGATCTGGCGCGGTTCACTATCGTACAGCGCGTTCGCGCTCTTGCACTCCAACACGACCAGCAGCAGCTCCCCCCGTTTGCTCTGCACCACCATCAGCAAATCGGCTTCGCACATCGCACCGCCCTGTGCTAGCAATTTGACATTCCGCTTCGCCCACAAGAGGCGGTTCCCCAACTGCTTTTGTGTCTCCTGCGCCACATACAACTCGAACCAGCCGCCCGACAGATAGTTATGCACAAACGGCTGCCGACGCACCTTGCAGCAGATAGAGCGCGGGTTGCGCGTGTACTCGTAGTCTTGTAGCATGTAGAGATGATACAGTCGGCTGCCGACATTCGTGAGGATTGAGATGTCATCCGAAGAGCATCCTGACAAGTTCAGCCGCACTTTGGTCGGACGCTGTAAGGTGGCGCGTAGCTGTTGTAGTAAATCTTGCACTATCGGATAGTTCTGCCCCATGAAATACGCCAAGTGCGTCCGCTCGCGCATCACGGGGTTCTCTGGCGTGAGCTGCGCGGCTTCAACGATATGCAGCTGTCGGGATGCCAGATACCGTTCCAGATAGGCTTCCGCTTTTTGAGGGGTATACACCAACTGCGTCAGTTGAGCGATCACAGGCTGCTTCGTTTGAACGGGCGACTGACGCTCCAACAGCTGACGAATCGCGCGTAGCTCGTGCAGTATCTGCTTCAGAAGACTGCTCAGTTCTCCTTCAATATGTTTCTCGATGTGCATAGCAGATACACATACCAAAGAAAAGCGCGAAAAGTTCCCGTGTTTTTTGGGGGGGGTGCAGGAGTTTTTGCGCGCGTTGTGAATTTACCCGATAGGAGGACTACACGATGGAGACAGGGATGGAGCGTCAGTTGGAGTTGTATCGCAGGGGCTTGTTTGGGGCGCCGGAGCGTTTCCATGTGGACTACGCGGATTTGGAATCGGCGGCGCGGGATGTGCTGAAACCTGAGGCGTATGACTATGTGGCGGGCAGCGCGGGCGCAGAGCGCACGGCGGCGGCGAACGCACGCGCTTTCGAGAAGTGGGTGATTGTGCCCCGTTACCTGCGCGATGTCGCCGAGCGGGACTGGAGCGTGGAGTTGCTGGGGCGCAAGTATCCTGCCCCTGTGTATGTCGCGCCTGTGGGTGTGCAAGGGATGATCCATCCCGATGGGGAGCTGGCGACGGCGCGCGCGTGCGCGAAGTTAGGTATACCCTTCACACTCAGCACGGTCGCCTCGTACACGATTGAGCAGGTCGCCGAGGCGATGGGCGACGCGCCCCGATGGTTCCAGCTCTACTGGAGCCGCAACCACGAGGTGGCGGGCAGTTTCGTGCGTCGCGCGGAGGCTGCAGGCTACCAGGCAATCGTGGTCACGGTCGATACCTACATGCTGGCGTGGCGTCCACGCGACTTGAAACGCGCCTACTTGCCTTTTATGCACGGCGAGGGGCTGGCGAACTATTTCAGCGACCCTGTGTTCCGTTCGCTGCTGAGCGCGCCGCCTGAAGCGGACCCCGGCAGCGCAGTGCTGCAGTTCGCAGCGATTTTCGGCAATCCCAGCCTCACTTGGGACGACTTGGAGTATCTGCGCGGACAGACCTCGCTGCCGATTCTGCTCAAGGGGCTGCTCCATCCCGACGATGCGCGTGAAGCGATGCGACGCGGCGTGGACGGAGTCATCGTCTCCAACCACGGGGGCAGGCAGGTCGACGGTGCAGTCCCCGCTTTGGACGCGCTCTGCTCAATGGTGGAGGCGGTTGGCGACCGAATGCCTGTGCTGTTCGACAGCGGCATACGCACGGGCGCAGACGCATTCAAAGCAATCGCGCTCGGCGCACGGATGGTCGGATTAGGCAGACCCGTAATGTGGGCGCTCGCCATCGAGGGCGAGGCTGGCGTGCAGACCTACCTGCGCAATTTCTTGGCGGAGCTGGATCTTACCCTCGCACTCGCAGGACACCGAACCCTACACACCGTCGGCAAAGAGACGCTCTGTCAAAAGGAAGGGGGGTAGAAACATAAGGTCGTCAGGTACACTCTACGGCGCGTGCAGCCTATCACCCTCAGTATCTGCATCGTGAACTGGAACACGCGCGCGTTGCTGCGGGCGTGCTTGCAGTCGCTCTATCGCTATCCGCTCGCGGAGCCGTTCGAGGTGATTGTGGTGGACAACGCCTCGCCCGACGGCAGCGCGGCGATGGTGCGCGCGGAGTTCCCCCAAGTCGCGCTGATTGCCAACACGCAGAACTTGGGCTACGCGCGGGGCAACAATCAGGCGATGGCGCGTGCGCAGGGCGAGTTGATTCTGCTGTTGAACCCCGACACGGAGGTCTTCTCCGACACGCTGGATTGCGCGGTGGGGTTCATGCGTGCGCATGGGGAGGTGGGCGCAATCGGCGCGCGGCAGATATTTCCCGATGGGCGCGTGCAAGCCTCCGTTCGAGGGTTTCCCACGCCTGCCAACCTGCTGTTTGAAGCGTCGGGTGTGGCGCGGCTGTTCCCCCGCTCGCGCAAGCTCGGCGGCTATCGCATGCGCTGGTTCGATTACCACCAGACCGCCGAGGTGGACCAGCCGATGGCGACCTTCTTGATGATGCGTCGCGCCGTGGTGCAACAGGTCGGGTTAATGGACGAGGCGTTCCCGCTGTTTTTCAACGATGTGGACTGGTGCTACCGTGTTCGGCAGGCGGGCTGGAAAATTTACTATGTGTCGGATGTACGGGTGCTTCATCATGGCGGGGCGAGCACGCGGCAGGTGCGTCTGAGCGCGATACGGGAGTCGCATCGTGCGCTGGAGCGGTTCTATGCGAAGCACTATCGTGGTCGGCTGAACCCGTTGGTGTATGGGTTATGTATTGGGGCGGTTCGTCTGGGGCTGTGGGTGCGCTTGGCGTATGCGCGTGTGCGCGGGGCGCGCTCATAACGCCGCCTCACCGCGTTCCTCCGTGCGGATGCGTATCGCTTCGCGGTACGGCACGACGAAAATCTTGCCGTCGTCGGGCTGACCCGTATGCGCGTGGCGGAGTATCGCCTCGATGATGGATTCGACCATCGCGTCGGGGGCGACCATCTCGATGCGCAGGCGGATGGGCAGGCGGATGAGCGTCTCCTCGCCCAGCCAAGCGTCGGCGGGCGGGCTGTTGCCGCAGCCGCGCACCTCGCTGACGGTCATGCCTGTTATGCCCAGCGCGTTCAGCGCGGTCTTCACCTCTTCCAGCTTATGCGGGCGGATGATGCCGTCGATTTTTTTCATGGCGTAATCAGCGTGGGGCAGGTTGCGAACTCTTCGCGGGCGTCGGGGTAGTCCAGCACATAGTGCAGTCCTCGGCTCTCCTTGCGGGCGAGTGCGCTGTGGGTAACCAGCAGGGCGCACGCTGCCAAGTTGCGCGCCTCACACGACTCGACGCTGGGCGGCAGCGTTCGGTACGCCGCCTCTATCTGCGCCGCGAGCGGCTCCAGTTGGCATCGCGCTTCCTGCAAGCGTTGCGCCGTGCGCACGATGCCGACCTTCTTCTGCATCAGCTGGCGGATTTGGAGTCGGTCGTCGTCCCAGTTGTAGGCGTGGTCGGCGACGGCGGGCGCGGGTTCAATCAAAGGCAGTTGCGCCGTGATGCAGGAGGGTCTCGGCGTGGGCGGCGGCGCGTCGAGGTGAGCGGTCGCGTGCTGCGCGGCGCGCTCGGCGAACACCAACGCCTCCAGCAGCGAGTTGCTCGCCAATCGGTTCGCCCCGTGCACGCCCGTATACGCCGCCTCGCCGCAGGCGTAGAGGCGCGAAATCGTCGTGCGCCCCTCCAGGTCGGTCCAGACGCCGCCGCAGGTGTAGTGCGCGGCAGGCACAACAGGAATCGGCTCCTGGGTGATGTCGATGTCGTACTGCAGGCAGGTCTGATAGATGGTGGGGAATCGGTGCTTGATGAACTCGGCGTTTAGGTGCGTGATATCGAGGTAGACGCAGGGGTCGCCTGTCTTTTTGAGTTCGGCGTCGATGGCGCGTGCGACGATGTCGCGCGGGGCGAGTTCGGCGCGCGGGTCGTAATCGGGCATGAAGCGGTAGCCGTCGCGCCGTTTGAGGATGCCCCCCTCGCCGCGCACCGCCTCCGAAATCAGGAACGAGGGCGCGTCGGTGTGATAGAGCGTGGTCGGGTGGAACTGAATGAACTCCATGTTGGCGATGGTCGCCCCCGCCCGCCACGCCATCGCTATCCCGTCGCCTGTGGCGATTAGCGGATTGCTGGTGTGCAGATAGACCTGCCCGCAGCCGCCTGTCGCCAGCATCACCGCACGCGCACGAATCTCAAACAAATCGCCCGTGAGCGTATCCAGCACCTGCACGCCGACGCATGCGCCATGCTCGATTATCAACTCGAGGGCTTGATAATGCTCCCAAATGGTGATGTTGGGGGTCTTGCGTGCGGCGATGAGCAGGGTGCGCTCGATTTCGTAGCCGGTATGGTCAGCGGCGTGGATGATGCGGTTGCGTGAATGCCCGCCCTCGCGTCCGAGCGCTATCGCGCCTTCAGCGGTGCGGTCGAACTGCGCGCCGATTTCGATGAGCCAGTAGATGAGGCGCGGTCCGTTGCGCACCAGCACCTCGACGGCTTCACGGTCGCACAGTCCAGCGCCGGCGACGAGCGTATCTTGGAGGTGCAGTTCCCATGAGTCGTGGGCGCCGGGGGCGGCGGGCGCCCCCCCCCCCCCCGGGGTTGTGGTGGGGTGGGGGGGGAGCGAAGTTGTAGGGAATGGGACC
>JBKBKS010000025.1:10044-23716 GCA_046294565.1 Fimbriimonadales bacterium
GGGCCCACGCCCCCCTGCGCGTAGTTGGTGTTCGATTCGGAGCGCTGCTTCTTGGTCAGGATGGCGACCGAGCCGTGCGGCGCGGCGTTCAACGCGAAGGTCAGCCCTGCAATCCCGCTGCCCAAGACCAGATAATCAAACTGCATGTTCGCCTCCACGGGTCGCCCGACCGTTTGTGCACAGTGATTCTTCCACCGCTTGGTATGAGAGTACGGCGAGTTCCTGCAGGAACGACACATTACGCACATGCACATGGGGCGGCACGCGCAGGATGGTGGGGGCGAAGTTGAGGATGCCCGTCACGCCCGCTTCCACCAGTAGGTCGGCGGCTTCTTGAGCGGCGTGGGCAGGCACAGCAATAATGCCCAGCCGTGCGCCGATCGAGGCGTTCCTCTCTCGGATGCGCGTGACATCCTCAATCACCAAGTCGCCGAACGGTCGCCCGATTTTGACGAAGTTGTTATCGAACACGGCGGCGATGCGCAGGCGGTGCGCTTGGAAGTTGGGGTAGCCCACCAGCGCTGCGCCGATGTTGCCCGCGCCCACCAGCAGAATCGGTTGCTCCGCATCCAAGCGCAGGATGCGCTCGATGCACTGAATCAGCCCCTCCACCGAGTAGCCCACGCCTGGTTTGCCGAACTCGCCGAAGTAGGAGAGGTCTT
This sequence comes from Fimbriimonadales bacterium, assembly GCA_046294565.1. Taxonomy (GTDB): domain Bacteria; phylum Armatimonadota; class Fimbriimonadia; order Fimbriimonadales; family GBS-DC; genus GBS-DC. The sequence goes on from JBKBKS010000025.1 coordinate 10,707, forward strand.
TGCGGAACTGCGCGGCGTTGATGCCCGAATGTTGCTCCATCTCCTGCGACGAAAGGGTCTGTATCCCCGCCTCGTGGGCGTCCAGCAGCACACGCAGGTAGATGGCTAAGCGTTCTAAGGTCGGGATTGGCACGCGCGTTTCGGTCATAGGCGTCAGGAAAGTCCATCGGGCAGGCGACCGCCTGCCCGACGGGGGTTATTGCACTTCTTCGATGAGCGCAAGCGCGTCTTCGAGTTCGAGACCCTGATTGCGGCGGAGGTCTTCGATGCGCTCGCCGATGAGTCGGAGTTTGCGCAGGGCGCGCAGCTCGAGTTGGCGCACGCGCTCGCGCGTGATTTTGAGTTCCGCGCCGACCTCTTCGAGTGTGCGCTGATGCCCGTCGTCAAGTCCGAAGCGCAGGCGCACCACATCGCGCTCGCGCGGCTGCAGCTTCTCCAGGATCATGTCGATTTGCTCGCGCAGGATGAGGCGCGCGGTGACATCTTCGGGCGTTGGCACGATGTCTTGCGACGGGATGAACTCGCCCAGCGTGGCGTTGTCGCGCTCGCCGACAGGACTTTCGATGGAGATAGGTTCCACCGCGGCGCGTCGGATTTCGCGCACGCGCTCGACCGACATCTTGGTCTCCGCCGCAATCTCCTCATCGGTCGGCACGCGCTGCAGGATTTGCTGCAGGCGCAGCTCGGTCTTGATGACTTTGTTGATGAGTTCCGCCACATAGACGGGGATGCGTATCGTGCGGCTGTTGTTGATGACGGCGCGTGCGATGGCGCGTCGGATCCACCAGGTGGCGTAGGTGCTGAAGCGGAAGCCGCGCTCGGGGTCGAACTTCTCGACGGCGCGAATCAGCCCCAGGTTGCCTTCCTGAATCAGGTCTGCCAACGAGATGCCGCGCGAGGCGTAGCGCTTGGCGATGCTAACCACCAGTCGCAAGTTGGACTCGATGAGGCGTCGCTTGGCTTCTTCGGCTTCCTCGATGCGCACAGCCAACTCCCAAGTGGGTAGGTTCGCCGCTTTAGCCCACTCCTCATCGCTGACGCTTTCGGGCGCGATTTTGCGCTTGTCAGCGATTTGGCGGCGGATTTTGTAGAGTCGCTCACCCTCCTGCACCTGTTGCGAGAATCGAATCTCCTCTTCGGGGGTCAGCAGTTGCGAGCGTCGGCTCTGCAGCATCCAGAGTTCGATTTCGACGCTGTCGTCCTCGTGGGGGGTCTCCTCGCCGACGCCGCCCCAGAAATCGACTTCTTCTTCGCTACCTAAATCGTCGCCTAAATCGAGGCTGCCCAGCCCCAGCCCAGAGAAATCTTCCTCCAGAGTGTCCAGCTCATCCAGCTCGGTGGCGTCTATCTCCAAGCCGAGCGGGTCGTCATAGTAGGCTTCCCGCCCCGCTTTGCTCACGCGAGCTGTTGCCTGCGTATCCATCAGAATATCCATCTCCTCATCTAATACGGGCACTTCGATAACACCTCCTATGAGCATACCGTACTTTGTGAAACCGTACACAAAACCGTCGGTCTCTATTTTTCATATACGGCGTCGTACCAGAGAAAGTATACGACTCGTCCGCCGATATGGTTCCGTGCGCTTCACGCACCGAGTCCTAATTATAGCCCAGTTTAGTTTTTTCCTGCTACTGGGCATGGTTTTGCGCCGTATTTCAAGGGGTTTTCACCCACCTGTGGCGTTCGCCCACCAAAATTATAACAAGAATTTGGGGGTTTGTCAAGGGTTTAAGAGAGGGTGTTCGAAAAATCGGAGGCGTCAGTGCTTGAGATGCCTCGCTCCGCTCGGCATGACAAGTGCCGCTCGGGGCGAAATCCCTGTCATTCCGAGCCGCAGGCGAGGAATCTCTACCGAATAGAGGCATTTTCCGAACACCCTCAGGGTTTAAGAGAGGGTGTTCGAAAAATCGGGGGAAGTTGGTGCGTGAGATGCCGCGCTGCGCTCGGCATGGCAAGTTGTGTCGGCTGACCGAAAGGCTGTCGTGCCGAGCCGCAGGCGAGGAATCGCTCCCGACTCGATGCTTTTTTTTTTCGAACACCCTCACGACACCCCTTGACTTTTTGCTAGTTATGTGCTATAATTTATAGTAGACTGACAAACACCAGGATCGTTTTGGTGTACTAAGTCGGTGCGACATGTGGTAGTGTAGACACTGCCGCAAAGAGCTCAAAAAAACACGGAGGATGCCATGCGATACGGCAGCAGGTGCGGCGACGCTGGACGCCAACTATAGAATCAGCGACCTTTGGAGCCACGATTTCGTACAGAATATCCAAGTCGCTCAGGGTGTTCACACCTTCCAAATCCGTAATCGCAGCAACGAGATAGAAACACTGACCTATCCCTACTGGGAAGTAAAAATCCGCACACACCGCTATGAAGCGATTGTGCGCGTGGGGAAGGAGACGCCCATCCTGTTGTACTATAGCAAATCTAAAGAAGGGCGTGTGTTTTGGGAAGAGACTTGGTACCCGCTTCGCTGGAGGTGAAAGCATGCGCCGTTGGATTGCTGTGGGACTAATTCTCGCGACACTGAGCAGCGCTTGGGCGAGCCGAGGCGCTGCGTTCTGGGAGTGTTTCGGAGAACTCAACACAGGAGGCGTTCCCTGTGGACGAGCCTGCAACGAGTGTAAGCGACAGACAGGATCTGCTGTTCTCTGTAATTCGGTATGTGGCATGCGTACCATCCCCGCAGGTTCACATACTGGCGTCGTAATTCACTAAACTTAGCCATGCGAGCGTTGGGCATGCCAACGCTCGCATCTCAAGGAGATTACTCATGAGACTCTTAAGTTTGCTGATGAGCCTTGTGTTCGTCTTGAACGCATCGTCACAAAAGTTTCCGCGACTGTGCGAAGACCAATCCCTTTTAGAACGCGCACAAACGATGCAACTTTTTCTCTCTGAAGCACGGCAAGCGTTCGAACATACCCTTGCCCACTCGCAAGACCCGCGCCAGATTGCCTTGCATAGCCGCGTACTCTTTCTCAGTGTGTTGATGTTGCGCAACGATTTGGCGTCTCGCTACCATCAGCGCGCCGACGCTCCCGTATCGCCTCCCATAAGCGAGTCGGAGTCTCGTCATCTGCTCCGATTTATTCAGGAACTGATGAATTTAGAAGCCGCTCTGCTTGCGCTCGAGGAAACGGCGCTGCGCGAAACGGCGAAGCAGTATCCTCAGTTGGAAAAAGACCGCGCGGTGGCTCAATGGCTTCAACACAACCAGAACATGCGCAGACGACTAATGACACAATCATCACGAACAGGGCTTTCCATTCGAGCGTTCCCGCGCGTTCGCTGGGAAGCGCGTCAACGCATTATTGAGCATGTGGCGCGCACCCTTCAAGGATGTGAATATAAACCGGCGCAGCTTACTGAAAAAGGCGAACTGGTTCACGAAGAGATTATAAAACTGCCGCAAGGACTGGAACGGTTTGCTTTACATCCGCTGCCGTGGCGCAAGGAGGAAGGCGGTGGTTAGTTAACGAGATTCTACCGTTCTCTCACAGAAAAACATCGGTGAAAGAGAATGCGTGAGAAGTGGATGCAGGCTTCGATACGCCCGCTGGTTTGGCTGAGGGTGTTCGAAAATCCGTGAAGTGAACCCGAGTGCGAGCGGGTGCTGGGCAGAATGCCGCGCTGCGCTCGGCATGGCAAAAGGGGATGTCGGCATGACAAAAGGGATGTGTCGGCCTGGCAGAGGCTTGTCCGCATAACAGGCTTCCTGTCATGACGATACTCCCCCCTGTCTGCCGATACTCCCCCCTGTCATGCCGAGCGCAGCGAGGCATTTAGTCGCCAACATCCGATATTCGCCGCCTTCAGGGTTCAAAGGGCGATATAGAGGCAATTCGTTTGATATTGCCCCTACATCGCGTGGCGAACCTATGCTTTGACTCCGATGGCTTGCAGCACCGCGTGGGCGTTTGCTACAGCCATGCGCCCATCGTAGCCGTCGAAGGGGGGCGTCTCGTTGTAGAGGATTGCTCGGATGAAGCTGCGCAGTTCCCACAGGTACGGTTCGGGCGCGCCAATCTCTTCGGGGGTCAGGCTCACTTCAGGCTCGCCCAGACGCTTGTATCGAGCCGCGCCGCTGAAGCCCGTGTGTTCCATAGTACCCTCTGTGCCCACAATACGCACCAGATAGCCGCCGAGGTGGTCGATAACGCTTGCCTCGATGGCGCCGAGGACGCCGTTTTCGAACTGCAGCAGTGCGCTCCACTGCTGCGTGAAGTTGGGTGTGGGATGGGGCTGTGCGCCCTGCGCGGCGACCACGCGGAAGTCGCCGATCAGCCAGCGCAGGTAGTCGAGTTCGTGAACATTCATCTCCAGCAGCACGCCGCCGCTTTGCTGGGGGTCGGCGCGCCAGCCCTCGCGGAATAGATTAATCTCGTAGCCACGCCGCTGCAGATGTATCGCGACGGGCGCGCCAATCACGCCCCCTTGCAGCCACTGCTTCGATTGCCAAAACAGCGGAAATAGGCGCAACACTTGCCCCGCCATGAGCACGCGCTGCGCCGCCTGCGCCGCCTGCAGCATCGCGTCGCAATCGGCTACCGTGAGCGCCAGCGGCTTCTCGCAGAAGACATGCTTCCCATGCTGCAACGCCTGCACGCCCAGCGCGCAGTGGGTGTGCGGCGGCGTGGCGATGAGTACGGCGTCGACTGCGGGGCTTTGCAGCAGCGCGTCTAAACTCACGAACGCTTCCGTCTCCAGCTCGGCGGCAGCTTGCGCCGACAGCTCAGCGTTCACATCGTAAACGCCCACCAGTTGCGCTTCACTCAGGGGACGCAGCTGCCACGCTAAGTGGCGTCCGATGCCCCCTGCGCCTATCAGTCCGATTCGTACTTGCGCATGCATAAGCATCAACCTGAGAATCTTGCCTCACGATGCACGGAGCGCGTATAGGATACCTCGTCCGACCGAACGGCGCGCTTGCGTTATTCTCGGCGACGCGAGGCATCTCCGTCCCACTTTCGGGCACACTCCGATGAGCGGCTACGACGATTATTCCACAATCTGCCGACGCCATACACGGCTTAGGGTTCACACAATCCCTGCGCGCAGCAGGTCTTTGAGCACAATCATGCCAATCGGTTTGCCCCCATCGTCCAGCACGGGCAGGTCGCCGATTTTGGCGGGCGCGCTGTGGAACCGTTCCAGCACTTCGATGGCGAGCGGGTTGTCGCGCACGGTCATCGGGCGGCAGGTCATGGCTTCGGTGACGGGGCGTCTGAGCGCCGTTTCGTCTTGCAGGTGTCGTCGGATGTCGCCGTCGGTGATGAGACCCACCATTTTGCCGTCGTTGTCGACCACGCACGCCGCGCCTGCGCCTGCTTTGGTGATGGCGAACAGGGCGTCGCGTAGGAGCGCGGTTTGGGGCACGACGGCGAGCGCGTCGCCCGTGCGCATCACATCGTGGGCGCGTATCAACAGTCGTCGCCCCAGCGCGCCGGCAGGGTGGTTCAGCGCGAAGTCGCTGGGCGTGAAGCCGCGCATTGCCATCACCGCCATCGCCAGCGCATCGCCCAGCGCGAGCATCGCGGTCGTGCTGGCGGTCGGCGCAAGGTTGTGGGGGCACGCCTCGCGCTCGATGGGAATCTCCAGCACTAAGTCTGCCATCCTGCCCAGCGTCGAGTCGGGGCGAGCCGTGAAGACAATCGTGTACACTTTTAGGCGTTTGAGGGCAGGACAGAGCAGCGCCAGTTCGTCGCTCTCGCCGCGAAATGAGAGTAAGATTGCCACATCTTGCTCGGTGATAGCGCCGAGGTCGCCGTGCGCGGCTTCGGTTGGATGCACGAATATGGCGGGCGAGCCTGTGCTGCTGAAGGTGCCAGCGAGCTTGCGCGCAATCGCGCCCGACTTGCCCACGCCGCTAAGGATGACGCGCCCCTCACAGCCCAAAATCGCTTCCACCGCTTGGTCGAACCGCTCATCCAGCGATTCCATCAGTCGGTGGAGGGCGTCCGCCTCAATTTGCAGCACCTCACGCGCCACGCGCCGCGCGTCCGTGCGCTCCAGCGTCGCGTTCATAGCAGGTTATCATCCAGTTCGGGCATCACGCGCACACGACGGCGACGACGCGGACACTGCGACGATTCGCCATAGTGTTCTTCATACACTTGAATCAGTTTTTTCTTGACGCGCTGCAGGGCGTTGTCGATACACTTCGTGCCCCGACACAAGCGGTCGGACATCTCTTTGTAGGAGAGACCGTCTAAATAGAACTCTAACACCTGTTTTTCGAGCTCGCTCATTTTTTCGCGCGCCATCTGCATCACGGCGCGCGGGATACGCTTCTGCAGGATCCACTGTTCAGGGTTGAGCGCGTTGGGGTCGGGCAAGATGTCGCTGAGGTTGGAATCGGTGTCGTCGTTGTGGTGGTTCTGCAGCGGGCGATAGAGCGAGACATAGTCGTTGAGGGGGATATGTTTCTGCCGTGTGGCGGCTTTGACCGCTGAGATAATCTGCCGCGTCACGCAGAGCTCCGCGAACGGGCGAAACTTATGCACCTGCGCGTCTTTGAAGTCGCGAATCGCTTTGTATAACCCAATCAAGCCCTCTTGCACCACATCTTCGTGGTCGGCGCCGATTAAAAAATAGGAACGCGCCTTGCTTTCCACCAGCGAGCGATACCGCTTCAGGAGTGTTTCAGTGGCGCGTTCGTTGCCCTGCTTCGCATAGAGAACGAGTTCCTCATCCGCCATATAGGTGGTGCAGAGTCCTGCGTCATCAAGAAAGTAGCCGTCCGTCATCGCCATGCTTAGATCCCTCCGTCGGTTATTCTATTCCAGCCCACACCGAGAGGCGCTCCGCCGATGAGCCATCGCCCACATGCTCATCCACGCCTGCGCCTTGTGGTTGTCTGCAGCGCTCCCCTGCGGACATGATTAGTTTATACGATTCGCCCCGTAAAAGTCAAGGGTTTGGCGGGAATTTAGGGGCGAATCGCGCTCGAAATTGGCAGGAATCGGCAGGAAGCGTCGAATTGGATGAATCGCACACGCGGCGAAGGGATACACTGCACGCCGATACGGAGGTCGACCGATGGATAAGACGCGAATTTGGAGTTTGCTGGCGCTCGCAGGGCTAACCACAACAGGCATCGCGGCTTGGCAGCCGCAGCCATCGCCCCTGCAGATTCTCCGAAAGGAGCCGAACCGACTCACGATGCAGTTTCGCGGGGTGAAACCTGCGACTGTCGAGGTGGTAGTGGACGGCGTTGTGATTGCCACGCGCCATCTGAACGGGCAGACCGACCGCCTGCAGCTGAACCTGCACAGCATCGGGCTTGCGCCCGGCGTACACGAGGCGACCGTCTATCTGTACGATGCGCAGGGGCGACTCATCGGGCAGACGAACACGCGCATCGACTTGCTGCCCGACCCCAACAGTCCACTGAACATCGTCATCCCCCGACACGGAAGTGTGGTGGCGGGCGATGTGCCGATTGAAGCGCGCGGGGGTCGGCAGGGAACCCTGTATGTGTCGTTCTTCGTGGACGGGCAGATTCGTGGGCTGCGCAACTATCCGCCGTATGTGTACAATTGGGACACTACGCGCGAGACGAACGGCTGGCACACGATTGAGGTGTGGGGCTACGATGGCAACCAGACGCTCAAGACGCCGCCGATGCGCGTGTATGTGAACAATCCGGGCGGACGCACCGAGCGTCAGGAGGTCGCTGAAGCCGAACCGCCTGCGACAGCGGCGGCGACCCTTGAGCCGCCCAGCACTGAGCCGACGCTGCGCGCCGCCGAATTGCCCGAAACGCGCCTCAGCGACCACACGCGGCTAAGCGCGCCTGAAACGCCTGAGTTGGACCCCGTGCAGACGCCTGAGACAACGCCAGAAGTGATAGTCGCTGCGTCCGAGCCTGCCTCGAATGCGCCGACGGCAGCCCGTCTGAGCGAAGCGCGTTCCGTCGCGCCGCAGGAAATGCCCGATGAATTGACCCTCGCGACGACGCCCGTCCGTGCGCCAGAGCCTACGCGCCTCGCCCAAGCGGAGCCGCAGATGCGCGGTCAGAAACTGCGTGCGCCACAGGTCGCCTTCGCGCCCAGCCCGCGCCATGCCGATACCAGCGCATGGGTGAACCTCGAGCGCGGCGTGCGCCTGCCTGCAGGCGTCGCGCAGTTCGAGGTCGTTCTTGATGCGATGCTCATCTCGTTCGATGTCGCGCCGCAAGTGGAAGACGGTATACCGCTGCTGCCTGTCCGCCCACTGCTGGAGGCGTTGGGCGCACGCCTACGCTGGGACAACCACACCAAGACGGCGACGGTCGAACTGGGTGAACGGCGCATCCAGCTGCGCGTGCGCGAAGACGAGATAGTGGTGGACGACGCGCCCGTACCTGCCGACGCGCCTGTACGCATCCATCGTGGGCGCGTGCTGGTTCCTGCCTCCGCCCTGCGCGAACTGTTGAACGCTGAAGTCGCCTATGACGGCGCGACGCAGCAGATAGTCATCAGCACTGGACGCGAGTAATCGCTTCCCCGCAGGGTACAATTGCCCCGATGGCAATTCGCGTCAGGTTGGGGCAGGACGAAGTGCAAGTAGAGCCGGGCGGCTCCGCGCAGATATTAGCTGTCGTGCGCAACGAGAGCGACGCGCCCGACCAGGTCGCGCTGGAGGTGGAGGGCGTCGACGCGGAATGGTGCGCCATTCCCATCCCATCGTTTGCCCTTGCGCCCGGCGAGGAAGTGCAGGAGCGCATCCTCATTCGCCCCCCGCGTAGCACCGAGAGCCGCGCGGGGACTTACCCGATTCTGGTGCGGGCGCGCTCGCTGGAGAACGGCGGCGCGGGCATGGCGCAAGGCAGCTTGGTGATACGCCCTTACAGCATGCTCACGCTCGAGATTGCGCCGAAGCGCAACCTCGCCTCGCCCCTGCGCAAACGCGCGCCCTATGAACTTACCCTCTCCAACTACGGCAACACCGAGCAGACGGTGCAGCTGCACGCTTCCGACCCCGAAGACGAGGTCGTGTTCGAACTGGAGCGCGAGCGCGTGCCGCTGGCGCCGGGAGAGACGCAACAAGTATTCGTGTACGCGCAGCCGCGCCGTATGCCCATCGTGGCGAACCCTGCGCTGTTCAGCTTCACGGCGACGGCACGCAGCGTGGAGGACCCACTTCGCTCCGCCTCCGTGCAGGCGCAGTTGGAGCGGCGCGGCGTGGTCAGCCCGCTCATCTTGGGCTTCTTGGGAGTGCTGCTCGCGCTGCTGGCGCTGTGGGCGTACACGCGCCCGCTGCCCGTGCAGGTGGAAGAGTTTATCGCCCAGCCCGCGCAGATTACCGCTGGCGAGACCACCACGCTCAGCTGGCAAGTGCGCAACGCCGAGACCGTGCTGATTGAACCTGCGCTGGGCGAGTTCGACCCGAACCAGCAGCGCTCGGTGCAGGTGCAGCCGCAGACCACCACCACCTATCGGCTGATTGCACGCAACCGCTACGGCGAGCAGATACGCGAGGTGGTAGTGATTGTGCAGAACGCGCCGAAGCCGCCCGCGCCCGTGATTACGAAGTTCTACGCGGAGCCTGCCCAAATTAAGCGCGGCGAGTCGGTGCTGCTGCGCTGGCAGGTGCAAAACGCCACCGAACTGATTCTCACTCCGCCCGGCGGACAGAAGTTAGACCCCGCTATGCCTGGCTACGAGCATCGCCCCTCGCGCACCACCGAGTACGAACTGATTGCCCGCAACGCGGTGGGCGCAACGGTAAGTAAAAAAGTCACAGTGGAAGTAATCGACCCGTCGCAGGCGCAGATCTTGAGCTTCACGGCGCAGCCAGAGCAGATAACGGCTGGCGAGAGTGCGATGCTGCGCTGGGAAGTCGTGAACGCAGTGCGCGCGGAGATCGACAACGGCGTCGGGCGTGTAGACCCGAAGCAGGGCGAGCTGCCCGTCACGCCCACTGCCACGACTACCTACACGCTGACCGCCTACGATAGCGAGGGACGCCCCGTGCAGGCGAAGGTCACAGTGCAGGTCGCGCCTGCGCCTGAACCCCCTGCCGACGAGTCGCCTTAGCCCCGACGCGCCTTGCGCTTGACGCGCGTCAGCGCGTTATCGACCGCTTTGAGCGAACATCCCAACCGCTCGGCAATCTGACGATAGGTCAGTTTCTGCTGATACAGCGCAATCACCTGCGCCTCCAACGGGCTGAGCCGCGTATCGAGGAACGCCTGTCGCTGCGTCAACGCCTCATGCTCGCAGAGCTGCTCGAGCAAGTCTTGCGAGGGGTCGGCGATGCGCTCCAGCCAGCTGTGCTGGTTCTCAGGCGTGTCGGACAGGCTGAAAGTCGGTAGGTTCCACCGCTGCGCGCGCTTGAGCTCGGAGAGGATTTGTCGGCGAATGCACACACGCGCGAACGCCACGAAACTCGTTTGACGCTGCGGGTCAAAACACTGCACCGCCCGCCACAAGCCCAGCAGAGCAATCTGGTACACATCCTCCGCATCACAGCACGGCAAGAAGAACCGTCCTGCCACGCTCTGCGCCAGCGGACGGAACAGGGCAATCACTTGCTCCGAGGCATCCTCGTCGCCCTGCTGCGCTCGCACAACTAAATCGTCCACGCACGGATAATCGCTCCACAAATACATAAAGGCATCACCATACCTATTATAGCCCACTTTCAGGGCCATCGCCCGTAGCCCCTGCCGCTGAGAGGAGCGGTTTTTCCCGATGTGCGCGTGCAGCGGGTAAGTGAATCGCCGAGTTTCGGGCATAACGGCGACCAGTCGCGGGCGTTTCTGTGCTATAATTAGGTCAACCGACAACGAATGAGTGCGTCCACAGGCAATTTCGAAAGTGAGCAGCTATAGTTCCTAAGCCGCATACGCAAATCAGACCCACGAAACAGCCCGATTCGTCGGCGTTCTCGCGCGTGGGAAACCCTTGATCGCGCGCGGATGCGTGATTCATGCTCTGATTACTACAGAATGGAGGTCATATGATGATACCTGTAGGCTTGTTTGTAGTCAGGCAGGCAGATAAGACTGACTTGGAGCGCATCGAGTCGCTGGATCGTCTGTTCGGCAACGCGGCGCTCACGCGCGACTATTTCGAGGCGTGGCTCCATCATCACCCGGAGGGCTTTCTGGTTGCCGAGTACGACGGGCGCATCTACGGCTACAGCATGGTCATCTATCTGAACGCGGAGCAGATTCGCGAGAACTGGTTCCTCGATACGGGCGGCGGCACTTGTAGTACGCATACGCCGTTGGGCGAATATCTCTATGCGGTCAGCATCGCGTCGCAGAAGCAGGAAGCGGCGCGCGCGCTCTTTATCGCCAGTCGACGCGTGTTCATCCGCTCGCATGTGCATCAAACGATTATTTTCGGGCGGTTGCCCCGCTTCCGTCGGTGGGTCGAATCGATGGGCTATCAGCCCGAAACGCTGACACGCGCCCAAAAGCAACGCCTGCTCGACCTTTATGTCAACAGTCTGCAAGATCCGTATCAGGTGTTCTATGAGGGGATGAACTTCATGGCGGAGTACGGTGTTGTGGACTACTTGGAGGGCGACGACGAATCGTTGAACTGTGCGCTGCGCTTGGTGTGGCGCAATCCGTACTATCGCCCGCTGCTACACGACCGCGCTGTGGCAGCAGTGGACGCTTCCAGTGGACTGCCGTCTGCCAGCCGTTTGTGAGACGCTACTGGTTCAGCGCGGCGATAAACGGCAGGTTCCGATATCGCTCGGCGTAGTCGAGTCCGTAGCCGACCACGAATCGGTCGGGGATTTCGAAGCCGCAGTAGGCGATGGGAACCGATACTTGGCGGCGCGCGGGTTTGCTGAGGAGCGTGCAGACGCGCAAGCTCAGCGGCTCGCGCTGTTGCAACAGCTCCAACAGATAGCCGAGCGTCAGCCCCGTGTCGTAGATGTCTTCCACCACCAACACATGGCGGTTCTCGAGAGGCGCGTCGAGGTCTTTGAGCAGGCGCACCTGTCCGGTAGAGGCTGTCTCTGCGCCGTAGCTGGAGACGGCGACGAGGTCGTAGGAGACGCTGAGCGGGATGGCGCGGAGCAGGTCTGCCATAAACAGCAGCGAGCCTTTCAGCACGCCCACCAGGAGCGGCGGGCAATCCGCGTAGTCGCGGGTGATTTGTGCGCCCAGCGCCGCCACGCGCGCCTGCAGGGTCTCCGTGGGGATGAGCAGCTCCAACTCGGGAAAGCGTTGGAGCCACAGCGCGTCGTCGGTGTACTGCATTAGCCTTTGAGGATACCCGATGGCATATGCTCCGTGCGGCTTAGAATCGCCATCAGCAGGCAGACCGTCAGCGCGCCCGCTGCGACGCTCAATAGTCCTTTCTGGAAATCACCTGTGAGCGCGACCATCGCGCCTGGAACGAGCGAGCCGCCTACGCCGCCGACCAGCACGGTCGTTCCGTTATATAGCCCTGTGAGTGCGCCCACGCGCGTTGGGTGCGCCATCTGCTGCAGGGTGGCGAACTCTTGCGCGTTGTAGCTGCTTTGGAAGAACACGCCCAACGCCAGCAGTGCGATAGCGAGCGTGTTGGACGACACATACGCCGTCAGGAGCACGCATCCGCTCGCCAGCAATAGCCCCACACTCGCCATCAGCATCCGCCTGCCCGTGTGGTCGCCCAGCATCGCCCAAAGTAGCACGCCCACAATCCCCGCCAGAAACACGCTAAACAGCGGCAGGCTAAGCGCGCCGAACTCGATCCCGCGCGTGCGGTTCAAGTAGCTCGGCAGCCAGTTCAAGATGCCGAACACGCAGAAGGCGTTGCACGCCCCCGCCGCGATATAGAGCCAAAGCCGTTTCCGCGCCGCGCGAGCGTCCTCGCCTCGTTGGCTGCGCACAGTCCCCCCATCGTCGGCGCGTGGCGGCTGTGAGGCAGGCGCATCGTGAACATAGCGCGCCGCCAACGGCAAACTCACCGATAGCCCCGCTATGCCCAGTATCAGGAACGCCATCCGCCAGCCGAATCGCTCAGCAATCGGCACAATCAGCAACGGCGCAACCGCCAACGCGACC
>JBKBKS010000026.1:0-22700 GCA_046294565.1 Fimbriimonadales bacterium
GCTCGGCGCAGCGATGGTGGGCGTATCACGCGCCGAGCCTGCGTAGGCTGACAATAACGCAGGGTATAATCCTCGTGGGTGAGCCATTATGGAACGCAAGGCACTGGTGGAACGCATTACCTGCAACCCCGATGTGTTGGCAGGGCAACCTGTTATTCGCGGCACACGCCTGAGCGTTGCCTACATTCTCAACCTTTTGGCAAGTGGGATGACTGTCGAAGAGATCCTTCAGGAGTATGAAGGGCTAACCCCCGAGGACATTCGGGCCTGTCTCTTGTTCGCTGCGGAAACGCTGGAGAATATTGGGTTTGCCCCTTTGAACGCCGAGGTTGGCTGAATGCGTTTTCTGGTGGACGAGTGTACGGGACCTTCCGTTGCACGATGGTTGCAAGCGCAAGGACACGATGTTGTATCGATCTATGAGCAAGCGCGCGGCTTAGATGATGCTTCTGTCCTGGCGTTGGCAGTGCGTGAAGGTCGGATTCTTATCACCAGTGATAAAGAATTTGGGACACGAGTGGTGCGGGATCAACAGGCGCACTGTGGTGTGCTACTGCTGCGCCTGCAGGATGAGCGTGTAGCGAACAAGATACGAGTTCTATCCGAGGTCCTGCGTGAATACAGGGACGAGTTGGAAGGGAATTTGGTAGTTGCTTCCGAGAGCCGTGTTCGGATAGTACGCTTGCGCTCAGGCGGACAGGAGGATATCGAAGAGCGTTAAAGCCTATCGGGTGTAGGGCGCGGTCGGCGGTAGCAGGTAAAGCATCGCCAACCCCAAAAGCGACAACGCCAGCAGATAGCTCTTCGCGCGCATCTTGGTTCCCCAACCAAGTATAATACCCCCATCAGCATGAAGCCACTGAAAACGCAAACATCGGCGGCGGGGCGCACGCCCGCGCGGCTCACAACGCGCTTGGTGTTTCTGTTCTACTCGCGCCCAGTGTTTCGCGCGTGGGAGATACTGTGCAACCACGCGGCGCGGCTGATTGCGCACAAGGAGCGCATGCGCTCAGTGCAGTGTTCGCGGGCGTGGGCGGAGCTGAACCTCCAGCGTGTGGCGATTCAGCGCGAGTTGGGGCGCATCAGCGACAGCCACGCGCATGTGTGCGCCCAGTGCGGGCACTGCTGCAAGGGCACGCGCGAGCGCGACGCCTTTTTGGATCGGGTGATGCAGCAGCCCGACACCGAGCATCTCGGCGCGCGGCGACGCACGGGCGAGATGGTGGGACTGCGCATCGCCCAAGCGCAGGGGCAACTCCTGCATCCTGACGCCCCGAAAGCGCACGGCTGCTGCCACGAGCTCACATGCGCGGGCTGCCGATTACCCCAAACCCTGCGCCCGATGCAGTGCTTGGCGTACTTCTGCGGCGCGGCTGCCAAAGCCCTCTCGCAAGAGGAGTGTGAGGCGGGCATCCGTCTGCTGAAGCAGCTGCTGAAACTGCAGTGGCGGGCGGTGTGTCTGGCGGCGCGCTCGCGCTGGAGCCGTACTCGCCCCGATTAGCGGTGCTGCGCCATAAACTCTCGCATGAACGCCTGCAACGCCTGCACGCCCTCTATCGGCATCGCGTTGTAGATGGAGGCGCGACAGCCCCCCACCGAGCGATGCCCCTTGAGCTCGTGCAACCCGCGCGCCTGCGCCTCCTGCAAGAACCGCTGCTCCAACGCCTCGCTGGGCAACCGCCAAGTTACATTCATAATCGAGCGATGGTCAGGGTGCGCATGCCCCCTGTAGAACCCCTCACTCTGGTCGATCACCTCGTAGAGCAGGCGCGCCTTCTCGCGATTGATTTGCTCCATGCGCTCCAACCCGCCAATCGTGTGCAGCAGCCAGCGCGTCACTAACATCACGATATAGATGGAGAACACGGGCGGCGTGTTGTAGAGCGACTTATGCTCGGCTTGCACGCGATAGCTCAACATCGCGGGCAGGTTGTCGGGCGCACGCGCCAGCAGGTCGTCGCGCAGTATCACTATCGTCACGCCTGCAGGTCCCGCGTTCTTCTGTGCGCCTGCGTAGATAAGCGCGTACTTGCGCACATCGATAGGCGTCGAGAGGAAGTTGGACGACATATCGCACACCAGCGGCGCATCGCCCACCACAGGCTCACAGGGGAACACCACGCCCTGAATCGTCTCGTTGGAAGTGAAGTGCACATAGCGTGCGTCGGGGGCGATTGTGTATTCGTCGGGTCGAGGCGTGCGCGTGAAGTTCTCATCCTTACCGCTCCACACCGCACGCGCTTTGCCGAGCAGCTGCGCCTCCTTGTACGCCTTCTGACCCCACGAACCCGTGATGAGATAGTCCGCGCTGCCGTCGCCAAGCAGGTTCATCGGAACCATCGCGAACTGCAAGCTCGCGCCGCCCTGCAAAAACAGCACATGGTAGTCGTCGGGGATGTTCAACAACTGACGCAGGTTCGCCTCCGCCTCCTGGATAATCCCGTCGAAGTGCTTGGAGCGGTGGCTGATTTCAAGCACGGACGCGCCTGCGCCTGGCAACGCCAACAAATCGCGTTGCGCCTCCTCTAACACAGGCAGCGGCAACACGCCCGGACCTGCCGAAAAGTTCCATACACGCTGAGTCATCGTCGCCTCCACCCAAAGGATACCCAAATCGGGCTATAATAGAGAAGTGAAACGGAGAGAACTATGCGATACGCAACGCTGAGTCTCTTGTGGCTAACTATTGGCTTGTTGGCAGGCTATGCGCAGGGCTACTCGCTACGCTTCTACGGCAACGGTACGGACGATATCGACCGCGTGAAGATTCGTATCGACGACCCCAACAACAATCTGCCCGGACCGCCCGCCGATGTCGGCGCGACCGACTTCACCATCGAGTTCTGGATGAAGGCAAACGCAGACGATAACCCAAGCGGCGCAGTGACCTGCGGCGCGAATGAGGACTGGATTTACGGCAACATCATCATCGACCGCGACAGGTTCAGTCAAGGTCGCAAGTTCGGAATCTCGGTCGCGGGAGGCAGAATTGTGTTCGGCGTGACGGGCAACGACGGTGACTACCGCACGATTTGCGGCACAACGGATGTGTTAGATGGTCGTTGGCATCATATCGCTGTGCAGCGTCGCCGCTCGGACGGCTACATGTGGCTCTATGTGGACGGCGTTCTGGAAGCGCACGGCGACGGACCAGACGGAGACATCTCCTATCCTGACGACGGCGTGCCGTGTTCGTGGTGTTGTAATAACCGCGCCTGCGACTTCAGCGACCCGTTCTTGGTGTTCGGCGCGGAGAAGCACGACTACGATCCCAGCAGTTATCCCTCCTACAGCGGCTACTTGGATGAGGTGCGCCTCTCGACTGTGTTGCGCTACTCCGCGAACTTCACGCCGCCGAGGCAGCCGTTCACCGTCGACCTCGATACCGCTGCGCTTTACCACTTCGATGAGGGCAGCGGCACAGACATCGTTGACGCTGTGGGGCAAAGTCCTGGCGAGTTGCGTTATGGCGGCAATCCTGCAGGACCGATCTGGACAACCGACACGCCGTTCCGTCGCGCGGGCGATGTGGACGGCAGCGGCTGCGTGGACGACGCCGACCTCTTGAGCGTGCTGTTCGCGTTCGGGCAGACAGGACGCGACTTGGATCAGGATGTGAACGGCGACGGCGTGGTAGACGATGCAGACCTGCTCATCGTGCTGTTCAACTTTGGCGCGGGTTGCTAAGCTGCTGTAGCGCCCACGCGGCGGTCTCGCGGAGCATCGGGTCGTCGTGGTTCAGGAACCGCTCGATAGAGGGGCGCAGGGCTGGGTCGCGCGTGTTGCCTGCCACAATCAGCGCGTTGCGCACCAGCCCGCGCCACCGCGCGCGGCTGATGGCGCTGCCGCGAAACCGCTCGGCGAACTCCTGCTCGCTCATCTGCAGAATCTCGGTCAGCGCAGGCATTGGTCGGGGTCGGAAACGCGGCTCCCCGGTCGGGCGCGCCCGTAAGGGTTGATGCGCCCGCGCACGGTTGAACGGGCACACCTCTTGGCAGATGTCGCACCCGAACAGCCACGCGCCCATCGGCTCGCGATACGCCACAGGTATCGAATCGCGCAACTCGATGGTCAGGTAGCTGATGCATCGACGCGCGTCCAGCTGATAGGGGGCGACCAACGCGCCTGTGGGGCAGGCGTCCAAGCAGAGGCGACAGCTGCCACAGCCGCCCAGCGCGGGCGCGTCGTATTCCAACTCCAGCGTCAGCAGCAGCACCCCAATCAAGAAATACGAACCGCGATGCGTGTTAATCAAGCAGGTGTTCTTGCCGTACCAGCCCAGCCCCGCCAACAGCGCAAGCTCGCGCTCCAGCACAGGCGCGGAGTCGACGCAAACGCGCCCCTGCGCGTTCGGCGCGACCGCCTGAATCGCGCTCAGGAGCGTCTCCAACTTCTTGCGAATCACGCGATGATAGTCGTCGCCCAGCGCGTAGCGCGCGATACGATAGTCCGCGTCGGGCAGCTCGGCAGGCGCGTAGTTCAGTCCGACCACCACCGCGCTACGCGCTTCGGGCAACAGAGCCGACGGGTCAATCCGTAGGTGCGCCGTGCGCTCCAGATACTCCATCACGCCCGCGTAGCCCTGCGCCAGCCACCACAGGAACGACTCCGCATGCGGCAGCGACTGCACAGGCGCAATCCCCACCAACTCGAATCCCAGCGCACGCGCGTACTGACGAATCCACTCCGACACGATAACGATGGAATTGTACCGAGCGTGTGAGGTATCCTATAGCGCGGAGGATGGAAGCGATGACGCTGACAGAGACACGGCTGTACCCAGGCATGGGGCTGACCACTACGAAAGCCCCGTTTATTGAGATTGCTCGCAATCGCGGCGAGCTCTACATCGAGCAACCTTACGAGCTCTACTCCGACGAGAACCACGAAGCGTGGCGACGCCTCTACGCCCGTATTCAAGAGCGCTGGCAACGCTACGCGACGGAGAAGTTTCTGGAAGGCGTCGCGAAACTCTGCTTAGATCCCAATCGTGTGCCGCGCCTTGACGATGTGAACCAGTTCCTCGCGCCGCTAACAGGCTTCAAGGCGAAGGCGGTCTCGGGCTATGTACCCGCCTACATCTTCTTCGATTGCCTGCGCCGACGCGAGTTCCCCACCACCATCACCGTACGCGACATCCACTCCCTCGACTACCTGCCCGAACCCGATATCTTCCACGACATCGCGGGGCATGTGCCGATGCACACCGACAAGCGGTTCGCCGATACACTGGTGCGCTTCGGCGAGGCGGCGCACACCGCCGCACGCATCGTGCAAGACATCAAAGACCCCGACCTGCAGGTGCAGCGCATCATCAGCATCACGCGCGCGCTGGCGCGATTCTTCTGGTTCACGATAGAGTTCGGCTTGATGCGCGGCAAAAACGGCGCGTTGAAGGTCTACGGCAGCGGATTGCTCAGCTCCTATGGCGAAATCGCGCACGCCATCGAATCGCCCGATGTGCAACGCTATCCCATCCAACTTGAGTGGGTGGTCAACCAATACTTCGAAATCGATCACTACCAGCCCTTGCTGTTCATCGTCGATTCGTTTGACCACCTGTTCGACTTGGTGGACGAGTTGGAGCGTTGGATGCTGGCGGGCAAGTTGAATAATGTCTCGCCCGGGGAGCCGAACATGAGCGAGGAGGATATTCGCAGCTTCCTCGAGGCGGTAGTGGATTAGGGTATGGAGTCGCTGTGCTGGGTGTTGGCGTCGCAGTCGCCGCGCAGGCAATCGCTGCTGCGGCTGTTCGGCAAGCCCTTTGAAGTTCACCCTGCGCAGATTGAAGAGCATTTGCCCGAATACTCGGCGCGACCTGCCCTGCTGGGCAAGCGTTTAGCCCGCGCCAAAGCGGAGGCGGTCGCGCCGTGTTATGACGACGCGCTGATTATCGCCGCCGATACGCTGGTGGTGATTGATAGGCGCGTGCTGGGCAAGCCCGCCGATGCACAGGAGGCTTTCGAGATGCTGCGCCTGCTCGCGGGTCGCACCCACACGGTCATCACTGCGCTCTGCTTGCTGGCGCGTCAAGGCGGCGCGACCACCCACCTTGTTCTCGACGCCCCACGCACGCGCGTGACCTTTCGCCCCCTTAGCGACGAGTGCATCCGCTGGTACATCGGCACAGGCGAGCCGTTCGATAAGGCGGGCGCGTATGGCATCCAAGAGTACGGCGCGTTGCTCATCGACAAAGTGCAAGGGTGCTACTTTAATGTGGTTGGGCTGCCGCTGGCGACGCTGGCGAAGCGATTGGAAGAGTTGGGGACGTGGACGCCTCAGAAATAAGAATTTGGCACAAAATTGCTGTATCCTCATATAGTGCGTATATCGCTTATGACAGGGTGAAACGATGGGAACTATCGGAAGAAGTTTGGGGTCTCTGCTAACGCTAACGGTTCTAACGAGCGTTGCTACCGCGCAAACGCTGACTTGGTTAGGCACACTAGGCGGGGTTTACAGCACCGCCAACGGCGTCTCCGACGACGGTAGCGTGGTTGTCGGCACATCAGATACCGAAAGAGGCGTGCGCGCGTTTCGATGGACACCAACCACAGGTATGGTGAACCTCGGCACGCTGGGCGGGCTGGAGAGCTTCGCCGACAGCGTCTCTGCGGACGGCTCGGTGATTGTGGGCGCCGCTGATACATCTACTAACGAGCGTCGCGCCCATCGCTGGACGCACAGCACCGGTATGCAAATCGTCGAGCCGCGCGGGACAGGTTCTTCAGCGCGTTCGGTCTCCGCCGACGGGTCAGTCATCGCGGGTGGGTACCGAGTCTCTTTCTCGCCTTTGCTCGATCACAGCTATGTCCGCACTCCCATACAGACTTACACACTTGAGCCGTTCGCTGGTATAGGCGCGTATGGGGGTAAAATCTCGCGCGACGGCACTGTAGTCGTGGGCAGCTCGACGATCTACCCCGCTCCGAGCGCCACCACACGCGCGTTCCGCTGGACGGCAGCAGGCGGAATGCAGAACTTGGGGCAGCTAGGGACGGGTGTTAGCAACCATAGCAGCGCAGATTGCCTTTCCAGCGACGGCTCAATCGTCTACGGGATCAGCGATCAAGGTACCGGCGGCAACCGGGTGATGTTTCGCTGGACCGAAGCCGACGGCATGCAGTCCACAGGCGTCAATATGAATCCCACCGATACCACTACTGACGGCAGCGTGGTGGTAGGACATGTGGATTTCGTGCGCGCCGTGCGTTGGACGCAACAGAACGGGTTGGAGGATCTGAATACCACCTACGCTCACCTGTTGAGTGACGGATCTTCCTTGAAGATAGCGGTAGCCATCTCGCCCGATGGACGCTACATCGTGGGGGGGCTACAACGCCGAAAATGAGCGCTACGAGGCGTTTCTGTTGGACACGCAAGCCTCGTGCGCCAGTCATAACGGCGATGTGGATAACAACGGCTGCGTGGACGACGGCGACCTGCTTGCCGTGCTGTTTGCGTTTGGCAGCACAGGACAGAACCTGGGGCGCGTCGATGTCAACTGTGACAACACAGTCGATGACGCCGACCTGCTGATTTTCCTCTTCAACTTCGGCGCAGGCTGTCAGTAACGGCGCAGGAGTCTTTGCGCCGATGGCGAACCCCATCGCGGAGGTCGACAACGATGGGGTTCCCTTACCGAGATTCGGAGCAAGCGAAGGCGTTTGTGATGGAGTTCATCGAGCGACTGCGCGGCGTGGATGTCATCCGCGAGGGCTGGCAAAAGCTCGATATGCTCATCGCCGTTCACATCAAGCAACCCGATATCGATTTTTGGATTGACACGCGCGGGGGCAAGCTGGAGATGTTGCCCGAAAAGCCCGAAGGCGAGGAGGAGGCGGGGCTAACGCTGACCGCCGACCTGTTCCACAAGCTCTACACAGGTCAGGAGAATGCGATGATGGCGTTCACCCAGCGCAAAATCCAGCCCAAAGGGCGCGTGAGCGGCATTATGCAGCTCACCAGCACGATGCCTCAAGCGGTGGCGGTCTATCGCGAATACCTCAAAGAGAAAGGCATCGAGGCGTAGCGCGCGGCTCAGCCAAAGAGCTCTTGGATGACTTCCGCGATGGGCGCGATAGCCGCGTCCACCAGCGCGAGCGTCTCGGCTTCCACCATCACGCGCACCGCGCTCTCCGTGCCAGAGGCGCGCACATTCAGCCGACCGCGCGCGCCCAACATCGCCTCCACCTGACGCATCCGCTCTTGCACAATCGGATGCGATTGCCACCCGTGCTTATCTTGCACACGGAGGGTGACCAGCTTCTGCGGATAGGGTTCAAACGGGTGCGCGATTTGCGAGAAGGGTTGCTGATAGTGCAGGTAGAGCGCCAGCGTTTCGAGCATGGTGATGAGTCCGTCGCCTGTGGTGGCGCGCTCGCTGAAGATGATGTGTCCCGACTGCTCGCCGCCGATGAGTGCGCCTGTGGCGCGCATGGCTTCCGCCACATAGCGGTCGCCGACCTTAGTGCGTTGCAGGGCGACGCCTTCCGCTTCCAAGCGGCGTTGCATGCCGAGATTGCTCATCTCGGTGGCGATGACGAGGGGCGGTTCGAGCGTGCGTTGTTGGCGGCGCGTGATTGCCCAGAGGGTCATAATCGCGTCGCCGTCGACAGGGTCGCCGTTCTCGTCGCAGAAGAGGGCGCGGTCGGCGTCGCCGTCGAACGCCACGCCCAAGTCGGCGTCGGTTTCCAACACAGCGCGTTGCAGGTTCTCCAGATGAGTGGAGCCACAATCGAGGTTGATGTTGTCGCCGTCAGGCTCGCCCGCGTAGAGGCTGACCTTCGCGCCGAGCTCGTGCAGCACGACGGGCGCGTATTGGCTCGCCGCGCCGTTGGCGCAATCGACGGCGATATGCACGCCGCGCAGCGGCTCGCGCTCGCCCGTCAACTCGCGCATCACATGCAACAGATACAGCAGGTACTGCTCGCTCTCGCGCGCATCGAACTGCCACACGCCGATATTCTCAGGCGGCGGGTATGGGAACGGTTCGGGGGCGTGTTGCAGGCGCGCCTCAATCTGCGCTTCGTACTCGTCGGGGAACTTGTAGCCGTCGCCGCCGATGAGTTTGACGCCGTTGTCCTGTGCGGGGTTATGCGACGCCGAGATGACGACGCCCAAGTCGTAGTGTCCCTCGCGCGCCAGGTAGGCGACCGCAGGCGTCGGCACGACGCCTGCGGAGGTCACATGCACGCCCACGGCGCACAGCCCGCTCGCTAAGGCGGCTTCGAGCATCGAGCCGCTGCGCCGCGTGTCGCGCCCGATCAGCACGCGCGGCGCGCCGTCGTGCGCAGTCGTTTCAAGCAGTTGCTGTCCAATCGCGCGCCCAAGGCGCATCGTGAAATCGGGCGTGAGCAGTTCGTTCGCCACGCCGCGCACGCCGTCGGTTCCGAAATAGCGTCTCATGCCTGGATATCCAAGCCCGTGGTGGGCGTCGTTTGGGGGCGTTTCGCCACGATGACGCGACAGGGGCGCAGCACGCGCTCGCCCATCCGATAGCCGCGCTCTACCTCGTCGATGACGATATTATCCTCGTACTCGTCGGTTTCCACCCGCTGGATTGCCTCGTGCAGGTTCGGGTCGAACGGCTGCCCAACGGCGGGGATGGGATGGATATCGTAGCGCGCCAGCACCGCCTTAATTTGGCGTTCGGTCATCCGCACGCCTTCCATCAGCGGCTCCAACTCGCGCGTGGCTTCCGCCGCTTGGAGCGCGCGCTCGAAGTTGTCCAGAATCGGCAACAGGTCTTCCATGAGCGATTCGAGCAGGAGTCCGCGCTGCCGTTCGATTTCGTCTTGCTGGCGGCGGCGATAGTTTTGGAAGTCCGCCAGCGTGCGCAGGTAGAGGTTCTTCTGCTCTTCGCACGCTTGCTCCAGCTCGGCGATACGCGCCTGCAGCGCGTCGGTCGTTTGTGTCTCCAAGGTTGTAGCGTCCGATTCGGTCATCGTCGGTTCCATCGCGGCTCTCACCTCCGTGCGAGGGTATTTCGTTGCCGTGCAGAGTATACCTCACGCGCTGGCGGCGCGGGGTATCTATTCGGTTTGGTCGGCTTGGTAGATGATGGCGAGCGCGGCGTAGTCGTCGTAGGGTTCGGGCGGCACGCGCATGCCTTTGGGGAGCAGGCGTCGCCAGCCGCGCGGGGGATGGTGCGCATAGTAGAGCTCGCGCGCCCGCAGGGTGGTGTGGCGTTCAGGGGCAAGCTCCCAGCGCAGCTGCGGGAACTGGCGTTGAAGTAAGTTCAAAATTTTCTGTGCGCCGGTACCAGCGCCGACGAGCAGGCGTTGGGGCGCATACTGCGCGAGGCATCGATCCAGCAGCTCGAGCAGCTCGTCGGGGGCGACAATCGCGCGGAATAGGGGTTTCCAACGGTCGCCGTCGCGCTCGGCGACAGCGACGCCCACCTTGCGCGCGCCTGGGTCAATCGCTAAGTATCGGATGATACGAAACCCTCCGGCGAGAATGCTGTCGGCGTCAGAAAAGCGTCCACAATCATCGGGTCGAACTGTCGTTCGCGTTCGGCGTGTAGGATCTCGATGGCTTGTTCGTGGCTGAGCGCGGGTCGGTAGGGTCGGTCGCTGGTCATGGCGTCGTAGGCGTCGGCGACGGCGACGATTCGCCCCCACAGCGGGATTTGCTCGCCCTGCAGCCCTTGCGGGTAGCCCTGTCCGTCCCAGCGTTCGTGGTGGGTCAGGGCAATCGTGCGCGCCATCTCCAGCGTTGGGTAGGGGCACCCCTGAAGGATGTTCGCGCCGATGGTGGTGTGCTGCTGCATCGTCTGCCACTCCTCGCGGGTGAGCGGGCTGGGTTTGCGCAGGATGGCGTCGGGCACGCCGATTTTGCCCACATCGTGCAGCGGCGCGGCGTGGCGCAGTTGGAACAGCGTCTGCTCGTCCAGCCCCAGCACGCGCCCAATCTGTTCACTGAGCCGCCCCACACGCACGATATGTTGACCAGTGGCGTCGTCGCGATACTCCGCCGCGCGCGCCAACCGTTCCAGAACCTCCAAACGGGCTAACTCCAACTCGTGGGCGCGCATCTTGTGCAGGTGTCGGATTTCCAGCTGGTTGTGAATGCGCAGCAGCACTTCCGTGATATCGAACGGTTTATTCAGGAAGTCCGACGCGCCTGCAAGCAAGGCGCTGTGCTTCACCGATGGCGAAATGTCGCCCGTCAGCACAATCACAGGGATAATCTCGTCAGGATAGAGCGTGCGCACGGCGCGTATCACCTCCGCGCTGTCCGCATCGTTGAGATGCCAGTCCAGTAGCAACAGGTCGGGCTGTACCGTGTGCAGGCGCTGCGTCGCTTCCTGCACGCTCTGGGCGTACATCACACGTTGGTAGCCCGCCTCGTGAAGCAGGGCGCGCAGAAACTCCAGCGTATGCAACTCGTCATCCACCACACATATCAAGGCGTTATGATAGCGAGTGTGCTTGAGCATTTCCTTCCACCTTCTCCCTAAGCTATCCCCGCTTCCTGCAGATGATTGCTCCTGCGCTTAGGGTGCTACTAATTATGACACACTCTCAATTATTCCTGCAACAGACAGAGGGCTAAACACTTACATGCGCCGCCGGATTTGATAAATTCGCTCATAGGGACCTCGTACACGGTGTAGCCGCGCTCTTCGAGGTGGAAGCGCAGGATAGGACAGCCTGCGGGCATGACGACAGATGTGTGGAAGACAATCGCGTTGCAGGCGAACTTGAGCGCCTCTTCGGGGCTGACGGGGATGGTCTCGAAGTGCTGCTCGATGACTCGGCGTGCATACCAATCGAACGCTTCGGGATAGTAGGCGACCAGCCGTCCGCCCAGCGGCAGGAAGCAGGTATCGAGGTGGTACCAGCGGTCGTCCACCAGTTCGAGGCTCAGCACGGGCCAGCCGGTGAGTTGGCTGAGATATCGATGGGCGCAGATGTCGGTGCGTTTGAGGTAGCCCGCCACAATCATGCCGTCAATCAGGAAGGCGTCGCCCTCGCCCTCGAACGCGCAGTCGGGCGGTAGGAGATGGATGGTGTAGCCCTGCGTGCGGAACCACTGGTCGAAGTACGGCTCTTCCACTTGGCGTTCGGGGTGGCGGAAGCGCGACAACACGAATTGCTTGTGGGGCAAGGGCAGTCCTGCATTTGCTGTGAACACCATATCGGGCGCCTCGCTCGCTTGCTCAATCAGGCGCACGGGCGCGCCCACCTGCTCCGTGAGAATGTGATAGAGCTGTTCCCACTGCTTCCACGCCAGCTGCTTGTCAGGTCGGTCGCTCAGGTGCATCCACGCATTAATCTCGTACACAAGGTCGTAAGCGCTGGGCGCACACATCAGTAGCTCGGCGACACGGGTTGCGCGTTGTTCCTTCGTTGGCGTCGTCTGCATCGTTAGGCTCCTGTCAGCGTGTTCGAAATTTACGGACGAATAGAGAGGCAGGTTTCGCCCCTACGGGAATTATGCCACAACACGGCTACGCCTTCACAACAATGTGGGCTGCTGGGAGGCTGGTGGGGGAGGCGACTCGCCCCAGCGCGTTGCAATCCCTTGCGCAAGCAGCTGCTGGTTGCCCTCGGCGGGCAAATCCAACACATACACAGGGCGACCAATCTTGCGGGCGATTTTGGCGCACTCGAAAGTGCCGCTGCGCACCGTCTTGCCGTTGCGCTGGCTGAGTTCGGGACCCGATTCGACCACAATTAGGAAATCGCCCAACGCCGCCACGAGCCGATTGCGCATCATCGCGAAGCTGCCCGACCACGCGGTGTTCGGGTGCAGCTCCGACAGGAACAGGATTCGGTCTTGGTTCAGCGCGTGCATCTGCTCGCGGGCGAGCTGCTGGGTGAGTCGGTGGAGTAGCCCTTGCGCCAGCACGCCGATAGTCTTACCGCCTGTCTCTAAAGTGGTCTGCGCGACGACGGCGTCGACGCCCTTGGCGAAGCCCGTTACGGTGTAGTAGCCGTCTTGCACCAGTTCGGCGGTGAGTTGCTGGGCGGCTTGGATTGCCTGTTCGGAGGCGTTGCGCGAGCCTGAAAACGCTGCGAAGGGATGCTCCGCCAGCAGGCGCACATCGCCCAGCGCGTACAGCACTATCGGCGGGCGCAGGTTCTCGCCTGTGCGCAGCGGTTCAGGGTACTCGGCGTCGGCGAGCGTGATGAGGCTGCCGCCCTGTGCGCTGAGTTCGTGTAGGGTCATCGCTTCCTGCACCAGCAGCGTTTCCAGCGTCGTCCATTCGGGCTGCTCGCGCAGGAACGCGGCGATGTCGTCGGGTTGCCGCGCCCAGAACCGCTTGCGCGTCTCCGTAGTGGCGTGATGCGCCAGCAAGACCCAATAGACCCAGTCGTCGCGCGGCTCCAGTTTCATAGGTCGCCTCGGTGGCGTGTGCGCGCGATGCAGAACGCATAGAGCGCGCCCGCCCCTGCCTGCTTCAAGATTTTACCCGCCTCCTTGAGCGTCGCGCCTGAATCAAACACATCGTCCACGACCAGGAGGCTTTGCTCGGAGAGGGTCTCGACGGCTTCAAACGCCCCCTCGATGTTCTTTGCTTTCTGTATACCGTTGGTGAACTCTTTCTGGGGTTGGGTCGCGCGGGTTTTGCGCAAGACTGGGCGTAGGGGTATGCCCAGCTGCTGCGCCAGGCGCGCGGCGAAGTCCTCCACTAAGTTGCCGCTGATGGTAGACGGCATCGGGGCGACGCCCTGCAGCGCGTCGTGGGGGAACAACCCCCGAATCAGCGATGCGCTCCGCTCCACAATCCACTCAGGAAACGGCTGCCGAGGTGTGCCGTACTTGCACTGCTTAATAGTCTCGCCAATCACAGTGCCCCCGTAGAAGCTCAACGCCACGCCTTGCACATAGAGCGGTTCCTTTTTATACTTGGCGTCGATGTTTAGCGGGGGGTGAAACTCGAACATCGTGGCGGCTTGGCGCAGTGTCGCGTCAGGTTCAGGCATGCGTTCGCCCGTGCAGACATCGCAAACCCCACAAGGCTGCGCCTGCTCATCGCCCAGCAACCGACAGAGATACTGCATCCGACATGCCGTCAGGCTCCAGTAGTCGACCATCCGCTGCAGGTCGTCCTGCTTCGCCTGACTGAGCGCGTCGTACTCGTCGAAACGCACGGGTTGGTCGCTCAGGGCGCGATAGTACCGTTCGCTGTCGCGCGCGATTAACCCCTGATCTTGCAAATCGTAGAGGATGGTGCGCGTGGCAGTTTGCGTGTAGCCTGTACGAAGCATCAGTTCACGCTCGCGTAGGGGTTCGGTCTGTAGCAGGGTGTAGATGGTGTGATACTGCTCGCGCGGGGGGCGGCTGCTTCTTATCAGCGCATGTTGGATTTCGAGGTCGTCGGGGTGCGCCAGCAGGATGCAGTAGGACGGCTCGCCGTCGCGTCCCGCGCGCCCGATTTCCTGATAGTAGTGGAGCGGCGAGGCGGGCGTCTCGTAGTGGATGACGAAGCGGATATCGGGCATATCCAGTCCCATGCCGAGCGCGTTCGTAGCAACTAACGCTTTGATCGTGTTCTGCATCAGCGCTTGTTCCAGCGCGGCGCGCTCCTCGCCCAGCCCAGCGTGGTAGTAGCGCACAGGCAGCCCCTGCGCCTGCAGGAACTGCGCGGCAATCTCGCTGGAGTGGCGCGTAGCGGTGTAGATGAGACCGCTGCCCGGCAATATTCGCAGTAGCTGCGCCAGCCACGCGAGTTTATGCGTCTCGTCCTCGGCGTGGAGAACGTGCAGGCGCAGGTTCGGGCGCATCAGCCTGCCGCGCAGCAGGTGGAACGGCTCGCCAATCTGAATGCGTACATCCCGCTCCACGCGCGGCGTGGCGGTGGCAGTCACGGCGACCACAGGCACTTCGGGAGGCAGCAGACGCACCAAGTTCACGATGCGCCGATATTCGGGGCGGAAATCGTGCCCCCACACCGAGACGCAGTGCGCCTCGTCGATAACTACGGCACGGATGGGCAATCGGCGCTGATACTCCTGCCAGAGGGGGTTCTGCAGGCGTTCGGGGGCGATGTAGAGCAAGTCCAGCTCGCCCCGCGCGGCGCGTTCGAGGGCGAGCCGTTGCGACTCCTCGTCCATATCCGAGTTCACGGTCTCGGCGCGGAGACCGAACCGCTGATTGGCTTGGCTCACTTGGTCGCGCATCAGGGCGCGCAGGGGCGAGAACACCAGCGTCAACCCCTTCAGCGCGGCGACCATTTGATACACGAGGCTCTTGCCCCAGCCTGTCGGCTGCACCAGCAGCACGCGCTTACCCTCCAGAGCCGCCCGAATCGCCTCCGCCTGACCCGCGCGAAACTCGGAGAAGCCAAAGCGCGTGCGCAACACTCCGTACAGATCGTCCACTGCCCCAGATTTTACCTCTGGTAAAACCGCCCAGCGACGAAGCGCACGAACTGCGTACGGCGTTTATCCTCACTACGCGATGTCGGGCGGCACGCTCATCGCGCTCGCCGCCGACGAGATTGTGATGGACAAACACGCCGTGCTGGGACCTGTCGACCCACAGGTGGGGCAATTCCCCGCCGCATCGATTCTGAAGGTGGTGGAGCAAAAGCCCCTCAGCGAGGTAGACGACCAGACGCTGATTTTGGCGGATGTGTCGCGCAAGGCGTTACGGCAAGCACTTGAACTGGTGAAAGAGGTGCTGATGGCAAACGGTATGGATGAGGAACGCGCCCACGCCTTAGCAGACCAACTCACTCAGGGCTACTACACGCACGATTATCCCATCTCGGCGGGCATGCTGCAGGCGATGGGACTATCGGTGCGCACAGATTTGCCCGCCGAGATTTATCAGTTGATGGCGCTCTATCCGCAGCCAGCGCAGCGGAGTTCGGGGGTGGAGTATGTGCCTGTGCCGTATCATCCGGAGACGCCTGCAGCGCCGCCGCAACGCGCCCCTGCAGCGCGCCGCCGCAACACGAACCTGCCCAGCTAACGGGCACACCCCTGTGTGCCGCCTCGCCATCTTTCAAAAACGCTTGGGTATAGTGATACTATGCCACGCGCTGTGTTCTACATCGCCGATAGCCGCTCGATGCAGGAGACGCCCGATGAGAGCGTGTCCTTGATCGTCACTTCGCCCCCCTACTGGCACATCAAGGACTATGGCTCGGCGCGTCAAATCGGCTACGGTCAATCACTCCACGAATACCTATATGACTTGGCTCGCGTGTGGCGCGAGTGTTGGCGCGTGCTGCAACCAGGTCGGCGGTTATGCATCAATATCGGCGACCAGTTCGCTCGCGCAGTAATCTATGGGCAGTACAAAGTTATCCCGCTGCACGCCGAAGTGATTGCTCAATGCGAATGCATCGGTTTCGATTACTTAGGGGCTATTATATGGCAGAAGCGCACGACGATGCGTCCCTCAGGCGGCGCCGTCGTGATGGGATCGTTCCCGTATCCCCCAAACGGCATCGTCGAGCTGGATTATGAGTACATCCTGCTCTTTCGCAAACCAGGCAAGCTGACGCCAGTGGATAAAGATGCACGGGAAGCATCCGCGCTTACACGCGACGAGTGGAAAACCTACTTCAGCGGGCACTGGCAGTTCGGAGGCGAGCGACAAACACTTCATGAGGCGATGTTCCCCGAAGAGCTGCCCCGCCGCCTTATCCGCATGTTCTCGTTCGTAGGCGAGACCGTACTCGACCCCTTTGCAGGCAGCGGCACCACCCTTAAGGCGGCGCTGGATTTAGAGCGCAACGCCATCGGCTACGAAGTACAGCCAGATTTTGCGCCCATCGTGCAACAAAAGGTGGGTTCCAGCTTGCTCACGCAGGGACAGCTGTATCTTCACACGCGCTGTGAAGCGTATACGCCTGCCGAGCCGCCCCCCAATTACACCCCGCGCGTCAAGGACGCCCGCCCGCGCGTGGAACCTGACAAGCTCAACTTCAAGCCCAACGCTACCTACCGCATCGCACGCTTATGTAATGAAGAGCACTCACTCGTACTTCAGACTGATAACGGCTTGCGTATCTCCCTGCTCGGAGTAGAGATTAGCCCCAACCAACGCGACCAAGCACGCGCCTACTTGCAACGCTATGTGGTAGGCAAGCGCGTGATGCTACGCTTTGAAACACCTCCAGAACAAGAAGGCGCGCCCCTGCCGGCTTATGTGTATCTCACGAACCGACTATTCGTCAACCGAAAAATGATTGAAATGGGGTTCGCTCAAGCGTCCAAAAGCCAACCCCATAAATATTACAAGCGTTTTATAAAGGCAGAACAGGAGGTTTCCAGTGGCAAGCAGTAAGGAATGGGTGCTTAATATCGCGTTCAATCGTTGGCAGTTCAACCGCCCTCGCTATGTGGGCAAACTCTCCGAAGCAATCCGCGCTTGCGCTCCAAAGAAGCTGGATGATTGGAAAAGCTATTACTTCACGCAAGTCCAACCCGAAGGAGAGTTGCTCGGCGATACTATGGAAGAGCACCTTACAAACATTGGAAAACGACTGTATGTCAAGATTTCAGAACAGCTCCACGCAGAAGTGAGTGCAGTTACTGAAGAAGACTGCATTCAGTATGTCTACGATGTTGTGCTGCGTCGCACTTTTGAAGGCTACCAAACCGAGAAGCAAACGGTCTACGAGCAGCTCGCAGAAAAGCTCGGTAGGAAAATAGAGCCAGCCCCCGATGAGTGGGATAGAGCGTACAATATCGATTTCTACATCGATGTGGGAACCGCCAAGATAGGGATTCAGATAAAGCCAACCACATACAACCAAACGCCTGAACCCCATAAGTGGCAGCAGTGGATGCAAAAAAGTCATGAAAAATTTCAACGAGATCACGGCGGGCGTGTTTTCATAATTTTTTCGGTAAAAGAAGGTAACCGAAAAGTTATTGCAAACGAGGAAATATTAAAAGAAATCAAGGCAGAAATAGAGCGCCTTGAACGCGGCGAGTGAGGTTCAGATTACCAACACCGTTGCGCCTTGAATCGCGCCTGCTTTCAGAGCCGCCAACGCCCCGTTCGCCAGATTGAAAGGGAACGGCTGTGTATAATATTTATCAGGAGGCGAATGGATGACGCTGGACGAGTTCAAGGCGAGTTTGGAATCAGAGACGCCGCCAGGGGTGTCCCCCGCGCTGTTGGGTCTGTGGTACGACGCTCGAGGCGACTGGGATCGGGCGCACCGCACGGTGCAAGACGATTCGTCGGCGGCAAGCGCGTGGGTGCATGCCTACCTGCACCGCAAGGAAGGCGACATCGGCAACGCGCATTACTGGTATCGGCGCGCAGGCAAGCCGCCCTACAACGGCTCGCTGGAGAGCGAATGGGAACAGATTGCCCAAGCGTTGCTGGGGGAGGTTTGAATCCTTAAACTAAACACAGAGAGCTCAGAGACTCTCAAAACACAGAGTCCACAGAGAATTTTTATCTCTGTGAACTCCGTGTTTATAATCTCTGTGTTCTCGCTTCTCAACATCCGCTGCTGAAGTTGAACAGCACGATCAGCAGGTCGGCCTCGTCCACGCGGTTGTCGCGGTTCAGGTCGCCACTTAGCCCCCAAGAGGTTTGACCAAACTGGAATAGCACTTCCAGTAGGTCGGCTTCGTCCACACAGCCGTCGTTGTTGGCGTCGCCTTCAGTGGGTACGTGGCGCACGATTTTCACGGTTGTATCTGCGTATTGAAGCGCAAGGCGTGTTCCGTCGTCGGAGTAGGTTGCGCGGATCAGTTTGAATGGACGCGCGGGCAACTCACGCACCTGCTCGCCCGTCGCAACATCCACTATCACCGGATGACCGAGCGAATGCGCCAACACGACATATCGGCTATCGGGCGTGAAGTGCTCCGCGCCGAAGTGGAGCGGGGTTCTGTAGTCCTCTTCCCACAGGACCTGTCCCGTCTGCAAGTCGTATCCGATACATGCGGCGCCTGCGCCCAGCGAGGCGATGAGGTATCGACTGTTGGGCGAGAAGGCGAACTGTTGAGGATTGGCATAGGGCAACTCGTTCACAAGTGTGTTTTGAGTCGCGTTGTAAATGCGCAGTCGAGTGGTTGCGTCAGTCATTTGATAGGAAAGCGCGACCAAGTCGCCCGTCGGGGCAAGCTGCGCTTGGCGCACATTGAGATTCGCAGGCGACTGCCACAGGGTTTGCCCCGTTTGGGCGTCGAGCAGGCGCACGCTGGAGTCTGCCCAAACGTCATAAACAAGCACGCGCGCGCCGTCGGCAGAGAACATCAGATTGTAGCCCGCGTTTTGCACTTCCCACAGGGGCGTCCATGTGGATGTATCGTACATGACCACGGTTCCACTCTGCAGCCACGCCATTTTACTCGAATCGGGCGAGAAGCAGGCGTCCCCTGTGGCGCGTTGCAGGACAGGTTGCAGCGGTTGCACGCGCCACACACCGCTTGGACGCACGACCCACTGGCGGTCAGGCGAAAACGCAATTACACCGTTTGCCCCCAGCGGAAGACGCTCGGTAATGCGCCCTTGCTCATCGAAGACATAGGTGGCGTCGCCGTCGGTCATCCACAGTTCGCGCGTCGCTCGACGGAAGCCCTGAAACCGCCACAGACGCGCGAAAATCCGTTCCTGCTGCGCGGTACTGAGGTTCCAGACGTCGATGCGCCCTTGGCTGCCCGTCGTATATACCTCGGCGCGGACAGGATGGAACGCCAAATCTTGAGGGGTATAGCCAATCGTAATCGTGGTATTTGGGGTCAGCTCAGGCGCGTCCCATAAGCGCACCGTGCCGTCGCATTCGCCAGTTGCCAATCGCCCGCTGTCAGGCGCGAACTCTATCGTGGTAATCTCGTTCCCGCGTGCAGGAACTTCCCAGCGTTGGTTCGTCTGCAAGTCCCACAGGACGATTTCTCCGTCCGCGCCCGCGGCGGCGATGTACCGTCCGTTGGGCGCGTAGGCAATCCCCGTTAGCGAAAAGCTAATCGTTTGCCTCCATACAAGAGCGAGGTCGCTAACGCGTCGTATCTGCACCTCGCTGGATGCGAAACTTTGATTCCAGCCAATCGCTAAATGCGCCCCATCCGCCGAGAATGCCACGAATCGACTCGCCCAAAGTACATTGGGCAGATCCAGCACATCAATTTGCAGACCGCGCATCACCAGCACGCGCCCCACGCTATCTACAACCGCCGTTGCGTAGCTGTTCGCAGCGATATCGAAGCGATCGCCCGCCAGAAAGAACCGTGCAATGGGCGTCCACTGCGTCTCATGCAAGCGCACGGGGCGAAAGAGAGTGATATGACGACCACTCTGCAGGTAGGCGAGGTCTTCCGTGCCAGGCACAAATCGGACACTGGCGGGGGCAAGCGCATCGCTGCTTGTGAGGAAATAGGTTTGCCCCGTGAGCAGATTCCAGACTTTGACTCCCAGCGGAAGCCCCCTAATCTGCCGAGATGTTCCGCCCGCGCTCAGCCAGACCCCGTTCGTAGAGAGGTCGATATTAGGTACATCCGCAGGTGAACCTTCTAAGCCGAACACACGACTTGACTGCGCCGTTACAGTGTGTAGCCCCAGTACGAGCGCAAGGCTCGCAATCAGTATGCGTTTCATCACGCCCTCCTTCAAGCAACTTTATTATACACCACCTCAGGTATACTTCCTGCGCCTATGACTTTTCAGGAGCTACTCTTTCGGTTGGAGCAGTTCTGGTCGGACTACGGGTGCTTGATTGTGCAGCCGTACGATGTGGAGGTGGGCGCGGGCACGATGGCGCCTGCCACTACCCTGCGCGCGTTGGGACCGGAGCCGTGGTATGTCGCGTATGTGCAGCCGAGCCGCCGCCCTGCCGATGGACGCTACGCACGCAACCCCATGCGCCTACAACACTACTACCAGTACCAAGTCATTCTTAAGCCTTCGCCCGACGATGTGGTGGATGTCTACCTGGAGAGTCTGCGCGCCGTCGGCATCGACCCCGCGGAACACGACATCCGCCTCGTGGAGGACGACTGGGAAGCCCCCACCCTCGGCGCATCGGGCGTGGGATGGGAAGTGTGGCTCAACGGCACGGAAATCACCCAGTTCACCTACTTCCAGCAAGTCGGCGGCATCGAGTGCGACCCCGTGTGCGCCGAAATCACCTACGGTCCCGAACGGCTCGCGATGCTCCTCCAAAAGAAAAATAGCGTGTGGGAACTCGAATGGAGCCGCAGCGTGACCTACAAAGATGTCGATTTCCAATCAGAGCTGGAACATAACTACTACAACTTCGAACATGCCGACACCGAGATGCTGTTCCAACTGTTCGAGATGTACGAGAAGGAGAGCGCACGGATTGCCGAGCTGGGCTATGTGCATCCCGCGTTCGACCTCGCGCTAAAGTGTTCGCATATCTTCAATCTGTTGGACGCGCGGGGCAGCATCTCGGTGACGGAGCGTGCGAGCTACATCCAGCGCATTCGCGCCCTCTCACGCGCCTGCTGCTTGAAACATCTGGAGATACGCGAGGCGGAGGGGTTCCCGCTCCTCAACCAACCTTGGCAGGTTGGACTGAAGCAGTAGGAATCTGCCTGCGCTTGGCGAACCCAAATGCCTGCAACGGAGGGCTATAACGATGCAGTACACGCACTTAGGTCGTTCAGGGCTATTGGTAAGCCGTCTCTGCTTGGGCACGATGAACTTCGGTCCTCACACCAGCGAGGAAGACTCCTACAGGATTATGGACCGTGCGCTGGAGCTGGGGATAAACTTTTTCGACACGGCGAATGTGTACGGCTGGGTCAAAGGCGAGGGCGTGACAGAGCAGATTATCGGGCGTTGGTGGGCGCAAGGCGGCGGGCGACGCGAGAAGGTGGTGATTGCCACTAAAGTCTACGGCGTGATGGGCGATTGGCCCAACGAATCGCGCCTATCCGCGCTGCATATCAAACGCGCCTGCGAGGACAGCCTGCGCCGCTTGCAGACCGACTATATCGACCTCTATCAGATGCACCATGTCGATCGGGAGTGCCCGTGGGAAGAGATTTGGCAGGCGATGGAGCAGCTCTATCGCGAGGGCAAGATTCTCTATGTGGGCAGTAGCAACTTCGCAGGCTGGCACATCGCGCAGGCGCAGGAGATTGCCCGACAACGCCATTTTATGGGGCTGGTCTCCGAGCAGAGCCTGTACAACCTCAACGCGCGGATGATTGAGCTGGAGGTTGTGCCGGCGTGCCTGCACTACGGGGTGGGGATTATCCCGTGGAGTCCATTGGCAGGCGGTTTGTTGGGCGGCATCCTGAACGGTGTGCACGAGGGGCGACGCGCCGCCGAGCGTTTGCAAGAGGCGCTGAACCGACATCGCGAGCGCATCGCCCAATACGAGGCGTTCTGCGCGGAGATGGGCGAGGAACCTGCGAATGTCGCGCTGGCTTGGCTGCTCCATCAGCCTGCTGTGACTGCGCCAATCATCGGACCGCGCACGCTGGAGCAGTTAGAGCGCAGCACACGCGCACTGGAAATCCACCTGGATGAAGCCGCCCTCAAGCGACTGGATGAAATCTTCCCTGGTCCAGGCGGTCCCGCGCCTGAGGCGTATGCGTGGTGAGCCCCTCAAATGTGAAGCTGCCTTCAAAGGCTGTCCGAAAAGTGCGCAAATCACCCTCACTCCCAACCTCCTCTCCCGTGCAGTGGGAGAGGGGGCTGACTGCGCAGAGTTTGGGCGCGCCGCGACGCTTACTCCCCCCTCCCCCGCGTCGCGGGAGCGGGGCTGGGGATGAGGGCGCCAAACGGTACAGTGATGTGTC
>JBKBKS010000027.1:0-22348 GCA_046294565.1 Fimbriimonadales bacterium
AATCGTACCCACCCTGCCCGATTGAACTGGGGTTGCCGCAATGCGGATTGGATACCTTGTGAGTAGAGGTGCTTCCAGTGAAGTTTCTGATGGGATGGGTTCACTGGTTCGCGAC
Source organism: Fimbriimonadales bacterium (assembly GCA_046294565.1). Taxonomy (GTDB): domain Bacteria; phylum Armatimonadota; class Fimbriimonadia; order Fimbriimonadales; family GBS-DC; genus GBS-DC. The sequence continues at coordinate 116 of JBKBKS010000027.1, forward strand.
CGTTGGGTATTGCTTACAGGTGTTCCTTGTCCACCCGACATATGCTCATAGGACTAAGAGGCTACCTGGGAAACGTGTGGAGCTTCCTGTACCTCTCCTCGTGCAGGATGGCAGAGTGTGCTGTTGGTTGCCCTCACCACCAGCCCCCTCGCATTATGCGGGAGAGGACGAAGGGGTACCTGTTCACTTTCCAAGATGATCTCTCTGGGGTCAGTATGAACACGGTGTGCGCCTATCGGCAGGCGTTATGAACGATAGGTTTTCAGCAAGCACGGTCAAGGCAAGCTTCCTTGTCGTTGCTGCTGGACTATGGATGCATACCAGCCGATTGGGTATCCTCTCTTTTGAGTACTGGAGGCTCGCTTGGCATCTGGAGGTTCTTTGGGCAGCGGTCTTCTTTCCGCTGTTCTGGGGTATGCATTCGTTTCTGAGATATGCGGAAGACCGAATGGAGGGTAAGCGATGACACGGAGCGGACTTACCTTAATCGAACTCTTGGTCGTAATCGTGATAATCGCACTCCTCGTTGCTCTGCTTCTGCCCGTTGTGTGGAATGTGCGCAAACGGTCTCACGAAAGCGTCTGCATTAGCAACCTACGCCAGATTTATGTCGCCTTCGATAGTTATCGCCAAGATTACAACCAGTCTCCCCCTGCCGACATGGTTCGTCTTGCATCGTATGTCAAGGAGAAAGCGTTGCTAAGATGTCCTGCGGATGTCTACCCCAACGGTGCGGGAACGAGTGACACTTTGGGTCAGGTTGAAACCAGTTACTTTTACTTTCTTCCTTCTGTCTCAGATTACCTGAGTGTCCTTCAGTCTGTAGATCCCCATCATGGGATTCTTGTGTGTGTTCTCCATGGGAAGCGCATTTCAGAGTCACTCGGACCTGCCGATATGATCTTCGTGGGGCATGTATTGAGGCTCTCAATAGAGGGTTCAGTGCAGAAGAAGTACGCCGAGATGCTCTGCTTCGAGGACGCTGATGGAAACCTTAGCGAGATGCGTCATGGTTGGCATCTATATTCTGATGTTCGTCCTGTTCCTGAAGCGGTGCTGAACTTAGACCCTTCACTGCGTGGCGCGACTATAGTGCCTTGTGGCTACTGACCTCGCGCCGACGCCGAAGCCTGCGCCTGCGATATTCTGCTGCGCTACCACCACCGAACGGCTCCTGCGCCTGCTCGCGCGGGATATTGTCGCCGAACACCTGCGCACGCTTGCCCGACGCCGCCGCTCGGAAGCCGAATATTGCGCCCACACACAATGCATGTGGGTATCATTTTACACTAAGGAGGGGCAGTGAGCAGGGATTGTATCGCAAGTCTTACGCCCGTTGATCCCTCTCCAAGACCACAGCCATAGGAGGTGGAACGATGCGTTGTTGGCTTGGGCTGTTCTTATGGACTTGGGTTGGTGCAACTGCCGCAGTGGCGCAGGAGTCGCCCCCTGTGCCCACTCCCCTGGTGGTAGTGTGCTGCCAAGGCGAGTTGGATCGTGCGGAGCGACTAAGACAAGCTGCCGAGCAGGCGCGCCCATCGACTCTTTGAGAGATCTCGCTCGCCAAGAGGGATTTGAACTTGTGGAACACAAATCTGACCACTATGCGCTCAGCCGAACTTTGCTTACATTCCCCGCCACCATCGACGCGCACTTGCTGGAGTGCCTGATGAGGCAGAGCGGCGGTCTCTCCGAAGCAGACTGCGACAGCGCCAAGCAATTCGTCGTGCAGAGCTTGCAATCGATGGCGAGAATCCCAGAATTCGCTCAGACAGTCGCCCCAAAAGTTGGACTGAGCTTAGCCGAGTGGGTGGAGCAAGCGCAGTGGGAGATTCAACTATCAGCAGGGCGGCTCACTGCTTCCAGAGACGGCAACGCAGCAATCTTTGTGGGAGAGTGCGAGTACCTTCCCAGCGCGCTACCCCACCGAGAGGCTCCCAATGCAAAGCGTCCTGATGACAATATGAGCAAGGATATGGTTCTGGCGGCGACCTGTAGCGATTACCATTTTCTTTACACAAGTGCGATTCCGCTCTCTCTGCGCAAAGAGCGGGCGCGCGACGCCCTCGAACTCATCGCGCGTCGGGAAACGCAGGAACAGCAACGGCTAAACCAGCTGATCGCCCAGCTACAGAACCACTATCGTGCAGAACTGGCAGGGCGAACGCTCAAGTTCGCCGAGTTGCCCTCTGATATTCAGCAACGCATCATCGAGTCGATAGTGGATTTTGAAGCAGATACCCGCTCCGCCTCTGAAGCGACTCAAGAAACATACACCCTTTATGTGACCCCCGAAGTGACGATTCGATTCACGCACGCAGGCAAGAGTTGGCTGGTGCATGTGTACCTGATGCCCAATATGCCTGCGGATGTGCGTCCAGTAGCGGTTGGTTTATTGAGCGAATAGTCGGCGACAGGAGACTGTGATGAGAACCTCTATCAAGTCAAATCGATGACTGACGGCGACCAGCCTAACTGGCAGAGGGTCTGGAGGTAGTCGTTGGGGGTGAGCGTGTCGGGGCGACGACCCGTGAGCGCAACAATCACCCCCTCCATCACATTGGTCGCAAAGGTCTCGCCTTCGATGATAGGCGTGGTGGTAATCACCCGCGCCGCGCCCGCCGCACGCAGGAACTCGATATCCGCCTTGCGCACGGTATTTGTGATGACGGTCTTGTTCGGGATCTGATCGGGCATGTATTTGCGAATGTAGTGCCAGTCGCCTGCGATGACATCGGCTTCGCGGAACAGTTTCTCGGCGCGTGGGGTGCGCTTCTCCTGCTTCTCGCCCGTTGGGTAGAACCACTGGAAGGGCAGGCGTGTGATGAGGGGCAGCAGCAATCGCCCCAGTATCTCCACCGTGCGATAGGAGCGAATCGGGATGGGCAAGCCCACCGCGAACACCAGGTCGCCATAAATCACGCGCTTCGCCAGCCGCGCCAACTCCTGCGCCATGCCGAACCGATCGACCGCCGCCACGAGTAGCACCGTACTCTGCGAGAGGTCCACGACCTGCCGTTCCTGAATCCAGCGTAGCGCCTCGCGTTCCAGCGTGTTCTTCAGCCCGCTGCCGTCTACTACAGGCGTCTTCTTGGCAACGGAGACGAGCTTTTGAATCGAGCGGAAGGTGTAGCGGCGGTTGCCCACCCAGATGTGCAGATCCGCGCCGCCGACGCCCAGCGCGTCGACCTTGCCGTCCAGCTCGGCGAACATGCGCTGGAACCGCTCCAGATCGCCGTCCGTGCCGATGCGCTCTATCAGGAACGGTTCACCCGCGATGACCATCTCGCTGCGTTTGTCGCGCTTCGAGGAGCCGAGACTGACCGAGACGATGTGCTTCACCGATAGTCTTTGAACAGCTCGCTCACCGATTCGTCGTGGTGGATACGCTTGATAGCCTCGCCGAGCAGGGGCGCGACCGACAGGCGCACAAGCTTATCGAACTGTTTGTGCGGCGGCAGGGGTATCGTGTCGGTGCAGATGACCTTCTCGATGGGCGATTCGGCGAGCCGCTGCGCCGCGTTGCCAGAGAATACGGGGTGCGTGCAAGCGGCAATCACGCTGGTGGCGCCGCGCTTGAGCAGCGACTCCGCCCCCTGCACCACCGAGCCGCCCGTGTCGATCATGTCGTCAATCATAATCGCGATTCTGCCCTGCACATCGCCGATGATTTCCATCACTTCCACCTTGTTCGGTTCAGGGCGTCGCTTGGCGATGATGGCTAAGGGCGCGTCTAATGCCTCCGCCAGCGAGCGCGCGCGCGGCACACCCGCCACATCGGGCGAGACCACTACGATATGCTGCTCGTGGTAGCCCTGCGACACCAGATACTCGGCGATAATCGGACCCGCGTAGAGATGATCGACGGGAATGTCGAAGAAGCCCTGAATCTGCTCGGCGTGCAGGTCGACGGCAATCACGCGCGTTGCGCCTGCTTTGGTAATCAGGTCTGCCACGAGGCGTGCGGTGATTGGCTCGCGCGGCTTGATTTTTTTGTCCTGGCGCGCGTAGCCGTAGTAGGGCACTACGGCAGTGATGCGTCGCGCGGACGCCCGTCGGAAGGCATCCAGCAGGACCAGCAGCTCCATCAGGTTATCGTTCACGGGCGCGCAGGTCGGCTGCACCACGAACACATCCATCCCACGCGCGCTCTCCAAGACCTGCACGCGCACCTCGCCGTCCGCAAAGCGCGTGCATATCATCTGCCCCAACGGTCGTCCTAAGTAGCTCGCGATCCTCTCTGCCAGCTCGGGGTTGGCGTTGCCGCCAAACAGTAGGATTTCTTGTCCATTATCCATCGTTAGTACCTCCCGCGCCATGTTTAGATTCGCGCCGTTTGCGCACCCATCCTGCCTTAATCGTTTGATAACTTCGGGCAATTGCCAGCGATTCGGGGGGCACATCGTCGGTGATGGGGCTGCCCGCGGCGATGTATGCGCCGTCGCCAATCGTGAGGGGGGCGATGAGCGTCGCGTGCGACCCGACAAACACGCCGTCGCCAATCACTGTGCGATGCTTGCGCTCGCCGTCGTAGTTGCAGGTAATCGTGCCCGCGCCGATGTTCGTGCCTTTACCCACCGTCGCATCGCCCAAGTAGGTCAGGTGCAACACTTTCGTTCCCTCGCCAATCTCCACATTCTTAATTTCCACAAAGTCGCCCACGCGCACGCCTGTATGCAGCACCGTGCCAGGTCGGATGTGGGCAAACGGACCCACTGAGACATCTGTGTCAATCCGCGCTTGGATAATATGCGAGCGGAACAGGTGGCAGTTGTCGCCCACCGTGCAGTCCTGCAGGTAGAGGTCGGGTCCGAGTGTGCAGTTCGCGCCGATGATGGTGTTGCCGCGCAGATGGGTGTTGGGTTCAATCACGGTGTCGCGTCCGATTTGCACGGTCGGTTCGATGTAGGTCGTGGCGGGGTCAACTATTGTAATGCCGTCCAAGCAGAGCTGTTTGAGGATACGCATGCGCAGAGCGTGCGCCGCTTGCGCGAGCTCCCAGCGGTTGTTCACGCCCAGCAGGAGCGTCGGGTCGGGCGACTGCCACGCGACCACGCGCGCGCCCTGCTTAGCAAGGATGCCAATCACATCGGTTAGGTAGTATTCGCCTTGCGCGTTCTGGTTGCTCAGTTGGGGGAGTGCATCGCGTAGCGCGTCCGCGCGGAAGCCGTAGAAGGAGGTACACACTTCGCGAATCGCCTTCTGTTCGGGCGTTGCGTCCCTCTCTTCAACGATGCCGACGACATCCCCCTGTGCGTCGCGCAGGATGCGCCCGTAGCCGGTGGGGTCGTCCAGTATTGCGGTGGCTAAGGCGCACGCGGCGTTCTCCCGACGCGCCGTCTCATAGAGCGAGGTGAACACTTCGGGGGTCACCAACGGCGAGTCGCCCGCTGCAACAAGCACATACTCGGCGTCGCTGGGCAGGTGCGGCATGGCTTGCATAATGGCGTGTCCCGTGCCGAGCTGCTGGGCTTGGAGCGCGTACAGGTACTGCTCGCCCAGCGCCTGTTTTACTGCCTCTGCGCCGTGTCCGACCACGACGAGAATCGGCTCCGCGCCTGCCTGCTCTAAGGCGCGTAGCACATACGCGGTCAGCGGCTGACCGAGCAGGGGCGTAATCGCTTTCGGGCGTTCCGACTTCATGCGCGTGCCCTTGCCCGCCGCCATCACAATCGCCGTGAGTGTAGACGCCATACCTTGCCTCCCGAACCGCGGCGGAGATTATACCTTCGATAGGGGGTGATTGATTGCGTTCACGCACTGCGTTAGCACACTGCAGTGCGTCGACATTCCTGTCGTCGTTGGCTGTGGCAACTGCCGGTAGGGACGCCCCGTGGCTTGGACATTCCTGTCAACGACGCCAAGAATAGCATCGTACCCAGAGGCGCGCCAACGGTACGACGAAGAGAATGCGGCTGCAACCGAACGTATGCCCAGCGAACTCAAAAAATTCACCCCTTGGAGGGGCTGACTCTATTGTTAAGCCCACCTCTTGTCCCCCCGCGCGCAGGGGGACAAGAGGTTCCCTCCCCGCGTGGGGGGGGGGGGAGGGGCTGTGCGTCGCAAGCATCAGGGTTCCAAAAGGCGACCCAATTGTTGAGGGGGCTTAACTCCCGCTCCCGAAGTTGAATAGCACCATCAGCAAGTCGGCGTCGTCGACGATACCATCCTTGTTAATATCTTCACTGTGTGCATTATCTGAGCCGAAGGCAAACAACACGGTAAGTAGGTCAGAATCGTCAACGCTGCCGTCGCCGTTGGTATCGCCTGTGAGCCAGGTGTCTATCACGAACCCCTCGCCTCGACTCGTTGCACTGTTGAAGCCGTAGCCCACGATGTAGCGTCCGTTGGGTGAGACGGCGCTCACTGCTTGCAGATATGAGCCGCTGGTAAGCAGGGATGCGTAGACATTGCCAAGGTCTTGCATCCCTTGAGATGCTGTCCAGCGAAAGGGGCGAGGCTGACCGCTGGCGTTTTCTGCCGAGCCAACCACGACTGAACCGTCGTGAGAGACGCCAATCGCAGAGCTCCGACTGCCGCCGAGCGTGCCCAAGCTCTCCATCCCTGCGGTGTAGGTCCAGCGAAAGGCGCGCAGCCCACCGAGGTTGTCAGATGCTTGACCGACCACAATCCCGTTGTCCGAGACGCTGTAGGCGGTGCTGTAGCTGCCGCCGAGCGTGCCCAGCCATCTCAAGTTCTGCGCTGTTCCGATTGTCCACGCGCCAAGCACTACGCCTAGCACGGTTGCTGTGCGGACTGTCCATTGCTTCGTTGTATATCGCATCGTGTGTCTCTCCATATATATCGTGCGAGGTTATGACTCCTCGAACCGTGCGGCAGCGATAACGCTCCAGCAATCAGTGCTACGCGATCTTGTGCGCGAGAGCGCGGCTCTTTGCAACAACGGAACACTACAGCAACTTCTGTGCCAATCGACTCGGCAGATTCCCCTATTACTTTGGGGAAACACATGCGTGTTTTAGCCCGCCTCTCGTCCCCCCCCCCCTTGCACGCGAGAGGATAAACGGCTTCCCCGTGAGGTATATTCAGGGCGATGATGCAGGCGTCTGGGTCGGCAGCAGTTCGCACGAAGCGTCGCGCAGCGGCGCTATCGGTGGGCTACAACCTCGCAGCTACGGGGGTGAAACTCGTCGCAGCAGCGATGACAGGTTCTGTCAGCCTGCTCTCGGAAGCGTTGCACTCCGCCGTCGATGTGGTCGCTTCCGTGTTTGCCTACCTCAGCGTGCGCGTCGGCTCGACGCCGCCTGATAAGCAACACCCCTACGGACACGGCAAAGTGGAGACGCTCGCAGGCTTTGGCGAGTCGATTCTGCTGATGCTCATCGTCGGCTATCTGCTGTTTGAGGGCGCGCGCCGTCTAATTGTGGGGAGTGGGCTGGACCATCTGGAGTGGGGCGTGGGTGTGATGGCGCTCTCCACGCTCACCAGCCTCGCGGTAGGACAGTATGTGTGGCGTGTAGGCAAGCGCACGCGCTCGCTCGCGCTGATGTCCAACGGGCAGCACCTGATGATCGATTTCTGGACGAGTTTGGGGCTACTAATTGCGTTTGGCGTTATCTATTTCACAGGCTGGAACTTTATCGATGCGCTGCTGGCGATAGCGATTGCACTGTGGCTTTTTCGGGGCGCGTGGCAGTTGGCGCATCACGCGTTCCACGAACTCATCGACCACTGCCTACCCCAAGAGGAACTTGCGCGTATCCATCAGATTCTGCGCTCGGAGCCGAACCTACTGAACTATCACAACCTGCGCACGCGCCGTTCAGGCTCAATGCGTTATGTGGATGTGCATATCGTGCTCCCCAACGATTGGAGTTTGCAGCAGGCGCACGCCGTCGCCGACGCCTTAGAGCAGCAGATTGAACGCGAACTCGCGCCTGCCGAGGTCACCATCCATGTCGACCCTTACGACCCGCACCGCGCCGCCCTGCGCGAGCAGCAGAACCTGTACCGCGAGTTGTTGCGCGACTGACAGTGTCCGCCGTTGCGCACTGGCGCGCCCACGCATCAACAGCAGTCATCTGGGGCAAGCTGTTGCGCGGCACGGCGTGCGGTATGATGACCATCCCGTGCGCCAGTGCACGCGCGTCTTGCATTAGCTGGCGCAGGCGCGCGTCTTTGATGCTATATGCGCTTGTCCACTGCTTGACCAGCAGCTCGCTGTCGGAGTACCATTCAATCTCTTGGGCGCCCAGCGAGCGCGCCGCCTCCAGCCCTTTGAGCAGCGCGAGATACTCGGCTTGGTTGTTGGTAGCGTATCCGATAGCTTCTGCGCCCTGTTCGACCACCTGACCCTGCTCGTCGCTCAGCAGATAAGCAATCCCTGCCGCGCCCGGATTGCCTATCGACGAGCCGTCTGTGTAGAGGTAGAGTTTCTTGCTCACTGCTCTATTGGCATGTCTTTCGCGCGCCATTCCACCCATGAGCCGTCGTAGGTCTGCACGGGTATCCCCAGCACATAGCGCAGTGTGAACCAGAGTTGGCTCGCCTCGCGTCCTGAGTTGCAATAGGTCACGATGGGGCGTTGGGGGTCCACGCCGCGCGCTTGCAGCAGGGCGCGAATTTCGTCGGGGCTACGCCACACGCTGAGATTGCCCTCCGTGCGCAGCAGCTCACGCAAAAACAGGTTCTGCGCGGTCGGGATATGCCCTGCCTGATATTGCTGGGGCGCGCGGGCGTCCAGCAGCTGGATGGGTTCGGGCGACTCCAGATGTCGCTGCAGCCACTCCAGCGTGCGAAACATCTGCGGGTCGGGTCGCGCTGGCAGGGTTTGCACCTCGAAGGTGGGGATTTTATTGGTGAGGGGACGGTTCTCGGCTTTCCACTTCTCGAAGCCGCCGTCCAGCACCGCCACGCGCGTATGCCCAACGGCAATCAGCGCCAGTGCGGTGTAGGTCGCGGCGGAGAAGGCGTCCTCGTTGCTGGAGTAGACCACTACCTCGTGGGCGGCGCCGACGCCGATTGCGCCGAATATCTCCGCCAATCGCTCAGGCGGCAACATCTGCCCCGGAATGCCTCCGCGACTGACGCGCAAGGTCTCGGTGTTCAAGAAGATGGCGTTCGGGAGATGCTCTTGCAAGTACGCAGGCAGCGCGCCGCGCGCGTCGAGGATGCGAAGATTGGGGTCATTCAATCGTTGCGCCAGCCAATCCGTGCTAACCAACTGCGGCTTGTCGATAGGCGATTGCGCGAAACCGCACAGCAGCCCCATCGCCGCCCACCATAACCCAGCCATCCAACGCCGTGTTCGCATAACAGCTTCCCTCCTATATGTTGCAGTCTCTCTAACCGCGCTCAGGTGGATTATACCTTCACCTACGCGCTTGATTGGAGGGTGGTTAGACCCTATGCTCTGCTTTTGCGACGCCCGCAAGGCAGCTCGTAGGGCTGCCCACTGTGCCCGATACTGGGTGCGCAACAGGAATGGCGTCGCCCCATGATGCGCTTGCGCAGGGCGTTAACTCAAGAAGAGCCGAGTGGGATGGGCAGCTAATCCTCGCCCTGCGCTTTGGTGTAGCCCATCGCGCCGTCGAACTCCTGCAGCTTCTCGATGTGCGCCCAGCGGAATCGGCTGCCCACGCGCCCGATAAGCTCCAGTATCTGGGCGTCGGTCGCGTCGCCTGCTGCGTCGCGCAACACAAATCGGCAGCGGTACTGGTCCACCACATCGGTAATCGCGCCTGTGGGTGGATAGACCTTCGTGCCGCGGCTGGAAATCATCTTCAGCTGGAACGGCGATTCGGCGACGAGCTGCTCCAACGCCTGCCCCAGTGGTTCGGGGTACAGGTCGGTCTCCACGAAGATATCCACGCCCACCACGCGCCGCTGGTTCACCTTCACGAACACAGGGCCGGGCGGCACTTGAGGCAGCTGAATCGGTCGATACTCGCGCACATGCGTTGTGCTGGGCTTCTTGCCGAGATTGGCGATAATCGCGTCGGTGTACTCGGTGGTTTTTGCGCCTTTGTCGTAGCCGACCACATCGCCCGTGCGCACCTTGCCCTCTTCCAGTGTGTAGAGTAGGGCGTTCTCGATGGTCGCCGCCGCCTCAAACTCGTCCAGATAGCGCAGCATCATCACCATCGACAGGATGACAGCGGTCGGGTTGATGACATTCTTGCCTGCGTACTTGGGGGCGGAGCCGTGCACGGCTTCGAAGATGGCGACCTCGTTGCCGATGTTCGCCGAGGGCGCGAAACCCAGCCCGCCCACCAGCGCAGAGGTCAGGTCGCTGATGATGTCGCCGTTCATGTTGGTGGTCACAATCACCTCGAACTGCTCGGGACGCTTCACCAACTGGTGGGCGCAGTTGTCGATGATGATGTGGTTCGCCTCGATGTCGGGGTATTCGGGGGCGATTGCCTCGAAAGTGCGCTTGAGCGTGCCCTCAGCGAACTTCATAATGTTCGCTTTGGTGGCGCAGTGGACCTTCTTGCGTCCTTCCGCGCGAGCGAGCTCAAACGCGAAGCGCACAATCTTCTCACAGCCTTTGCGCGAGATGAGCTTGAGCGTCTGCGCCACGCCAGGCGTCTGCATATACTCGATGCCCGCGTATAAGTCCTCCACATTCTCGCGCACGACCACCAAGTCGATGCCGCGCCCGCTGTAGGGGGTGGGCACATTCGGGAACTCGCGCACGGGGCGCACATTCGCGTAGGTCTCAAACAGCTTGCGCAGGGTGACATTCGCGCTCTTCTCGCCGTAGCCGACGGGCGTCTCCAGCGGACCTTTGAGTACCACGCGCGTCTTGCGTATCGATTCGATGGTCTCTTGCGGCACGCCCGACTCGATGCCTTTTTTGAAGACGCTCGCGCCCGCCTCGCGCACTTCGTACTCGATGGGGGCGTTCACGGCTTGCAAAATCTTCAAAGCGGAGTCGATGCATTCGGAGCCAATCCCGTCGCCAGGGATGACCGTGATGAGTTTCTTGCCCGATTCGGTGATATACGCCATCGTCTCTCTCCTCCAATCAGGGAGAGTATACCCAGCCTGTGCAACCGCACTCTGCGTTGTGCAGGGTAGAATTGAGTTGATGCGTTCCTCGCTGACGAAAGCCTTCGCGCTGCTGAAAATCTATATTGCGGACAGCCTTGCCTATCGCGCCAGCGCGGTCATCTGGATGCTCACGGATGTCGTCCACTGCTTGGTGATGCCGCTGGTGTGGCTCTCCGCCTACAACGGACGCGAAGCGATTGCTGGCTACCCCCCCGGTGAGATGGTGACCTACTATGTGATGATTGCCTTCACCACGAGCTTCATCGTCAGCCATATCATGTGGGAACTCTCGATGGAGATTAAGGAGGGGGTGTTGTCGCAGTGGCTGTTGCGTCCTGTGCCGATGCTATGGCGTCTGATAGCGCAGAACCTGTCGTGGCGGGCGATGCGGATGGCGCTGTTTGTGCCTGTGGCGGGGCTGGCGCTGTGGTACTACAGTCGGTTCACAACGCTCAGTCCGCTTTCGTTGGGGTGGGCGTTCTGGCTGAGCGTGCTGTTGGGGCATTTGGTGTCGTTCTTCACTGCGTATGCGCTGGCGGCGTTGGCGTTCTGGCTGCAGGAGACGCAGAGCGTGTTCTCGCTCTACTATGCGCCGATGTTGCTGCTGAGCGGTTGGGTCGCGCCGCTCGCGCTGATGCCCAGCGGGCTGCAGGGAGCCGCGCTCGTGCTGCCGTTCCGCTACACAACGGCAGTGCCCGTGGAGATTGCGATTGGCAAGTTGCAAGGCGAAGCGATGTGGGAGGCGATTGGGCTACAACTGTTATGGGTACTCGCCGGACTTGCCGCCGCGCAGGTACTCTGGCGCAAGGGGCTAAGGCAATACACAGGGGTGGGGATGTGAGACGCCTGCGCTTCTACTGGAACCTTTACAAAGCCTTCCTACGCACAAGCGTGGTGCGCGAGATGGAGTTCCGCGCCAACTTCTGGGCGAAGATGCTCTACAACGCGCTCTGGCTCGGCTTCTTCCTCGCAACGCTGAAGATTATCTACCGCCACACCGATTCCATCGCAGGCTGGAGCGAGTCGGAGGCGTTGGTTCTGGCGGCGACGCTCTATTTCATCGATGCGCTGATTAGCACGCTGTTCTACTTCGGCTTGTCAGAGCTGCCGACGCTGGTGCGGCAGGGCACGCTCGATTTCGTGCTGTTCAAGCCAGTCGACTCGCAGTTTTGGCTCTCGTTGCGACGCATCAACTTGGATCAGCTCGGCTCGCTGGCAGTGGCGGTGTTGCTGGGCGTCTACGCGCTCACCCGATTGGAGTATACGCCTGCGCCCATCAACCTCGCGCTCTATGGGGGCATGGTGCTGACAGGCGTGTTGATATTTTATTCATTTCATTTTATGATGATGACGCTTAGCATCTGGCTGGTACGTGTGGAGAACCTGTGGGTGCTGTCGGATGTGTTCGCGCAGATTGGTCGTTTTCCGACGGATGTGTTTGAACGGGCGTTGCGTCGCGTGTTCACCTACATCCTGCCGATAGCGTTTCTGGCGACGATACCCACGAAGGCGCTGCTGGGCAAGGTCTCGGCGGGGTTCTTGCTGTTCGCGCTGGCGTGGGGCGTGGTCTTTTTCGTGGCGGGTCGGCTGTTTTGGAAGTTCGCGCTGAGGAGTTATACCAGCGCGAGTTCGTAGTCAGCGTTTGGCGGCGGCTTTAAGCCCGCGCAGGTACTCGCCGAGGGCGGTCTGCCAGTGGGGCGAGTCGGCGAACTCGTGCAGGTAGCGCACCAGTTGGCTACCGACCACCGCGCCGTCGGCGATTTGAGCAATCTGTCGCACATGGTCGGGCTTGGAGACGCCAAACCCGACGGCAATCGGCAGCGTTGAGTGTTGACGGATACGCGCCACGAGGTCGGGCAGGTCGTCGGGGAGCTGGTCGCGTGCGCCCGTGACGCCCGTGCGCGAGACGCAGTAGAGGAACCCCTGCCCGCGTTCGGCGGCGAGGCGTATCCGTGCGACCGTGCTGGTCGGCGTCAGCAGGAAGATGGGCTGCAGCGCGGATTGCCGTGCGTAGTGGAGCCACTCGTCCGCCTCATCGGGCGGCAGGTCGGTCATCAGGCACGCGGTGAAACCTGCTTGCGCCGCGTCGCGGGCGAAGCGTTCCAAGCCATACCGCTGCACAGGGTTGTAGTAGGTGAAGGCAATCAGGGGCGTCGGGAGGCTCGCGCGAACGCTGGCGACCATCTCCAGCACGCGCGGCAGCGTCGCGCCGCCCTGAAGCGCACGGTGCATCGCCGCTTGAATCACAGCGCCGTCTGCCAAGGGGTCGCTGAAGGGGAAGCCCACCTCCACCATGTCCACGCCCGATTCGTGCAGCAGGCGCAGGATGTCGGGCAATCGCGCGAGCGAGGGGTCGCCCGCCGTGATGTAGGCAATCAGCGCAATCTCGCCGCGCGCGCGCAACTGCTCAAACACAGGCTCCAACCGTTCCGTGCGCATCCCGAAAGAGTGTACCTGAACGGTTCGTATGAATCAGTCGACTTGTAAAAACAGATAGCAGTAGGCGCAGCCATACAGCCCCGACTGTTGGATTTCGGCGGGGGTGCATCCGCAGAAGGGGCACTCGGTGTGGGGGCGTGGGGACGGTTTCAGTTGCTGCAGCCAGCGCAGTGTCGGCGCGCCGAGCGTGCGTTTTGCCCACGCTTGGGCGCAAGCGTCGCATAGGCGCAGGCGTTGCAAGCCTGCCTGCGCCTGATAGCGCGCGGGACGCTCGCAGTAGACGCAACTCATCACACGCCTGCCCCAATACGCACGCCCACCTCGCGCACACGCTGGCGAAACTCCGCGATAATCTGCTCGGTAATCTCGCCCGGCTTGCCCGCGCCAATCGGGCGGTGGTCTAACTCGACCATCGGGATAATCTCCGCCGCGGTGCCCGTGAGGAACGCCTCGTCCGCGCTGTAAACATCGTGCAAGGTGAGCCAATCTTCCACGACGGGGATGCCCCGATCGCGTGCAATCTCGATGGCTGTCGCGCGAGTGATGCCTTTCAGAATGCCGCACGAGGGGTGCGGCGTGCGCAACACGCCATCTTTCACGATAAATAAGTTGTCGCCTGTCGCCTCAGCGACATAGCCTTGCGCATTGAGCATCAGCCCCTCGCCCGCCCCGCGACGATTCGCCTCTATCTTTGCCTGAATGTTCGATACATACCGACCGATAGACTTAATCCGAGGGTCAAGCGAGTCGGGCGTCATCACGCGGGTGGAGACCGTAACCACGCGTAGCCCCGTCTCGTACATTTCGGGCGGGTAGAGTGCAAGGCGCGTAATCGCAATCATCACATTCGGCGTCTGGTCGATATTTTCGGGGTTCAGCCCGATGCCTGTACCGCGCGACACCGACAGTCGGATATAGGCGTTCTGCGCCCCTGACGCCTCGGCGGTCTCCAACACACGCTGTTTCAACTCGTCGTACTCAATCATGCCCCGAATATCCAAATGGCGGACGCCATCGTATAGACGCTGGAGATGGGGGTCTAACTTGAAGATATTGCGGTTATAGATACGGATGCCTTCAAACAAGCCGTCGCCATACAAGTAGCCGTGGTCGAGGACAGGTAAGCACGCTTCCTCTAACGGGGTGATACGACCGTTCCAGTTGACCATCATTCGCATCGTTGCTTAGCCTCCCATACTTAGGGGCGTTTCGCGGCAGGGGCGTCGGCGCGCCCGCCGACGAATGGAACCGCTCGCCCATAGAGATTATACCTTAAGGCGCGTTTACCCTCAAGAGTGCAGAGTTGATTAGTCGTACTCCACGACAAGCGCAATCGCCGCCGCAACCTCCGACATGAGGTTTGCATCTACAGCACCCAACCTCTGCTCAAACCGTTGGATATCGACGCCCCGCAGATGGATTGTATCCACCGCCGACGACTTGGTCAGACCGTTCGTCGGGGATGGAGCTAGCAGTCTCATCCACGAAGTCGCCTCCTTGCCATTCCAGACGCTCTTCCGTGTGGCTTGCGTATTCGTGCGCATGTCGTGCTGCTTGTGCTGCTAACACTTGGGCGCGTTGCTCGCGAGGCAGTTGAAGCAAAGCGCGACGCGGCGAGGGCAGCCGCGCGGGCAAAGCGTTCACAGGCGCGCCTAAAAGTTTTTCCGCATCCTCAACGCGCACCACACGCTCTGCCACTGCGCGCAGCAACAGCTGGTGGAGCGCCCTGAGGTCTCCTCAGGTAGCGCCTCAGGCTCCGCAGTGCGCCAGCCGTTGCGACCAATCTGACGCATCCAGAAGGTATAGCACGCGGGGGTAATCACTTCCCAGTCTTTCAATGCATACAGAATCGCTTGTAGGCTGACCCCGTAGCGCTGCTTGAGTAGGAGCAGTTCGTCCAGCGAGATGCGCACCCGCCGCCGTCCAATCTCCTGGAGTAGGGTGGGCTTGGGGAACAGGAAGGCAATCGCGAATCGGAAGGCAAGCTTCTCAGCGTCCGCCTCGTCCTCAAGCTTTAGCGTCAGATGTCCAAGTTCGTGCGCCACACTGAGCCGTTGTCGCTCGCCCGAAGTACCAGCGCGCACAGCGATTGCCGCGCCAGCAGCCGTATTTGTTTCGTCGTAGGCAATCGCAGCCACACCGTCAAATTTGTAAACCTTTGAGTCGGCGGTTGCTGTGTGTGCGGGGTGTGTTAGGGCGTGGTGTCATGAGGCGTTTGGGCGAGCAGGTGAATGAACTCTTGGGTCGCCGCGCGGGGGTCGGGGGCGTCCACAATTGCCGAGATGACGCACACGCCGTCCGCGCCGGCTTCCAGAACCGCGCGCGCGTTGGTCGGCGCGACGCCCCCAATGCCAAACACAGGAATAGCGACGGCATGCTTGATGAGTCGCAGCCGTTCGGGTCCGACAGGCGCGCCAGCGTCGGGTTTCGTAGTCGTGGCGAACATCGGTCCCACGCCCAGATAGGTTGCTCCGTCGGCTTCCGCGCGGCGCGCCTCGTCCACCGTTTCCGCCGAGACGCCGATAATGAAGCGGTCGCCTGCGATTTTCCGTGCGAGCGCGGTGGGGAGGTCGTCTTGCCCCAGGTGCACGCCGTCAGCTTCCACCGCCAGCGCCACATCGAGGCGGTCGTTCACGATCAGCAGCGCGCCGTACTCGCGCGTGAGGGCGCGCATGGCTTGCCCTAACTGCACCAGTTGGCGCGTCGTCATGCATTTCTCGCGGAGCTGGAGGATACGCCCACCGCCCGCCAGCACCTGCCGCGCGGTCTCCAACGGGTCGCGCCGCTGTGAATCGGTAATCACATACAGTCCAGCGAGCCTCATCGCACAGGGTCGTCCGTGATTATCACATCGACGCCAAGTTTCGCCAACTCGCGCCTAAGTGCGGCGTCGTTCACTGTCCACACGGCCACCTTTTTGCGCTTCCGACGCGCTCGGCGCATCAGTGTCTCATCTACCAGCGTGTGGTTCGGGTGGATTGCCTCATAGCGGATGCGCCAGCGGCGTCCGTCCTCGCGCAACATATGGGGCGTATGCTGACTGATGAGTACTCCCAGCTGCACGGCGCGCGTCTCCTCCGTGAACCAGCGCAAGGTATCCAGGCTAAAAGAGGAGATTAGCACATGCGACGCGAGTTTATACTCCTCAATTAGCGCCAGCACCGTGCGCACGAGGGGGCGGTCGGCGTCGTAGAAAGTCTTCATATCGAGGTTGTAGCGTGTGCGATCGCCGAACGCTTCGAACACCTCGCGCAGGGTGGGCACGCGCACGCCTGAATACTTCCCGCCGAACTTGACGCCTGCGTCGTAGCGTTGGATTTCCGCCGCGCTGAGCTGGCGCACATCGCCGCTGCCGTTGGTGGTGCGCTCCAAGTTCGGGTCGTGAATGACCATCGGCACGCCGTCCGCGCTGGGCGTGATATCGAGCTCGATGCCGTCCGCGCCCATCTCCAGCGCCAGTCGGAACGCCTCCAGCGTGTTTTCGGGCGCGTGCATGCTCGCGCCGCGATGCGCGAAAATCAGCGGGCGCGTGGAACCCCAAAAGCGCATCGCTACTCCTCCTGCGGCGCGTTGATGGTCAATACGGGGCAGGTGGGGATGCGCACGACTTTCTCGGTCACGGAGCCGAACACGAACCGCTTCCAGCCACTGCGCCCGTGCGTGGCAATCACAATCAAATCCACGCCCTTCTCGCGCTGGTAGGCGATAATCTCGTCGGCAGGCTCGCCCCACACCACGCTGGCGAACACGGTCAGATTCTTGGGCACGCGTTGCTCGATAAGCTCCTGCATCGAGCGTTCCGCAGCCTCGCGCATCTCACTCTCATACAACGGCACTTCCACATTCACGGGCACGGGTACGACATGCAACGGCGGCACAATATGCAACAGGTGCAACTCCGCGTTGAAATGCTCTGCCAACTCAATCGCCATATCGAGCGCACAGTAGGACGGCTCGCTGAAGTCTGTCGGCGCTAAGATTTTCTTGAACGGTAATCGCATCGTATACCTCCCGCCAGTATTGTACCTTCCTGTAGCACGGACATGAATGTCTGTGCTACACGCTTGGACAGGCTCGTCCAAGCCACGCTCTGTTCGGCAGGATTCAGACGCTTCTTGGCGAAAAGGAGTTGCGCGGGCGGTGCGCCGCACGCGGGAGACGCCATGAGGTTCCGTTGGTCGGGCGCTATCACGGAGGATGTGGAAGCCGCCGCTGAACGCCTGAGCGCGTATCTGGAGGCGATAGGCTACCGTTCGCAAGGCGCGCTGCGCTGGGAGCGGGGCAACCGCTGGCGAGCCATCACGACCCTCTCGCCACGCGCGTTGCCCATCACCATCGAGGCGAAACTGCAACCGTGGGGCGTCCAGACCCTAGTGGATGTCACCTACGAGTTCAAACGGTTGGCGCGCGCCCTTAGCGAGCAGGACGCCGACCTGATTGTGGCGGAGCTGCGCGGACTCAACGAATACCTGCAGCACGGTACCGCGGATTTCGAGGGGATGTTGCGTTTGGAGCGTGCGGCGACGCGCCGCGCACGCGCCGCGATGCGCAACACGCTCGGCTTGATTGTGCTGCTCGCGCTCCCACTGGCGTGGCTGTTCCAGCGGCTGTCGCTCCCACCGCTGCTGGCGTCCACCTTAGGCGGCGCGCTCGGTGGACTGCTGGCAAGCTATCTGTTCTGGCGGCTGCTGTGCCGCTGATGGGCTAACCGCTCACGACCCCGCTTGGATACAGCTGGCGCAGGATGACCTCTTGCGGCGGCTGGGTGTTCAACACGCGTACATAGGTCGCGCCGATACGGCGGCAAGCGTTTTGCAGCGCGTCGATGTGCGCCTGAAGCCTGCGCTGGTACTCCTGCAGCACGCTTCCTGTCGCCGTGATGTCTAACGCTTCGCCCGTCTCGGCGTCGATGAGCTTCAAGTCGCCCTCCAAGTCGGGGCTAAGCTCCACTTCTGAGAGGATATGCAGGAACACTACCTCGTGGCGTCGGCTGCCGAGCGTGCGCAGCGCGTCGGGCAAACGCTCATCCAAGCCGTCCGTGAGCAGGATAACGAATCCACCAGGCAGGTTGGCGTGCGTGAACCGATGGAGGCTTGCCGTGAGGTTGTCCCCGTCGGGTTGGCGCGTGCGCAGCCATTCCATCAAGCGTGCGAAGGCGATTCGCCCGCGCAGCGGGCGCGTCGGCGCAGGGTGCGGGTGCAACGCCGTCGGGTACACCGCGTCGCCGCCCACCAAGCCGATATATCCCAAGCACGCCGCCAGCGCACGCGCCGCGTCGAACTTTGTCGGCGCGCCAAACGCCATCGACGCCGAGCAGTCCAGCAGCAGATGCACAGGCAACTCCTGCTCGTCTTGGTAGGTGCGGAGGTAGGCGCGGTCTAAGCGGGCGAGGATGTTCCAGTCCAGATGGCGCAAATCGTCGCCAGGCGTATAGTGGCGGTAGTCGGCAAACTCTATCGAGACGCCTTTGCGCGGCGAGAGCCGTTCCCCCCGAATCGACGCCGCGTGCGTCTTACGCGGCTCAAGCCGATACCGCTCCAGCTGCGCCAGCACCTCCAGCCCGACGCCGTTCCACGCCATACACGAATTCTACCTTGTGCTCAGACGGAGGCGCGCTTGCGGCGGTTGCCTTTAGAGGGCGGGCTGCTGGCGGGGCGCGTGCGCAACTGCGCCCAAGTGCGCAACTCTTCAATCTCCTCGCGCATCATCACCGACAGCGGCACAGTGTGGCGTATCTCGTCCAGCATATCGTCGGTGGTTAGCTCGCGCCCTGCGTCGAAGGCGGTAAACAGCCCAGCGACCACCACTTGCTCAATCTCCGCGCCTGAGAAGCCCTCGGTCGCCTGCGCCAACCGTTTGAGATTGTAGTGCGCAGGGTCGCGCTTGCGCTTGCTCAGATGTATCGCGAAAATCTGCTCGCGTTCGGGCAGTGTGGGCAGGTCGATGAAGAAGATTTCGTCGAATCGCCCCTTGCGCAGCAGTTCAGGGGGCAGTTGCGAGACATCGTTGGCGGTGGCGACCACGAACACGGGCGCACGCTTGTCTTGCATCCAAGTCAGAAAGGTGGCAAAGACGCGCGCGGTAGTGCCCGAATCGGAGACGCCTGAGCCTTGGACGCCTGCGAATCCCTTCTCCAGCTCGTCGATCCAGAGGATGCATGGGGCGACGGCTTCGGCGGTGCGAATCGCCGCGCGCATGTTGGCTTCCGACGCGCCGACCAGACTGCCGAACACGCGCCCGACATCGAGGCGGAGCATGGGCAATCCCCACAGGCTGGCGATGGCTTTCGCGCTGAGGCTCTTGCCCGTGCCCTGCACGCCCAGCAGCAGCACCCCCTTCGGCGCGGGCAGCCCGAACGCGCGCGCCTCCTGACTTAGCGACGCCCGACGCTTGCGCAGCCACTCCTTCAGCAGATCCAGCCCGCCCACATCGCGCATCGTCTCACGCGCGTCATAATACTCCAGCACACCCGACTTGCGCACAATCTGCTGTTTCTCGCTCAGTATCGCCGCCACGGTCAGCGCTTTATGCTCCACCGCCGAGCGCGCACACACATTCTCTACCTCGTCCAGCGTGAGTCCCTGCGCCGCGCTGACCAACTCATCCAGTTCTTGGGGGCTGAGTTCGGCGCGCACCTCCGGCTGGCTCGCGCGCAACACGAGCAGGATCTCCTCAATCTTTTGCTGAATCTCCTCACGGGTGGGCAGCGGCATCTCCAGCACAGTGATGTGCTTCTCCAGTTCGGGGGGCAGTTTCAGGAGGGGGCTAATGAAGACCACTGTGCGGCGCGTTTGGTGCAGGCGCGGGTACAAATCGCGTAGCAGGCGTATCACGCGCGGGTCGCCCAAGTACGGGTGGAAGTCTTTCAGCACAATCAGCGCGTCGGTTTGTAGGCGCAGCAGTTGCGTAATCGCTTCCAGTTCGGGCGCGAGGGGGCGTGGGGGCGTCGTCTCGGCAGGCGCGGCAATCGGCGGTTCGTAGCCGCGCGTCAGCGTCCACACATGCAGTCGCCTGCCGCGCTCCTGTGCAATTCGGCGCAGCATCTCTTCCGCGCGCGTCTCCTCGGCCGTTTGAATATACAGCATCGGATATCGCGCTTTCAACAGCAGGCTCAGCTCGCGCTCGAAAGTAGACATGGTGCGACTGTATGCTGGCGCTACTCGTAGCGGAGCGCCACGATGGGGTCTAAGTTCGCGGCGCGCCATGCGGGATACAATCCGAACACGACGCCTACCGACGCTGAGAACAGGAACGCGCCTATGCCTGCCCACAGCGGGAAGTAGAAGCTCAACCCGTTATCGCCGAACGCGCTGGAGTGTTTGGTGGCGAACTCGATGGCTTCGCCCACGCCCCAGCCTACCGCCATGCCAATCAAGCCGCCTATCGTCGCCAGAGTCGCCGACTCAATCAGGAACTGCGTCAGGATGTGCCATCGCTGCGCCCCGACCGCTTTGCGCAAGCCAATCTCGCGCGTGCGCTCGGTCACGGAGACCAGCATGATGTTCATAATGCCGATACCGCCCACCAGCAGCGCCAGCCCGGCGATACCGCCCAGCAGGATTCCAAACAGCGAAATCACGCGCGTAATCGCCGAGAGGATGCTCTCTAAGGTGTCCACGCGGAACACGGGCTGGTTGTCGTGCAGGCGCATCAGGGTCTCCCAGATGGCGTCCATCGCGGCGGGGGTCTGCTCCCGTGTGTGGGGCACTGCCATAATTATCGTGAGGCTCTCGTCGCCTGCCCAGCGGCGCAACGCGGCGTTGAGCGGGATGTACGCCCCTTCGTCTAAGTTCTCGCCGAAGCCGCGCCCGCGCTTCTTGAGCACGCCTATCACCTGCGCCTGCGTGCCATCCACCAGCACCGACTGACCCACTGCGTCGCGCTTGCCGAACAGTTTACGCGCGGTGTCGTGCCCCAGCACCAGCAGCTTCGCGCCCTGCTCCAGCTCGGACGCCTCGAAGAAACGCCCATACTCGATTTCCAACGACCGCGCTAAAAGGTAGTCCTCGTTCACCCCGATGAGGTTGGCACGCACCTTCTCGCCCTGATAGATGAACTCCTTCTCGCCGAGTTGGCGCTCGGCGGCGACGGCGCGCAGCTCGGGCAAGCGGCGAATCGCCGCCCAATCCATCAGTTTCAGCCCCTCCACCGTGCCGCCGCGCTCCTCACGACGCAGGCGGTCGGACGGGTCAAAAGTCACAAGGATGACATCCGAGCCGAGCTTCTCGAACTCGGCGACGACACTCGTGCGCGCGCCCTCAATCAGCGCGACCATCACCACCACCGCCATCACGCCGATAATGACGCCCAACATCGTTAGGAACGAGCGCATCTTGTGCGTGCGCAGCGTGTCCAGAGCCACCAACAGCGATTCCAGCGTCCCCACAATCGGAAGTATACCTCCTCTTAGCATACACAAGCAGGCGCTCGACAGGAATTGGGGTACATTAGGGTGTGGAGACGAATGTATGTATACAGGACGAGGTCTTTGGGCGTTTTTGGCGGTGTTTCTCACCTTGCAGTTATGTATTTCGCAAGTGGATGTCGATTCCGCGCAGCAACCCACTCTGAACCCGTCGCTCATCGAGTCGCCGTTTGTGCCTGGCGAGTTGGTGGTGGGGTTAGAACATGGCGACCTTGCCCTCCCTTTGGCGGCGATGCAGATGGTGGGCGCGATTGTGTCGCAGAACCCGCCTATTCATGCGTATGTTGTGTGCCTCGCTGATGGCGTCTCGATGGAGAGCGCAGGCGAGTTTCTGCGTGCGCTGCCCGGCGTGC
>JBKBKS010000028.1:0-22226 GCA_046294565.1 Fimbriimonadales bacterium
GCTGCGCTCGGCATGACAGAGGGGAGCGTCGGCATGACAGCAAGGGGCGACCTAACAGAGGAGAGCGTCGGCATGACAAGCAAGCACTGTCCTTCCGAGCCAACTCCCTGTCCTTCCGAGACACCCCTTTGTCATTCCGAGCCGAAGGCGAGGAATCTCAAAAGGAGTTTTTATTGTTTGAGGCACTTGACAATCTAAGAGCCGACAGCAGCGCTATCAGCAGGAGTCGGAGCGCAGCCCCCGAAGATAGCCGCTTCAGGAGGCAACCATGCGTTGGTTTTGGCACATCTGCTGGATGGGACTACTCGTGTCTGCGTTTGCACAAGAGAACCCCGATGTGCGTGCGATGATGCGCGATGTGTTCCCTGTGGCGCGTGTGAAGCCCGGCATGAAGGGCTATGGGCTTTCGGTGTTCAAAGGTACGAAGATTGAACGGTTTGAGGTAGAAGTTATCGGCGTGTTGGAGCAGGCGAACTTCGGTCGCCCGCTGGTGATGATTATGATGCGCGGCGGTCCCATCACGGAGCGCGGCGCGATGGTGATTGCAGGGATGAGCGGCAGCCCGATTTTCATCGAGGGCAAGATTCTGGGCGCGCTGGCGTATGGGTTCGCTTTCCCCAAAGAGCCGGTTGCGCTGGTGACGCCGTTGGAGGCGATGCTGACGAACCTGCACCCTCGCGCGGAGCAGCAGTTAGCCCAGTGGGGTCAGCCGCGCCTGCTATCAAAGCCGATACGAGTGGGCGGCGTGCGCTATGCGGGCGTCTATATCGGGCATGAGCCGCCCCGCGCGCCGAATGTCGCATGGGCGCGTCCGCTGATGACCCCGCTGATGGTCAGCGGCGCCTCCCCACGCACCTTGAAACGCTTGGAAGCGTTGCTGCAACCCTACGGCATAATGCCTGTGATGGGGGGCGGCGCCGCAACTGAGAAGCGTCTACCTGTGCAGTTTCAGCCGGGAGCTGCCGTCGGCGCACCGTTAGCCACAGGCGACCTCGACCTCACCGCTATCGGCACGCTCACCTACCGCAACGACGACTATGTGCTGGCGTTCGGACACCCGTTTCTGGGCGTGGGCGCGCTTGAGACGCCGATGACTGCCGCCGAGATTGTGGATGTGTTCTCGTCCTACGCGGCGTCGTTCAAACTGGGCAACCGCGCGCAGACGCTGGGCGCAGTGTATTACGACGGCGCGTTCGCCATCGCTGGGCGCGTCGGACAGCAAGCGCGGATGATGCCCATGCGCATGCGCGTCACGAACCTCGAAACGGGCATGCAGCGCGAGTTCCGCTGCGAGATTATCCGACACCGCCTGCTCACCGCGGATATCGCCGCCTCGGCGGCGTCGGAGTTTCTCGACAGAGTTCACTTCAGTATCGGCGACGCGACGGCAACCGTGCGCTGGCGACTGGAGACGCGCCCCTACGGTGAAATCCGATTCGAGAATCGCGTGGCGACGCGCGATGCCCTCATCGGCGGCGTGTTGGGCGACCTGATGTATGTGATGAACCTTGTCAGCAACGCGCCCGAACAGAACGCCGCGCTCGAATCGCTGGAAATGGAGGTGGTAATTCAACCTGGCGAGCGCGCCGCGCTCATCGAGAGCCTGCAGGTAGACAAGTTCACCTACCGTCCGGGCGAATCGATTGAGGCGCGTGCGATGGTGCGCCTGCCCAACGGCGTCTTGCAGCCGTATAACTTCACGATTCGCATCCCTGAAGATGCGCTGCCCACGCGCTATATGTTGCAAGTGGGCGCTGGCGGCAGCGCAGGGCGAATTAGCGTACCTGCAGGGCTGCTGGCGCTGCTGCTGGGCGCGGAGGAGGGCTTTGTCGGTAGTGGAGACACTGAGAGCCGACTACGCGAGTTTCTGCAAAGCGAGCGCAACTTCCAGCTGGTCGCCACGCTGAATATGCCGATGCCGACCCTCTCTGTGAACGGCGCGCCGCTGTTGCAGCCCCCGCCCATCGTGCGGAGCGTGCTTATCGGTCAGCGCGTCGCCAAAGTCCGCACGACCGCCGACCGTATCAAGCAGGTGCTGGACACCCCCTCGGTGTTGCAGGGCAGCCAGAGCGTGGCGATAACCGTGCTGCCGAGCGAGACGGGGCGGTTTCCGTACGGCGCAGGCGCGCCGTACGATATGACAGACGCGGAAGAGGAGTCAGAAGAGGAGGCGTCGGAGGAACCGCTGCGCCCGCCGATGGAGACGCCGCCAGGTTTCGGAGGCAGCCCGCCGCTGCCTGAGCTAAGCGCGTTGGAGTCGTCGGAGTCGGCGAGCGCATCGCCCCCGACGCGCCGTGAGCGACCTGTCAGTCGCGCCCCACGCACTTGGCAGCCCAACGACTTCGCCCAGCTCAGGCGCGGTACTTTTGAAGGCGTCGCGTTGCAGATGGACGGCACTCTGCGCCTCTCGCTGGCGCGCCGCCACACACATACTACGCCGTTGGAGTACATCTGGAGCGCGCTGGGCGACGACACAGGGCTACTTGTCGGCGGCGGCGTGAAGGGGCGTACCCTCCGAGTGGGGCAGGACTCCGCTGAAACGCCCTATCCCGAGCTGCCCGGCGCGTTCGTCACCGCGCTTGCCCGCAGCGAGAACGGCGAGTTATACGCAGGCGTCGCGCCTGAAGGCGAGGTGTATCGCGTTGGCATGCGCGGCTACGAGCGCGTGCTGCGCACAGGCGCACGCTACATCAACGCGCTGCTGTGGCGCGAGGGCGTCCTATATATCGCCACAGGCGCGCCTGCCCGCGTGCTCGCGTGGGACGGCAACACCCTGCTGACGCTACTCACGCTGGAAGAGACCCACTGCACTACGCTCGCAGTGGATAGCGACGGCGCGCTCTATGTCGGCGTATCGGAGCGCGGCGTGGTGTATCGCATCAGTCCCACAGGCGGCGCGACGCCGATGGTCGACCTGCCCGAACCGAACATCATGGCGCTGGCGACGGACGATTCTGGCAATCTCTACATCGCCGCTGCGCCGTCGGGCAACCTCTACCGCCGCACGCCCGATGGACGCCTTGAACCGCTCCATCCGCAGGGACGGCTCAACTGGCGCAGTCTCATTCGTCACGGGCAGACCCTCTACGCCCTAACCGACAGTGAGGTGTACGCACTGAGCTTGACAGAGGCGCGTCCGCAGCCTGTGCTGATGTACCGTCAGCAGGGGTTGCAGTTGGTGGGCGGCGGCGTGTCGGGCGAGACGCTGCAGCTCGCCTCGGCGGACGGACGGGTGATTGTCCTCGCGCCGAGCGACACGGGCGTCTACCTCTCGCCTGTGCTGGAGGTCGACGCGCCTGCCCAGTGGGGCGCACTCCGCTGGAGCGCGACCCTGCCCGACGGCGCGGAGGTCGTCCTCCAGACCCGTTCGGGCAACACGCGCGAACCCGACGCCTCATGGAGCCAGTGGAGCGCGCCTTACCTCAACCCCGACGGCAGCACGGTTCTCAGCCCGCCCGCGCAGTACCTGCAGGTGCGCGTGCAACTGAAAGCCGCCGGCGAAAAGTCGCCCGTTCTCAACCAGTTCAGCCTCCACTACATGCCCGCGAATCGTCCACCCGAAGTGCAGCTGCTGGGGCTACAGCCCTACGCCGCGCTCAGCGACACAACCACGATACGCTGGCGCGGACGCGACCTCGACGGCGACGCACTGCGGTTTGAACCGCAACTTTCGCGCGACGGCGGACGCACTTGGGAGCCGCTCAAAAACGGCATCCTCTCACGAAACAACGCCTCAGCAAGCCGCCCGATGAACGCCCCCACCAATGAAGTGAATGTCGCCATCACGGATATCCAGATAACCGATATCCAGATAGACGAGGCGGTTCCTGAGGCGGTGCGTGAGGCGTTGCGCCAGCAGATTGCTCGGGATCTGCAAGAACGCCTCTCCACCGATGATGCTGAAGAGACGCCCGACTCGGAACGCCCTGCGCGGAGCCAGTTCGTGTGGCACACGAAACAGACGCCCGACGGCGTGTATCTCGTGCGCGTGATGGCGACCGACCAGCCTGCCTCGCCGACCGACTACGCGACGGTCTATTCGCCTGCTGTGCCTGTGGTGGTGTGCAACACGCCGCCTACGCTTCGAGCGAGCGAGCACAGTGTCCAAGTCTCGGACGGTGTGGTAGAGCTATCGGGCTTCGCGCTTCAAGCCCTCGCGGCAGCGAAGTCTCGCACGAACGAGAACGAGCCGCCGCCCGCGTCGCGCCTCGCCGTGCAGCACAGCGTGTCGATCACGGGCGTCCAGTATAAAATCGGCAACGGCGAATGGCTCAGCGCGGAGCCTGTCGACGGGATGTTCGACTCGGCGTTCGAGGGGTTCCGTATCCGCACGCCGAAACTGCCTGCTGGGGAGCACACGCTGATTATCAAGGCGTTCAACGCGGCGGGCAAGAGCGCGCAGGTGGAACAGAAAGTGACAGTGAAGCCGTAGGGGTGCATTCAGGTACTCTATAGCTGGTGCGCGAGGAGTTAGTCTGGCTGGACGACGAGTTGGGGCGTCGGCAGAGCGTATGGCGGGCGTCGCTGGAGTTCGTGGGCGCGTTGTGGCTGCTGCTCATAGCGAGTCTGCGGGCTGTGCTGCAGGGGCGCATCGAGGCGCGCGAGACTGTGCATCAGATGGCGTTCATCGGCGCGGCGTCCGCCCCGATTGTCGCGCTCACCAGCGCGTTCACAGGAGCGGTGGTCACGCTCTACTCGGCGTCGTTGCTGGTGCAGGCGGGCGGCGGCGGGTTCGTTGGCGGCGCGATTGCCTTAGCTATGACGCGCGAACTCGCCCCCATCCTGACGGGCATTATGGTTACGGCGCGCTGCGGCTCGGCAATCGCGGCACAACTCGGCACGATGAAAATCACCGAGCAGGTCGACGCCCTGCGTGCTTTGGCGGTCAGCCCCGTGCAGTACCTGGTGGTTCCGCGCGTGCTGGCGGCGCTGGCGATGTTTCCGATGCTGTGCGCTATCGCCAACTTCGCGGGCGTCGGCGGCGGATGGGTCGTCGCCAACGCCTTCGGCATCGGGCTGAACAGCTTTTTGGACTCGATACGCCTGCTCACGAAGCCGTTCGATCTCATCGGCGGGCTGATAAAGACGCTCGTGTTCGCGCTAATTGTGACGCTGGTGAGTTGCCAGCAAGGGCTGGGCGCGCGTGGAGGCGCGGCAGGCGTCGGACACGCCACCACACGCGCCGTCGTGCTGTCGATGGTGCTGATATTCGCCGCCAACTACTTCTTAGCCGACCTGCTGTTCGCCCAGCGATGAACGCCACACCTGCGCTGGAGACGCGCCAGCTGGTCTACGCCGTTGAGAACACGATTATCCTCAAAGGCGTCGATTTGCGGGTGGAGTACGGCGAGGTGGTGGGCATTATGGGCGCGTCGGGCAGCGGCAAGACCACCTTGCTCAAGTGCCTGTGCGGGCTGCTCAAGCCCACGGCGGGCGAAGTGTGGGTGGAGGGGGTCAACATCGCGCCCCTCAGCGAACGCGAGCGGATGCCGATGCGACTGCGATTGGGCATCGTGTTCCAATACGCGGCGCTGTTCGACTTTCTGACGGTGGCGCAAAATGTGGCGTTCGGGCTGGAACGCCATCGCCAGCTCAGCCGCGCGCAAATCCGAGACATCGTGCGCGAGCGGCTGAGCTGGGTCGGTTTGGAAGGCACGGAGCAGCTCTACCCGTCGCAGCTGTCGGGCGGCATGCGCAAGCGCGTTGGGCTGGCGCGCGCCCTCGCGATGGACCCGCATATCGTGCTGTTCGACGAGCCGACCAGCGGTTTAGACCCTGTGAATGCCTATCAGATCGACCAGCTCATCACGCGCCTGAACCGCGAGTTGAACCTGACGGCGGTGGTGGTCTCGCACGATGTGGTCAGCCTGATGCGCACTGCCCACCGTATCGCGATGGTGGACTCAGGGCAAATCATCGCGGAGGGTACGCCTGACGCCATACGCCAGCACGAGCATCCGCAGGTGCAGGCGTTCCTGCGCATGGCGTCCGCAGAGACGCTATAGACCGCTCACTCGAAAATGCGTAGCCCCGCCTTGTTCCAATCGTCCAAGAATCGCTGCAAGCCGATGTCGGTCAGCGGATGGTGGAACAGTTGCTCCATCACCTTGAAGGGCATCGTGGCGATATGGGCGCCCAGCCGTATCGATTCCACCACATGCATCGGGTGGCGAATGCTGGCGACCAGCACCTCGCTGTCGTAGCCGTAGTTTTCCACCATCTGCACGGCGTCTTCGATGGCGCGCATGCCCTCGCTGGCGATGTCGTCGACGCGCCCGACGAACACGCTGATATAGCTCGCGCCCGCTTTGGCGGCTAACAACGCCTGCGCGGGGGAGAACACCAGCGTCATGTTGACGCGGGTGCCCTCGCGCGTGAGACGGCTTGTGGCGGCGATGCCTGCAGGCGTCATCGGGATTTTCACCACAATGTTGGGCGCCCACGCGGCGATTTCGTGCGCTTCACGGAGAATCTCATCGACCGTTGTGCCCACCACCTCCGCGCTGATGGCGCCGTGCGGCAGAATCGAACACATCTCCAGCACGGTCTCCTTAAAGCCGCGTCCTGCCTGAGCAATCAGCGAAGGGTTGGTCGTCACGCCGTCCAAAATGCCCCATTCAGCGGCTCGGCGCACCTCCTCGACCTTGCCTGTGTCCACGAAGAGCTTCATCGGGGGGTCTCCTGGCTGCCGGGGGTGGATTCGAACCACCACTACCAGATCCAGAGTCTGGCGTCCTGCCGTTAGACGACCCGGCAACGCTTGTATATTATACCCGATGTTGTCGCGAATGCAAGTCTCCTTGTGCACAGCGTTGGTCATATCGCGCCGTACACTGCAGCGATGCCAGTCACCAAGTCGCCGAACGCATTCGCCTCAAGCTGCGAGGGTAAACCATTCACCCCCTTCCTTCAGGTTCCCCCGACTTGCAGGGGGAACCGAGATTGCTTAGCAGTTCCCCCTACTGCGTAGGGGGATCCTACAGGAGGGGGTTAGTATCCGTCGTGCGGACGCTTCGGTTGGGGTATCCTGCGAATAAGACGGCTCAGGTTGGCGCGTGCGCACGGTGGACGGCGTGGCGAACGAAGTCATAGTGTACGCCTACTCAGGCAGCACGCTGATTGCTAAGCGGCGCGGGAACGATTGGATTCCGATGGTGTACGGGTTGGAGCTGTTGCAGCGGGGCGCGGTGAGCCAGTACTGGAGTTGGCGCGGGGACTCGGTCGCGACGCACGGCGCAAGCGAGCCTGCCCAGCCTGCGCCTGCGGCGGATGCGTTCGGCGACATCGTGTGCAGCAGCGCGGCAGTGTACGACTGGAACGGCGACTGGGGCTATTGCTTTGAGGCGCACACAGGCGGCTTGATGAGAGTCGGCGTGCGCTGGTACGCCCCTGCGATGGGCAAGTTCCTGCAGAAACATCCGTGGCGGGGGGATATGTACCAACCCCTCACGCTGAATGCGAAAAACCTTAACCGTTGCCTTTTATCCAGTTTCGGACGGTAATCTGCAGTCTCGTCGAATCGCCTACAGATGGAGGGCAGGCTGCAGGCACAACGCCTGCAGCCCGCTTGCTCAGTGCCTCCACTTGATAGTGCAGCCAATAGGCGGCACATGCGAGACATGCGGAATGTCGTTCTGCAACAGGCTCATAATCGCGTCGCGCACATACTCGTGACGCGCCTGATCGGGATGTTCCCAGTTATCGTCGAGGCGACCGTGATACTTCAGGTCGCGCTCTTCGTCGAACACGAAGAACTCGGGCGTGCGTGAGGCTTTGTAGGCGTGCGCCACCGCCTGAGTCGCATCAAACAGGTACGGGAACGGGTAGCCCTTCTCTTGGGCGACCTTTTGCATGTTCTCGAAGCTATCTTCGGGGTACTGCGTGGGGTCGTTCGAGTTGATGGCGACGAAGGCGACGCGGTCGCCGAACTCTTGCGCGAGTCGGAGGACGCGCTCTTCATACGCCTTCACATACGGGCAGTGATTGCACCAGAAGAACAGCACCAGCACAGGCTTGTCGGCGAAGTCTTTGAGCGAGTAGGTCTTGCCATCCACGCCTGGCAGTTCGAAATCATACGCCGATTGACCGATTTCCATAGCCTCAACCTCCTTCACTGTGGCGGATTGCCTCGCGGAGCATCGTGAGCGAGGGGAGCGGCGCGAGGCGTCCGTCTTCCAGTTGGAATGCGCGGCAGGTCAGGCGATAGGGCAAGTGAGGCTGGGGTTGTAGCTCGCGCCCGTCGATGCGGATGGTGGGAGAGCCGATGAAGCGGTGTCGCTCCGCCTGCGCCTGCGTGTCGATGCGAGTCACCGCCACTTCCGCCGTGACGCCCTCCTGCGCCAGCGCCTCGTGTATCAGCGCCAGCGCACGCTCGTGCGAGGGGCACTCAGGGTAGTAGAGCAGTTCGATTCGCATCGTTGCGCCTCCCGTACTATTTTACCTGACGCTGACGATGCGCAGGTTTGAACATCTGCAGCATCCGATGGGTCACCAAGAAGCCGCCCACCACATTAATCGTGGCCAAAATAACCGCGAGTGTGCCCAGTACCGCGCTGAGCGTGGTGTGTTGCGCCCCCGCCGACAGAATTGCGCCGATAATCGTGATGCCCGAAATCGCGTTCGAGCCCGACATTAGCGGCGTGTGCAGCGTTGGGGGCACTTTGGTAATCACCTCGAACCCCACGAATATCGCCAGCACGAACACCGTCAGCGACGCCGCCAGTATCTCCATACCGTTTAGGATACCCGAACCGCGCCGATGCGCTATAATAAGGGCATGCGCGTCTTGTTGATTCTCTGGGCGTCGCTGAGTATCTGGGCGGCGTGGGCAGGCGGCGAGGGCTGCGCGCTTTGTGGGCGCGCTCATAACGCCGCGCTGAAGCACCCTGAGCTGCGCCTGCTGTCGTTCCCTGCGCTCCTCCAAGACCCTCAGCTAACTGATGTGCAGCACTACGACCTCACGCTCGAAATCATCCCCAGCACACGAACGCTCGTCGGCTCGTGTGTGATGACCGTGAAAGTGGTTCAACCGACGCTGAACATCTTTCGCTTCCGCCTGCGCGACAACTTCCTGATTACAGGGCTACGTTTGGACGGACGCCCCCTCTCGTTCGTGCGCGAAAGCATTACGACTGTCCGCGCTGAGTTCGATCGAACCTACACGCAAGACGAGGTGTTCCAGCTGCAAGTGGACTATCAGGGCGCGCCCGTGTCGCGCGGGTTCGGCTCGATAGAGTTCACCACGCGCTCCTCGGGGGCAATCATCGTCGCCACGCTGAGCCAGCCCTACTACGCCTACACTTGGTGGCCCGCCAAAGACGAGAACACCGACAAAGCGACGCTCACCTTCACGCTGATTACCCCGCGCGATATGTTCGCTGTCGCAAACGGCATGCTCCAAGAGACTGCCGAGCTGCCCAACAACCGCCGCCGCTACCGCTACCAGCACAACTACCCAATAGTGCCCTATCTGGTGGCGTTCGCCGCGACCAACTATCACCACTGGTCACGCTCATTCACCTACAACGGACAGACGATGCCTGTCGACTTCTACATCTATCCTGAAAACAACACGGCGAGCAACCGCGCGGCGTGGGAGCAGTGTATTCCGATGCTGCGCACTTTCAGCGACCTGTACGGCGTCTACCCATTCATAGCCGAGCGGTACGGCATCTACCAGTTCCCGTTCGGTGGGGGTATGGAGCATCAGACGATGAGCGGTCAGGGCGGTTTCGGTGAGTCGCTCACGGCGCACGAGTTGGCGCACCAGTGGTGGGGCGACATGATTACCTGCGCGACTTGGAACGACATCTGGCTCAACGAGGGGTTCGCCACCTACTCCGAAGCGCTCTGGCTGGAGTTCAAGAACGGCAGCAGCGACCCCAATGCGCTACGAACTGCGATGCAGAACCGTCGCCCCAGCAATCTAAACGGCAGTGTGTACCGCTACGATACCAGCAGCGTGAACGCAATCTTCAGCACGAACTTCGCCTATCGCAAGGGCGCGTGGGTGTTGCACCAACTGCGCTGGGTGCTGGGCACGGAGCGGTTTTTTGACCTGCTGGCGCGCTATCGCCAACGCTACGCCTACAGCCACGCGACTACCGCCGATTTCCAAAGCGTTGCCGAAGAGGTGTGGGGCGACGCGATGGACTGGTTCTTCCAGCCGTGGGTCTATGGTACAGGCGCGCCCAGCTACGCTTGGGGCTGGACGACTGCCAGTGTCAACAATAAAAACTACCTGCTCTTGTCCATCCGCCAGACCCAGACGAGCAGCTACGGACTCTACACGATGCCTCTCGGGATCCGCGCGACGATTGGCAACCAATCGCAGGACTTACGCCTCTGGAACAGCGCCCAGACGCAATACTATGTGATTCCTGTGGCGGGGACAGTCTCGAACCTCGCGTTCGACCCCGATGAGTGGATACTCAAGGGCAGCAGCACCCAAGAGGCGTACCGTCCTGGTCCCCCAGTGATTGTGGAGATGAACCCAGCGCCGGGGACGGTCTCCGAGTCGGTGAACCAGATAGACCTTTACTTCCAGACGCCCGTGAATATCAACGCTGCGCAGGTGCAACTTGTGGGCGCGTCGCGGGGCGCGGTGAGTTTCGGCTTTACCTACGATGCAAATGCGCGTCGGGCGCGCCTGACGCTCGCTGAGCCGCTCAAGCCCGACGCCTACACTGTGCGCATAGACCCCACAGTGACGGCAGTGAATTCGGAGCTGACGCTGGACGGCGAGTATTGGGGGCAGCTGCCGACGGGCGACGGCATACCGGGCGGCGAGGCAGTTTTGCCCTTGCGTTTGCTCGCCGTGAACGGGGATGTAAGCGGCGACGGCTGCGTTGACGACGCCGACCTGCTGCAGGTGCTGTTCGCTTTCGGCGAGTTGGGCGCACGCGCCGAGGATGTGAACGGCGATAACTTGGTGGACGACGCCGACCTCCTGACAGTGCTGTTCAGCTTTGGCGCGGGCTGTTAATCAGCCAGTGTGCCCAGTCGCGTTCGAAATGCGCAGGGGTCGCAACGCCGACGCCAGCACGCCGAAACCGGGCGCATAGAACGCAATCGGCGACTGAGGCGGTAGCGCAATCCCAGCAGCGTCGGTTAGCGTCTGCTCTAACGCCAACACGGCGGCGGGCTGTATCGCGTAGGGCAAATGCGCCACCTCGCCGTAGTAGAGCTCGCCCTGATGCGCCGTGAACAGTGTGTATCGCTCCACCAAAAAATGCTCCAAGCTGCCCGGCTCGGTTTCACGCGCCTCGCCAGTGAAGCGATACTGCACCCGTGCAAACGCGCGACTACGGTCGGCGCGGAGGGTCTCGTAGTGGATGGCGTCGGCTGCAAGATACCGCCAGCGCATGCGCGCGTAGTAGTAGGGCAGTTTCCAGAAGCGACGCGCCGCCCACACCGCCAGCCGATGCGCCGCGTCTAAACTGAAGAACCATACCCCACGCTGAGCGCCATAACGAACATAGGTGCGGATATTCGCTTCGGGGAAGTCGAGAAGCTTGGGCACGGGCGGCAGCCACACGGGGCGCGCCGCCTCCATCACGAACGGCACGAACCCTACCCACGCCGCGCCGTCATAGGTATCGATATGCAGGGGTTCGGGGATTAGGGGGCGCAGGGTGGCGGGCGGCACGCGCCAATGCACAAACAGCAAATGCTTCCAGCGCATGCTCAGCGCGGGTTTCCACGCACGCTCGCTTATCGGGGGCACTCCGTCTCGCTGATCCGCAGCCATCGGCTCAACTTCCCACGCAATCTTGCGATAATCCAGTATACCGTCTCGACGCCCCACACCATCGGCGGCAGGCTCAGCGGGCGCGTCAGCCAGCCGTAGCCCAGCTGCTCGCCAATAAACAGCACGGCGCGCCCACCGCGCAACACGCGCCCATCCGCCGCGAACACATGCACGCCGCGCCCCAGCGCATCCGCAGTCGTGCGCTCCAATAACTCCGCAGGCGCGAGTTGGTACGGCGCTATCTGGAACCGCCCGCGCGCGTCCCGCCGACGCAGCTGCGCCATCGACCACGCGCAGAAATCGCACGCGCCGTCCCAAAGCACCCAGTGTCGCGGCTCGGAATCGCTCATCAATACTTAATACGCAAACGGGGCTGACTTGGTTGCTGTATCGCGTCAATATGGAACAATCTTCGTGGGGAGGCTTGAGGATGCTCTTCTTTGCGTGCTTAGCAGTGGTATGTGCATATTGCAGTGTGCGGCTGCGCGACCGTTGGCTGCGGGTGAACGCGGTGCTGTTTATGGGGCTGGCGGGCATGCCGTACTTTACGGGCGCGTGGCTATTGGGCTGGTGGCTGCTGATGGGGTTTATGGCATGGGCATGGGCGCGTTGGAACCCCCAATCGGCTTGCCCTGCGCCTGCTCCACCGCCTCTACTTGCCCATTACGCAGCTTGTAGACCGTATCACAATAGCGCAGCATCAGAGGATCGTGCGTGACCAGCACCACCGCGCCGTTGCCCCGATGTTGCTCCAAGAGGTCTAACACATGCAGTCCCGTGTGTTGATCTAAGGCGGCGGTCGGTTCGTCGGCGAAGATGACTTCGGGTTCCATCAGCAGGGCGCGCGCGACGCATGCGCGTTGACGCTCGCCGCCCGACAGCGCGGAGGGGTAGCGATGCGCCTTGTCGCCCAGTCCGAGCTGCTCCAAGAGCCACAAAGCGCGCTCGCGATACTGCCTCACATCGGGCGCGCCGACCACGACATTCTCCAACACCGTCAGGTAGCCCAGAAGGTAGGGCTGCTGGAACACGAAGCCGAACCGCTCGCGTCGCATCGCGCTGCGCTCAGCGTCGGAAGCGTCGGTGTAGCAACGCCCGCGATAGCGCACCGCCCCGCGCGTGGGCAACTTCAGCCCGCTGAGCAAATACAAAAGCGAACTCTTGCCCGACCCAGACGGACCCACAATCCCTACAAACTCGCCCGGACGCACCTGCAGGCTGACAGAGTCTACCGCACGCACCTTGCGGTCGCCGTCATGGTACACCAGCGACGCCTCATGAGCCTCAAGCAACGCCGAGTTATCCATGCTTCGCCCGCCGAATCGCGCTCAACACCTCGTCGCCGTGCGTCGCAGGCTTCACCTTCGTGAACACACGATGCACGACGCCGTTGGGGGCGATGATATAAGTGATGCGGTCGACGCCCCAAAACTCCTTGCCGTACATATGCTTCTTGCGCCACGCGCCGTAGGCTTCGCTCACAGTATGCTCCGTGTCCGCCAACAACGGGAACGGCAATTCGTATGTATCGGCGAACTTGCGGTGGCTCTGCACATCGTCCGCGCTGACGCCCAGCACGACGATACCCTCCTGCTCAAAATCGGCGTGCAAATCGCGGAACGAACACGCCTCCTGCGTGCAACCCGGAGTCATATCTTTCGGATAAAAGTATAACACTACCCATCGCCCGCGATAGTCGCTGAGCCGGACCGTATTGCCGTGCTGGTCGGTCAAACTAAAATCGGGCGCATCAGAACCGTGCGTTAGGATAGCCATAGCGCTTTAATTATACCGTCTGGTCAGGTATAATCGCCCTGCGCATCTGCGCATAGGAGGCTAAACACATGAAACGACCTATCCGAGCAACGCTGCTGACTGTGTGCGCTCTGTTGAGCTTGAGCGCTGCGACCTCGCAAGAGTACACCCTCAAACTGAATGTCAAGGAGGGCGATATTTTCAAGTACCGGATGTCGATGGAGATCGATTTCGGCGGTATGAATGTGCTGGCGACGACTACTATCACCAATAAAGTGCTGAAAATAGACACTGACGGCAATGTTCAGGTGGAAACCGAGTCGGGCGAAATGATTATCAAGTTCGGCGATCAAGAGATGCCGCAGCCGCCACCGCCTGCAATCAAGATGACCTTCAAGCCGAACGGCGCGATTGTGAAAGCAGAAGGCGGCGACGGCATGATGCAGCAAATGAACACTTCGCAGATGGTCTTCCCCGACAAGCCAATTAAAGTAGGCGACAAGTGGAGCGAGACCGTCAAGAACCCTGCGGGCGAGCTGAAAATCGAGTATGAGCTCGTGGGGGTGGAAAAGGTCGGTGAGGTGGAAGCGCTGAAAATCAAGGCAACTGCCCGCACGGTCAACGGCAAAGAGGGCGAGAGCTACAGCGCGGACGGCTTCAACTGGGTTGACCCCAAAACAGGGACGATGGTGAAGATGGAGGCTCGCATCAAAGGCTTGATGGTCGAGGGCGCGCCCGCGCCAATCGACGGCGCGCTGAAGATGGAGCTGGTGAAGTAATCAATCGGGTTCCCCCTGTGAGCGAGCGCGATGCACGCTCGCAGGGGCGTAGGCGAAGCACATGGGGCGCGCGCCCACTGTGGCTCGGACAGTCTTGTCCAAGCACTTACGCACGGATGGGAATGTCCGTGCCACAGCGTGGCTTAGGCGTTCCTGAACAGGTATATTATGCCCCGTCATGCCAGAGATTCGCTGGGATATCATCACGGAGGAGCGCGTGATTATCGCGACGGAGCGCAGCCGTCGCCCGCACGATTTCCAAAGAGCCGACTCGCCTGCCGCGCCGACGCCAGAGTATGCGCCCAACTGTCCCTTCTGTGTGGGCAACGAGTCGATGACCCCGCCTGAGGTGGACGCTTATCGCGAGGCAGGCACTGCGCCCGACACGCCTGGCTGGCGTGTGCGCGTGGTACCCAACAAGTTCCCCGCGCTTGCGCCTGAAGGTCGCCTGCAGCCACGCGAGCAGGGCGTCTACACGGCGGCGGATGGCGTGGGCGTACACGAAGTGATTATCGAGACCCCTAAACACAACGAGACGCCTCCACGCGCTGCGCCCGAACAGTGGCGGCTGGTCGTCGAGATGTATCAACGACGCCTGCAACGCCTCGCAAGCGACGAACGGCTCAAGACCGTGCTGGTTTTTCGGAACGAGGGCAAAACTGCAGGCGCGTCGCTGGAGCATCCCCACTCGCAACTGGTCGGGCTGACCTTCACGCCGCCGCTCGTGCAACGCCACATCGAAGGCGTGCAACGCTACTACAGCCGACATGGGAAGCACCCGTTTGAAGCCATCATTGCACACGAGTTGCGCGAGGGCGTGCGCGTGGTGCGTCAGACCGAGCGTTTCCTGCTGTATGCGCCGTTCGCCGCGCGTGCGCCCTATGAGTTGGCAATCGTACCGTTGTCGCCGATTGCACGGCTGGAGCAGATGGACGAAGCGACCCTCGCCGAGTTCGCGGATTTGCTACAAGACGCGCTGAAACGCTTAGACGCCTTGCTGAATCATCCGCCGTATAACTACATGCTCTTCAACGCGCCGTCGGGCTACGAGGCTGAGTTCTGGCTGCACCTGCGCATCGCGCCGCGCTTGAGCATCGACGCAGGGTTCGAGCTGGGGTCGGGCGTCAGTATCAACATCACGGCGCCTGAAGACGCAGCACAGTACCTGCGCGAGGCGCCCATAGATAGACCCACTTCGCTCCAGCAGGATAGATGACGGCGATTGCCAATCTTATAACGGTATGGGGAAACAATCGCAGGTACTAACACGGTCGCGCGAGCGTCGTTGGGGCGCAGTGGCGTTTCTGATCGTCTCGGCGCTGCTCAGCGGGTTGGCGCATCCGCCGTTGGGCGCGTCGTGGCTGATTCTAATCGCGCCTGCGCCCCTGTTCGCGCTGACGCTCCAGATCCGCGCGCGCGTGGGCTTCGCCTACGGCTGGCTGTGGAGCCTGATCTACTATCTCACGCTGGGGCATCCGCTGCTGTATCTGATTCGCCTACAAACCGAGAGCCTGTTCTTGAGCGTTTTGGGGTTGCTGCTTGTGGCGGGGCTAAGCGCGCTGTTCGGCGCGCTGTTCGGGCTGATGGCGTCGCTAATGCCGCGCACTCTGCTGGGCATACTCGGCGCAGCGGGCGCGTGGGCGTTTACCCAGTACCTGCGGGGGGTGGGTCCCTTCGCATTCGTATGGGGACACTGGAGCGTCACGCTGTATAACCTGCCCATCCTACTCCAGCCTGCCGAACTAATCGGCGCGTGGGGAATGGAGTTTCTCATTGCGCTATGGAACGGGCTGCTGGTGTATGGCGTGTGGCTGTGGCAGGGGGGCAGGCGCGCCGCGCGAGTCGGATGGGCAGTTGGCATGCTCGTCGGCGCTGGGGCGTTCGTGGCGTTCGGCTCCATCAAGCTGGGTGAGCAGGTACTCAACAACGCGCGCATCGGGAAGTCCACACGCCTTGTAGCGTC
Source organism: Fimbriimonadales bacterium (assembly GCA_046294565.1). GTDB lineage: Bacteria > Armatimonadota > Fimbriimonadia > Fimbriimonadales > GBS-DC > GBS-DC. The sequence continues at coordinate 16,247 of JBKBKS010000028.1, forward strand.
GGTGCAGCCGAATGTGAACCTCGCGCAGACATACACGCCTGCTGAGTGGGCGCCCATTCGCCGGCGTATCGCCGAGCAGGTGCGTCAAGCGAGCCAGCTGAGCGCGGATTGGCGTGCCCCCCTACAACTGCCGCCGCAGCCCGACCTGATTGTGCTGCCAGAAGTGATCGAGCCGCTGCCGATGCCAGAAACCCGACCCGCAGTGCTGTTCTGGCAATCACTGTCGCTTGAAGTAGGCGTACCGCTGCTGGTAGGCGGGTATCGAGTGGCGCAGCAGGAGCCGCGTCAAGTCGCCAACACGATGTTCCTGTTCCTGCCACAGGGCGAGTGGCAATCTCACGACAAGGTGCAACTTGTGCCGTTGGGCGAGTCTGTGCCGTTTCGGAGACTGCTGCCGTTCCTGAGCGTGTTTGGCGTGGTGGAAGAGGATATGTACGCCGGGCGCGACCTCCAGCCGCTCACAGTGGGCGACCTGAGAATCGGCGCCGTCCTCTGCATGGAATCGACCTACCCGTGGATCACGCGAGGAATGGCAAACGCTGGGGCGAACTTGATCGTGGTTGGATCGAACGAGTCGTGGTTCGGGCGCACGGCGGCGTTGGAGCAGCACTTGGCGTATTGCGTGCTGCGAGCGATAGAGACGCGCCGCTGGGTGGTGCGCTGCGCGCCCGAAGGGATTAGCGCGACGATTGCACCCTCAGGCGAGATTCGACAGCGCGCGCCCGCTTTTCAGGAGGCGACAATAGCGTCGTGGGTGCGCATCCGCACTGAAGAGACGCTCTGCATGCGTTGGGGCGATTGGATGGCGTGGGTGAGCTTGGCGGTTGCAATCGTAGCTATCACGCGCAGGCACATTCAAATAGTTGTCCGATGGCACTGCTTGGGGTAATCGGGCACCCCCTAAAGATTTTTGCGTCGCCCGCCGATAATTCTTTTGAGCATGCGCTGTGGTGTGCCGCCGAAGCACTTGACTCCGATAAACTTAATCGGGTATCATTTGGCTGAGGAGAGGAATACACTACCCCACACACCGCAGGCAAGGATGCCAGCAGCGTCTTGGGAGCCTCGCTCCCTGAACGCGAAGGCTGTTGCATCGACCCAGAGGCGTCATGGTTGACGCACTCCGCACTCAACGCTTTCTGGCAGAAGGCGCATGTTCCACCTTGGGAGGTGATCGTATGACACAACATAACGGATTAAAACGGAGTCGATCGCAGGTTGCATTTGTGAGTACCTATCCGCCCACTGAGTGCGGATTAGCTACCTTCACGCAGGATGTTTTGAAATCTGTGGAAAGGCACGGTTGGGAGGGTGTAGTCGTCTCGGCAGACCACGAGACGCGCATTGAGCATCCCGACCCGCGCGTGAGGTATCAAATCCGCCGTGAGCAGACAGCGGACTATGTTGAGGCGGCGCAGCTGGTGAACTGCTCTGCTGTGCGCGCCGTGAGCCTACAGCATGAGTACGGCATCTTCGGCGGTGAGATGGGCGACAAGGTGTTGACTTTCCTGAAGCACCTGCGCACGCCTGTCGTGACTACGCTTCACACAGTCGTGCCTCAACCGACCCCGACTATGCGCGAGATTTTGCGCGAGGTGGTGGCAGCCTCCGACGCAGTAGTGGTGATGGCTGGCACGGCAGTGCGACTGCTGGACAGCGTGTATAACGCGCCGACGCGCCATGTGTATGTCATCCCGCACGGCGCGCCCGAACCGCTGCCGATTACCCCCCAAGACGCCAAAGCCCAAATCGGCATGAGCGGTCGTATCATCCTCAGCACTTTCGGACTGGTGAGCCGAGGCAAAGGCATCGAGGATGTGATTCGCGCCTTGCCTGCTGTGGTAGAGCAGTTCCCCAACTTGGTCTACATGGTGCTGGGCGAGACGCATCCGAAAGTGCGCGCGCACGAAGGCGAGTCGTACCGCGAGTTCCTGATGAGCGAGGTCGAGCGACTGGGGCTGCAGAACCATGTGGTGTTCGTGAACCGCTACCTGTCGCTGGAGGATATCCGCCTGTACCTACGCGCGACGGATGTATATATCACGCCGTATCTGAACCCCGACCAGATTACCAGCGGCACGCTGGCGTATGCGATTGCGGCGGGGTGCGTTGTGCTCTCCACGCCCTACCTGTACGCCCGCGAGGTGCTTGCCGACGGCGGCGGCATGCTGGTGCAGTTCAATAACCCCGCGTCCATCGCCGACGCGCTGCTACAGCTGCTTTCGGACTCCGTGCTGATGCGCTATCACAAGTTCGTGGCGCAACGGAAAGCCGCTGGACTGAGCTGGCACAAGGTGGGTCAAGCCTATGCACGGCTGTTCGAACGCGTAGGGCGCGATGTGCCTCTGCCTTTGGGTGTCGTGCAGACGGTCGCTGGCAGTTACCTGGAAAGCCAACGCGCTGGCTAAGACCGATTAGATTTGAGATTCGTTGCGCTCGCTCGGAACAATCCGAGTGAGCGCGTGTTCTTATTCACGACCAATCGGCTGCAACACGGGCTGCACCTTCAGGAACGCCTGCACCACGCGCGGGTCGAACAGGCTCCCTGCGCCGTGCTGGATGCTCGCTATGGCGGCGGCTTCTGAGAGGGCAGGGCGATAGGGCATGTCGGTGCGCATGCCATCGAAGGCTTCAGCGACCGCTAACACCCGTGCGGGCAGGGGTATCTGCTCGCCCTGCCAGCCGTGCGGGTAGCCGCTGCCATCCCAGCGTTCATGGTGGCACTCAATCCACAGCGCCAACTCCTTGAATCGGTGGATACGGCTAATCAGCTGCACGCTCAGGCGCGGATGCTCTTGGATTTGTAGGCGTTGGTCGGGGGTCAGGGGCGCGACGGTCAGGAGTTCGTTGGGCAGTCCCAGCATGCCGATGTCGTGCAAAGCGGCGGCGAGTCGCAGCCCGCGCAGGGTCGCCTTGCTCAGCCCTAGCTCACATCCGATAGCGACGGCATATGAGGCGACGCGCTCGCTATGCCCTGCAAGGTGCGGATGCGCAATCTCCAAGGCATGCACCAACGCCCGCGCCACATCGTTCTCCATCCGTGTCAGTTGGTCGCGCGTCAAAGAACCCTCCCTGTGAACGCGAATTATACCTTATCGCCCTCGCGGCAAGGGCGCATACTGCGTTTCGTGGCAGAGCTCGCGCCAAGTTTCGCCGTGGCGCGTGCAGATGCGCCACAAGCGCACATGCATGCCCGCGCGCCCCGACTGCGTGCGGAAGCCGACCACCGCAGGCGCAGGCGTGCCTGCGGTTACCTCTGTGTGTAAAACGCAGTCGGGCACATGGCGACGCACCTGCGCAGTAGAAGCTTGCGCGAAAATCTTACACACAAGGCGCGATTCGTCTGCGACGCACTCCAATCGGCACGGAAACGGGTAAGGGTTACGAAGCTTGAGGTCGGCGATGCCTTGTGCGACTGCGGCGTCGCGCCCTGCGCCGATGTAGCGGGGCGCAATCGTGTGGGGGTGGCGTTCGGTGACCTCCAATCCCGCCAGTAGCGCGGCGTTGTAGAGCGTCGTCGCGGTCTGGCAGACGCCGCCGCCCCACGCGGGTACCAGTATCCCGCCATAGCTGACGGGGGCGCGCACATAGCCCTCTGAACGCACCCACTGCCCGACCGCCGCGTTGAACGACCACTCGGCGTTGGGGGCGAGAACCGCGCCGTTGAGGCGTCTCGCAGCAAGCGTCGCGTTATGCCGCTGACCCTGCGTGCGCCCCTCCAACGAGGTCGCAAACTCCACCAGCAGCGTCCACGACCGCTCCGAACGCGCCCCCTGACAACCCGATAGACCTAACCCGATAAGCCCCAGAATCGGTAGGATTCCACGCACGGCGTCAATTTAGACGCGCCATGCGCGACTCCTGCTACGCCGCTTCGGGATGATAGACACATACGCGGTTGCGCCCGTCGCGTTTGGCGCGATACAGCGCAGCGTCCGCCTCGTACAAGAGCGTGGCAGGCGCAGCGCCCCCACGATAGGTCGCCACGCCCAAGCTCGCCGTAATCGCGCGATGAGGGTTGGCAATCGCGCCTATCGTCTCGCGCAAGCGTTCCGCGACCTGCACCGCTTGCTCCAGCGTGGTGTTGGGCAACAGGAGCGCGAACTCCTCACCGCCGTAGCGCGCCGCCACATCATACACACGCGCCGAGTCTCGCAACACTTGCGCAACTTGACGCAATAACTCGTCCCCCGCAGGATGCCCGAAAGTATCGTTGAACTGCTTGAAATGGTCGATATCGAGCATAATCAGCGATAGGGGCTGTTGCAGGCGCTCCGCCATCTGCACCAGAGTATGCAACGCCTCTTGGAATGCTTGGTGGTTCTTCAGCCCCGTCAGACCATCGGTCACGGCAGCTTGTGCAAGCGCGCGGTTCGCCTCCGTGAGATCGCGATTAAGCTGCGCCAGCTCCGTGTTGGCGGCTTGGAGTTGCTGGTAGAGCGCCTGCAGCTCCTTGTTTTGCGCCTGTATCTGCTCGCGTTGCCGCTCCTGCTCCGCGAACGCTTGTTGCAGCTGATATGCCATCGTGTTGAACGCACGCGCCAAGTAGCCGAACTCGTCGGGCGCAGTGTAGGCTACGCGCGTATTCCAATTGCCTGCCGCTAGACGGTGTATCGCCGCCAAGAAGCCCGCCAAATGCCGACGCAAAAAGAACACCATCGCCAAACTGGAGGTGAGCGCAACAAGAGCCGCGCTGCCTATCAGATACTTTTTCACACGGTAGAGCGTCGCCGTTGCCCCACGCGGTTCGGGTACATCGCTCATCCATTGAATCGTGGCAAGCGCCGCTCCATCGGAACCGCGAAGTATCGCCGAATCGGTCGAGGCGTCTGCTGCGGACGGTTGCGTGGGGGACGGATTCACAGCTAAGGCAACCCGTCCGCCCAACAGGTGACCGATACGGCTCAGGTAAGCGTCGTCGAGCCGCCGCGCGACTGCCAAAACGCCTATCGGCAGGCTGTGTTCGCGCTCGTCGTAGAGAGGTATCGCGCTCACGAGATAGACACATTCGCGATGGCGTATCCACTCTGCGCCGCCAACGCCCTGCATCGCACGCTGAACCGTTGAAACCTCACAGAGCCAGCGCGCCTCACTTGAGCTGGACGCCAACACACGCCCTTGAGAATCAAATACCCAAGCATAGTCGCTATCAGTGTCGCGCACAATACGCTCAATCATGTGCTCGCGCAGCCGTTGAGGATCCCGCTTGAGTACCGCCAACAGCGCATCGCCCGACATCGTGTAGAGGTCCGCATGTTGTAGATGTTCCAGCATCTCGTGCTCAAGAACCTGCTCCACTCTTCGCGCTATACGCGCTTGAGAGAGATGATGCTGCGTCTGTATCACTTGCTGAAGCGAATAGATACTGAAGCATATCAGCGGCGTCAGGAAGGCGCCCACCACTGCAAGCAATGTGATGGCGAAGCGCACACCAATCGGCGTGCGCTCCCAGCGGTAAAGCACCCGCCACACCAGAGCGCCTTTCCAGAGCTTGAAGCGCGTGTGCCAGTCCAGTCGCATCCGTCCATAGGGGTTATGCCACATATGCGCTTACGGTTCACTTCGGAAGGTATAATCAGGAGGCATGTTTCAGTTGAGCAGCGAGTTTGAGCCGCGCGGCGACCAGCCCCAAGCAATCGCGAAACTGGTGGAGGGGCTGAACCGGGGCTACGAGTTCCAAACGCTCTTGGGGGCTACTGGCACTGGCAAAACCTTCACGATGGCGTCGGTGATTGCTCAGGTTCAGCGCCCTGCCCTCGTCATCGCGCACAATAAGACGCTTGCTGCGCAGCTATGTCAAGAGTTCCGCGCCTTCTTCCCCGAGAATGCCGTGCACTTCTTCATCAGCTACTACGATTACTATCAACCGGAAGCCTATGTGCCCCAATCGGACACCTACATCGAGAAGACCGCTTCCATCAACGATGAGATAGATCGCCTGCGCCACGCTGCCACCCAGGCGGTGTTGGAACGGCGCGAT
>JBKBKS010000029.1:0-21765 GCA_046294565.1 Fimbriimonadales bacterium
CGAACACCCGCTCCGCACTACGACGCCGCCTACTGGCGCGAAGAGCGCGAGGCGATTGCCCGTCTTGCCGTGTGGCAAGCAGCGCAAGCGTATCAGGAGCAGGACGGGGTCTCGCGCGAAGCGTTTGCCGTGATATGTGCCAAGCGGGCGATTTACGCAGAATGGCGTCGTGGGCGCGAGCGAGATAAAGTGGTGATCTCTATTCCAGTGGACGAGGAAACGGGTGAGGCGATGGAGTTTGTGGACGAGGGCGCGTTAGAGGCGTTAGAGGAGGCTGTATTATGTATGGAGATGCGTGAGGTGTTGGATCGTTTGAGCGCAGAGGATCGTCGGCTGATAGAGTGGTACTTTGGGGAGGGGTTGAGCGAGCGGGCGATAGCGGAGCAGTTGGGAAGGAGTAAGACTTGGGTGCATAATCGTTTGACGGGCGTGATAGAGCAGTTGCGTGCGTGGTTGGGCGGCAACCCAAGTTCGGAGAAGGGAAAAAGGGCGAAAAGGGGCAAAGAGGAGTGACCATTTTGAGGGGTTCTGGCTATTAATTAAAGCAGGAGGCGGAAAATGGCGAGGTGAGCCGCGCCAAACGCCTCCAGAGAATACAGTGACGGAGGAGGCTGATGGAGATGAGACGCCTTAGGAACGAGCTAAGCGTCTTGGTCATGGTTGTATTCGCGTGCACAAGTGCGGCAACAGCATCTCAGGAAGATACTCCGAGATTTGCGGTGCCTGATCCCATAGAGCCGATTCCCATAAAACCTTCCTGCGACAACTGTCGCATGGAAGGAGGAACCATATATGAGTGCGCGCATTTTACCCCAGATCCACAAGAGCCATGTTCGCACAACACGTGCATAGAAAATAGATGGATATCTGCTGTTTGTGATCACTACCCAGATGGATCCATTAATCTCTGCGGTGCAATTAATAGCTCCAACCCTGCTGACTGGCTTGTTCAGCAGCAGTTGCGTTTTAGCATTGGTGGATGCTTCACTACCGATTTAGGGGACTACCATGAGGTTGTGCGTATTGTTGGCGACTGTTACTCTTGTCCACAAGGAACAATCGTTCTAAGCGGTCGTTGTGTGACCGACGCTGTTTTCTGTGCTGCTGGTCTTTTACTTGAAACGTCTTATCGTGGCATTCGTCGAATCTGTGGGTGCATTCCCACGCCTGACGATCCAATCCATCCTCACCAGATAACAGGAGGTGAAAAACGATGAAGCTCAGCATTCAATCACTGCTGTTGTGCGTAGTGATGGGTGTAAACATCGCCCATGCCGTGGATAGCAGTTCTCAACACGCGACCAAATCAACAGAGTATCGCGAGTTGTTGCGCCACACAGTTCGCCCCGCACTCACTGCGAAAGGCAGGTTGGTAGAGAATATTGTGCTTGGTTCCGCGGGATTGCCTGCTGGAACGCAGGTGCGCTCTGAGTGTATTGTCACATGGAGCAATGACCCAGTACGCGGATGGGGCTGCCAGAAGAAGAATCCCAACTACGACCGCCCTGTGCAGTATGTTCCTCCAACAGGGGCACATTCGCTCGATCACACGCCCGACGGCGACCTCGTCCTTCACCGCTGGAGCGAGATGAGTGTGCTTAGCACGGCGAGCGGCGTCTTCCTAATGGAAACCCTGGAAAGTGCACGGATTGCCCCTGATAACACAGTCAGGAGCGTAGGACACTCTCGCTCAATCACGGCGTGGCATACGCAAGGTATTGTGTGGGCAGAGTTCCTGCGGGTAGCCACAGGGCGTATTCCCGAGACAGTGTTGAGCGCAGTGCAACAGATTCAACGCCTGCCCGATGGCAAGCTACTGATAACGACTACGCCGACCGACACCTTGTTGAGGTGGCAGTTGTGGGTTGTGCCCGAAGACCACTGGCTGATACGACGTGCAGTGGCACAGGACGCCCACGGAACGACACTTTTCACAGTGGAAACTTTTGGCACTCTCCACGATGAGCAATCGGGCTTAGCGATTGCAGCAAAGGCGCAGATTAGTAGCGCGCTGCTGAAACTTAGCGTGCAGTATACAGAGTGTAGCCCGAACGCCGATGTCTCCTTTTTGAATGCGCTGCATGTCGCAGCCTCAGACCGAATGGCAACCGTAGATGGAGTGTGGTTCATAAGTTGCTCGAGTGTGAAAAAGTCCCTGTTGAGATTCCTCGCCTTCGGCTCGGCATGACAGCCTTTCTCGCTTCGCAATAGCCCGTCATGCCGAGCGAATGCGAGACCTGACTAAGGCTTACGGCACCCACACGCCTGTCATTCCGGGCCGTAGGCAAGGAACCTCTACCGACAGGAGCCTCCCAACGGGGTACAATTGTCTTGTCTATGACAACAACTTGGCAACGGACTCATCCCTGCGGTGTTTTGCGAACGGAGGATGTCGGGCAGAGGGTGCGCCTGAACGGCTGGGTGCATCGCGTGCGCGACTTGGGCGGCTTGGTGTTCATCGACCTGCGCGACCGCACAGGGCTGGTGCAGGTGGTGTTCGACCCGGCAATTAGCTCTGAGTTGGTGGAACAAGCGAGCAACCTGCGCGTGGAGTATTGTATCGCGGTCGAGGGCGAGGTGCGCCGCCGACGCGCAGGCGCGGAGAACCCCAAAATCGCCACAGGCGACATCGAAGTGTTCGCCCACGCGCTGCACATCTTCAATCCTTCCAAAACCCCGCCCTTCCAGATTAACGAAGAAAATCTGGAAGTCGACGAGAGCCTCCGCCTCAAGTACCGCTACTTAGACCTGCGCCGTCCCACGATGTACCAGCGACTGGAGCTGCGCCACCGCATCGTGAAATACATCCGCGACTTCCTCTCTGAGCGCGGCTTTCTGGAGGTGGAGACGCCCATCCTCATCAAGAGCACGCCCGAAGGCGCACGGGACTACCTCGTGCCCAGCCGCCTTTATCCGGGCAAGTTCTACGCGCTCCCGCAATCGCCCCAGCAACTGAAACAGCTGCTGATGGTGGCAGGTGTGGAGCGATACTTCCAAATCGCGCGCTGCTTCCGCGACGAAGACCCCCGCGCCGACCGCCAGCCTGAGTTCACGCAGCTGGACTTGGAGATGTCGTTCGTCACGCAGGACGACATTTTGAACCTCATCGAGGAACTCTACATTGGGATGATCGAAACCTGCGCGGACAAGCGCGTGCTGAAGCCGTTCCCGCGTCTCACTTACGACGAGGCGATGGAGCGCTATGGCATCGACAAGCCCGACCTGCGCTTCGGGCTGGAGCTGCATAACCTCACCGACCTGCTGCGCGCGACCGAGTTTCAGGCATTCCGAAGCGTGATAGCGGCGGGGGGCGTCGTGAAAGCCATCTGCCTGCCCCAGTGCGCCGATTACTCGCGCAAGCAACTCGATGAGCTGACCGAGTTTGTGAAGCGGTTCGGCGCGAAAGGGCTGGCGACGATTGCCTTCACCCCCGCCGGCGTCCGCTCGCCCATCGCGAAGTTCCTCAGCGAGGCGGAACTCAACGCAATCCGCGAGCGCACGGGGGCGAATACGGGCGATTTGGTCGCTATCGTCGCCGACCAGCCCAAAATCGTGAACGAGTGCCTCAGCCGCCTGCGCCACCGCATGGGACAGCAACTCGGCTTGGCAGACACGAACTTGATGGCATTCGCATGGGTGGTGGACTTCCCCCTGCTGGAGTGGGATGAGGCAGAGGGACGCTGGAACCCCTCGCACCACCCGTTCACCGCCCCGCGTGAGGAAGACATCCCCCTGTTAGACGCCGATCCGGGTAGGGTGCGTGCGAACTGCTATGACTTGGTGTGCAACGGCAACGAGCTCGCCAGCGGCAGTATCCGTATCCATCGGCGCGACCTGCAGGATAAAATTTTCAAGCTGCTGGGCTACTCCGACGCCGAGATTCAAGAGCGGTTCGGACACCTGCTGGAAGCGTTCGAGTACGGCGCGCCTCCACACGGAGGCATCGCGCCCGGCATCGACCGACTGGTGATGCTCTTGGCAGGCGATGAGACGATTCGGAATGTGATTGCCTTTCCGAAGAACACAGCGATGGTGGACTTGATGTTTGGCGCACCCTCATCGGTGAGCGAGGCGCAGATCCGTGAACTCCACCTGCGCACTGTGCTGAACGATGAGGATTGAACGCGATGCACCCGCCAAGATTAACCTCACACTGGAGGTGTTAGGTCGCCGCTCCGACGGCTACCACGAGATTGCGAGCGTGATGCACACCCTGAGCCTGTGCGACACGCTGGTTCTGGAGCTGCCCGACGCGCCAATACTGGACGCTGCACAGGGGGAGATTCTCATCTCTGGGGAATTCACGGGAGGGGGCGAAGATTCCATCCCCGCCGATCCGAGCAACCTCATTTGGAAGACGGTGGAGGCGTTTGTGCAGAATAGCCCTCGCCCCCTTAACCACTCTCCCGCGCTGTGGCAGAGGGGGCAAGGGGGCGAGGGCAGCGGCTGGCGTGCTTACCTCACCAAGCGCATTCCTGCACAGGCGGGGTTGGGCGGCGGCAGCAGCGACGCCGCCGCCGCACTGAAAATCCTTGCTGACTGGGCGCGATGGTGGAAAATCGCGCAGCCCAATTTGTATACAATCGCCAGCAAGTTAGGCGCGGATGTGGCGTTCTTCGGTGGGGACGCTGACGGTACGGCTTCGTCGGTGGGGACGCCGACGGTACGAGGGGGTGGTTCGTCGGCGGGGACGCCGACGGTACGGGCGTCCCCCCCGACGCCGCAGTGCGCACTCGCTACAGGCAAAGGCGAACAGCTAAAACCGCTGCCTGCCCTGCTCAGCTTCTGGTGGGTGCTGGCAAAGCCCTACGGCGTGGGCGTTCCTACGGCGTGGGCGTATGCGCAACTCAAGCGCGAGGCAGTTCCCCCCAACGCCCGCCCACGACACACCGAGCGGCTCGTGAACGCCCTGCGCGAGGGGGTCATCAAAACGCCTGCCGACCTCGCGCCCCTGCTCCACAACGATTTCGACGAGCCTATCCTGCGTGCGCTCCCTGAGTTGCGAGTGCTGCGCCAGCGTCTGGAAGCGGAGGGTGCGCTGAGAGTAATCCTGTGCGGCAGCGGCGCGGCGCAGGCAGGGCTGTGCCAGTCGCGCGAAGAAGCCGAGCGCATCGCCGCCGCGCTTCGCGCCGAGGGCTACTGGGCGGTCGCAACACAGACCAACGGTCCAGACGCTTCGCAACAGCGTTAGGTATAGTATCGCCATGCCATTCCACCCGCTTAGCGTGGTGCGCTTCGCGCCGATCGATTCGCTGAACCCACTGCTGGACGATGCGCTGCTGGTGGTGGACCCGCAGGCGTGGTTCGCCGCGCGGACACGCCTCGATGCCAATCCGCGTAGCATCGCACGCGCCGAGAGCTTGGACGAGACCGCGTTGCACTCCATCGAGCATGCACCCGATATATGGACGGGCGTGCGGCGTGTGATGGGCTTGGGCGGCGGCACAGCGGTGGACACCGCCAAGTACCTCGCATGGCGCAAGTCGCTCCCGCTGATTCTGATCCCCAGCGCGCTCACGGTCGACGCGCCGTTCACCGACTCGGCGGCGGTGCGACGCGCGGGGCGTATCCACTACATGGGGCGTGTGTTCCCTGAGGCGATTTATGTAGACGCCGCGCTGGTTCAGACCGCGCCTGCGCCCCTCAATCGCGGCGGCGTGGGCGACCTGCTGTCGATACACACCGCGTTGCACGACTGGAAACTCGCCCACGAACGCACAGGCGAACCTTATGACCCCGCTATCGCCGAGCAGAGCGCAAACTTGCTGGAACGGCTGCGCCAGCACGCGCCCGACATCTACGCCGTCAACGAGACGGGCGTGCGCGTGCTGACCGAGCTGTTCTGCGAGGAGGTCTATCTATGCTACCAAGCGGGCAGCAGCCGCCCTGAAGAAGGTTCGGAGCATCATATCCTCTACACGCTGGAGCATCAGACAGGGCGCGCCTACCTGCACGGCGCGGCAGTGACGCTATGCGCTCTGATGGCAGCGTATCTGCAACGCAACCGCCCCGACGACCTGCGCGCCCTCGCCGACGCCTGCGGCGTGGAATATCGCGCGCTTCTCAACGAGGTCGGCGCACAAGCCTTGCTGCATGCGCTCGTCGCCGCGCGCGAATACGCCCTCGAAGAGCAACTCCCCTACACCTTTCTGATGGAGACGCCCCTCACGCCTTCACAAGCACGCGCTGCGCTGGAGTGGGTGCAATCTTAGAGGGTGCAGGCGACCGCGTGTGAACCCCCGCCTTTCAAACACATCACAGGAGCATCCGCGACAGGAGTCGTTGCCCCAGTGCTGAATCTTGCGCTTCTAAGGAGAGCGACGATGCGACGCCTTTTGGGAGTTTGGATGCTTGTCGGAGTGGTTAGTGCAGGATTGCCTCAGCCTGTTGACCCGCGCAGTTTCCCCGCGCAGCGGCTAAGCCGCCCGCCTGTGATTGACGGCGTGGTGAACGCCGACGAGTGGGCGGAGGCGTATCGCGTGGAGCAGTTCTGGTCGCCCTCGCGGCAGCAGGTCGGCGTGTTCCCCACACGCGCCTACATCGGCTACGACAGCGAAGCCATCTATGTAGCGTTCGTGTGCGAGGATCCGAACCCTGAGCTGATTCAAGCGCGTGAGACCAAGCGCGGCGGCTATCTGGAGAACGACGATACGGTGATGGCGCTGATTGAACCGCAAGCGCGCGGGCTGGAGCCGTACACCTTCACGGTGAACGCGCGTGGGGCGCAGGCGGACGACTTCCCTGCGGGCACGACGGAGAACATCCGCTGGCGCGGCGATTGGCAGGCGGCGGCGCGTATCGTGGAGAACGGTTGGCAAGCCGAGATGCGCATCCCCTTCCGCATCCTGCGCTACGCGCCCCAGCAGCGTCGGTTCGGCGTCATTCTGGAGCGGTACATCCCGCGCCTCAACGAGATTTACACCTTCCCGAACATGGGGGCGTTCTACTCCACGCGGCGTCAGAGCCTGTGGACGGGGCTGGAGCCGCCTCCACCGCGCTATCCCGTCATCGTGTTGCCCTACTTCACGGGCGACAGCGCCCCTGACGCCACACGCGCCCGCAGCGGCGTCGACCTGCGCTACACGCTCGGCGACCCGCTCACGACCTTGCTGACGCTCAAGCCTGACTTTCAAAATATCGCCGCGGATGTGGCGAGCGTTGACTTCTCCTACACTGAGAAGGTGCTTGCCGAGACGCGCCCCTTCTTCCAAGAGGGCAGCGAGTTCATGCCCCCGCGCGCCGCGTTCTACAGCGTGCGCGTGCAAGACCTGAGCGCAGGGCTGAAGGCGTTCGGCGCGCTGAACGACTGGCGCTATGGCGCGATGGCGGGCGAGTATACCCACAACGGGCGCAAGCGGCAGTTCGGCGTCGGGCGCATCCGCTACCAGTTCGCGGAACGCTCGTTCATTGACCTGCTGGGCGTGCGCTTGCAGGGCGATGTGCAGGAAGATATGCTGGGCGCTATCCTCGACTCGCGACGCATCGCAGGCGACGGCGAGTGGCGACTCGTCGGCGCGTACTACAAACTCGACGGCGTCTACCAGCAGTATACGCTGCAGCGCAACGCCCCCGAGCGCGCGCCCAACTACCAACTGCAATACACCGACATCGAGCCGAATTATCGCCCGCGCCTGGGCTTCGCGCCCGAGACGGGTTTGCGCGGCTGGCGGCTCGGAATCCTGTGGTTCGACCGCCCCGAAAGCGAGCGACTGCTCTACACCGAGACGCGCCTCGACTTCGGCCGTCGCACGCGCTACGGCGGCGCACGGCTCGACGAGGGGGGAAGCCTCAGCCTACAGTGGCTGTACGCCTCGCAAAATCGGCTGACCCTCACGGCGGATTATCTCAACCGACCACCGAACATCGATCGAACTCTTGGGGTGGAGTATGCTTGGAATGTGCTGGACATCTATCGCACGGGTAGCCTCGAACTGCGCGCGGGCGACCTGAATGGCGGGCGTAGCTTCTACGCGCGACTCGTGCAGTCCTACGAGCTCGCGCCCCGATTCCGCGTACGCTTAGACGCTGAGAACTTGGAAATCCGCTACACCGGCGCGCCCACCGACCGCGCTCGCCAACTCATCTTCACTGTGAACTATGAGATTGACCCCGAACGCGCGATTGGCGGTAGGCTCGTGCTGAACCGCTTGGAGTTCGAGGGCGGTGTGGAGTCCACGCGCAACTTCTATCTCACCTACCTGCAGCGTGTGCGGCGGGGCTTCGACCTGTTCCTCATCTACGGCTTGCCCAACGCCAATCGCAGCCAGAACCGTCTCGCGGTGAAGATTGTCACGCCGCTGGAGTTTTAGCCGAACTGGTAGGGCGGTCGGTACACGCCGCGCTCGGTGATAATCGCGGTGATGAGCGCGGCGGGCGTGACATCGAACGCTGGGTTCAGCGCGGGCGCGCCCGACGGGGCGACCTGCAAGCCGCCGATGTGCGTAATCTCGGTTGGGTCGCGATACTCGATCGGGATGGCGTCGCCGTTGGGCGTGGTGGGGTCTATGGTCGACACGGGCGCGGCGATGTAAAACGGCAAGTTATGATAACGCGCCAGCACCGCCAGCGTGTAGGTGCCGATTTTGTTGGCGGTGTCGCCGTTGGCGGCGATTCGGTCCGCGCCTGCGATCACAGCGTCCACCTTGCCCTGCGCCATCAGCGTCCCTGCGGCGCTATCGGCAATCGCCTCAAAGGGGATTTGCTCCTGCAATAGCTCCCACGCGGTCAGTTTGAGTCCTTGCAGGCGCGGGCGGGTTTCGCAGGCGTACACATGGCGGAGCTTGCCTTGCTCGTGCGCGACTCGGATGACGCCCAGCGCGGTTCCGATACCGCCGGTGGCTAACGCGCCTGTGTTGCAGAGGGTCAGCACGCGCGCGCCCTGGGGCAGCAGCGCCGCCCCGTAGGTCGCCATCGCGCGATCCGCCTCGTCGTCTTCGCGTTGAAGGGCATAGGCTTCCGCGAGCGTGCGCTCGCGCGCTTCGTCGGGCGTGTGCGCCTGCGCGACTGCCTGCTGCAGGCGTTCGATTGCGCCGAACAGGTTCACGGCGGTCGGGCGCGTCTGGGCGAACGCGCGACACACCTCGCCGAACGCCGCGCGGAACGCCTCGATGTGCTCCGCCTCGATCTGGCGCGCCGCCAGACACAGCCCATACGCCGCCGCAATCCCGATCGCAGGCGCGCCGCGCACCTTCATCGCGCGAATCGCCTCCGCTACGCCGCGCCAATCATCGAACTCCTCAATCACCACACGCTCGGGCAACTGCGTCTGATCCAGAATCGCCACAATTCCGTCGCGCCACGCCACTGGTTCCACGCGCATTGGGAGAAGGATACCCCATCTTCGAGGTACACTCAAAGGCAGATGCCTGTCATCGAGAGCTACATCGACCCGAACGACGCCGAGTTTCAAGCGAACAAGGCGCATTATGAGTCGCTGTTGCAGGCGTATCGCGCGGCGATGGCGTGGGCGCAGGGCGGCGGCGGCGCGGAAGCCCTCGCCAAGCACCGCGCCCGCAATAAACTCACCGCGCGCGAGCGCATCGACGCGCTGATTGACCCCAACACGCCGTTTCTGGAACTTGCGCCGCTCGCTGCATACGGGATGTATAACAACGAAGCGCCGTGCGCAGGAGTGGTGGCAGGCGTGGGTGTCATTCACGGCAAGGAGTGCATGATTGTCGCCAACGACGCCACCGTTAAGGGCGGAACCTACTTTCCCATCACAGTCAAGAAACACCTGCGCGCACAGGAGGTCGCGCTCGAGAACCGTCTGCCCTGTATCTATATGGTCGATTCGGGCGGCGCGTTCTTGCCGTTGCAAGCCGAAGTGTTCCCCGACCGCGACCACTTCGGGCGCATTTTTTACAATCAGGCGCGGATGTCGGCGTTAGGCGTCCCACAAATCGCGATTGTGATGGGTTCCTGCACGGCGGGGGGCGCGTATGTGCCTGCGATGAGCGACCAGACGATTATCGTGAAGCAGCAGGGCACGATTTTTCTGGGCGGTCCGCCGCTGGTCAAAGCCGCCACAGGCGAGGTGGTCAGCGCGGAAGAGCTCGGCGGCGCGGAGGTGCACACTCGTGTCTCTGGCGTGGCAGACTACTTCGCCGACGACGACCTGCACGCCATCCAGATTGCCCGCGAGATTGTGGCGAACCTCAACCTGCGCAAGGAGCTGCCCGCCGACCTCCGACCGCCTGAGGAACCGCTGTACGACCCTGCCGAGATTTACGGAATCCTCTCGCGCGACCCGCGCCAGCCGTTCGAAGTGCGCGAGGTGATTGCCCGTATCGTGGACGGCAGCCGCTTCTTGGAGTTCAAGGCGCGGTTCGGACAGACGCTGGTGTGTGGATTCGCGCACATTCACGGCTTCCCCGTCGGCATCGTCGCCAATAACGGCATCCTGTTCTCGGAGAGCGCGCTCAAAGGGGCGCATTTTATCGAAATCTGCTGCCAGCGTCGCATTCCACTGGTGTTCCTGCAGAACATCACGGGCTTCATGGTGGGCAAGAAGTACGAGAATGAGGGCATCGCCAAGCACGGCGCGAAGATGGTGACGGCGGTCGCCAACGCCGAAGTGCCCAAGTTCACGGTGATTATCGGCGGCTCCTACGGCGCGGGCAACTACGCGATGTGCGGGCGCGCCTACCAACCGCGCTGGCTCTGGATGTACCCCAACGCGCGTATCGCCGTGATGGGCGGCGAACAGGCGGCGAATGTGCTGCTCACAGTGAAGTTAGACCAACTCGCTGCGAAAGGGCACACGATGAGCGAGGCGGAACAGACGGCGTTCAAGCAGCCGATACTGGACAAGTACGCGGAAGAGAGCAGCGCGTATTACAGCACGGCGCGCTTGTGGGACGACGGGGTTATCGACCCTGTGGACACGCGCACGGTGCTGGCGCTCGCGCTCGCCGCCGCCTACAACGCGCCGATCCCCGACACGAAGTTCGGCGTGTTCAGGATGTAGCGCGCCTGCGCCGATAATTCTGCCTGATGGCGGACGAAGAGCGCACCGAACAAGCGACGCCGCGCAAGCGACAGGAGGCGCGTAAGAAGGGGCAGGTCGCCCGCTCCACCGAGATTAACGGCGCGGCGCTGTTTCTGGGGCTGGTGCTGTTGCTGCCCGTGTCGATGCGCTGGGGCGGCGAGCGACTGCTCTCGGCATTCCAGCAGCAGATGATGCAGGCAGGCATGATGCGCCTCTCCGACGCGATGCTGCTCAGCGCGCTGGCGTTCCTTGCCCCGCTGATGGCAGGCGCGTTCCTGATTGCGCTCGTCGCCAACGCGATGCAGGTCGGAATCTACCTTACAGCCCAGCCCCTGCAACCCGATTTGAACCGTATCAACCCCGTGCGCGGCTTTCAACGGCTCTTCTCGCAACGCTCCGCCGTGGAGCTGCTGAAAGCCGTTCTGAAGTTCGCGCTGATTGCATGGGTCGCATGGCGCGCCTTGCAAGCCGAGACCGAACGGCTCGTGTTCGCAGGGCAGCTGCCGATGCCCCACGCGCTCGCCCCGATGACCAACGCGCTCTATCAGGTCGGTCTGCGTGTGGGCGCGCTCTGGCTCGTGCTGGCAATCATCGATTACCTGTACCAGCGTTGGGACTTCGAGAAGACGATACGGATGTCGCGCTACGAGCTCAAAGAGGAATACAAGCAGATGGAGGGCGACCCCTACCTGCGTGCGAAGATACGGCAGAAGATGCAGGAGGCGGCGAAACAGCGTTCGGTGCAGGATGTGCGCCGCGCGGATGTGGTGGTGACGAACCCAGTGACCTATGCGGTGGCGTTGCGCTATGATCGTGCGACGATGAGCGCGCCGCGCGTGGTCGCCAAGGGCAAGGGCTGGCTCGCGCAGCGCATCCGCGAGGAAGCCCTTCGGTGGCATGTGCCCATCGTGCCGAACCCGCCGCTCGCCCGCAGCCTCTACGCGCAGGTGGACATCGGCGACGAAATCCCCCAAACGCTCTATCAGGCGGTCGCGGAGGTGTTGGCGTATGTATATCGCCTGCGTCGCGGCAGGTAGAATATGTAAGTGAGATGGTACATTCTCAGCGAGCGCGAGCGACAGCGTTCGGGGCAGTTCGTGGCGGTGGCGGCGGCGTACGACGACCTGACCGCGACGCTCGTGCGCGATTACTTGCTCGAGCGCGGCGTCGGCGCGGTGTTCCCGCCTGTGACCTACATCTTCTATGTGTCCAAGCCGACGCGCATCTGGGTGCATGCCGACGATGAGGAACGGGCGATCGATCTCCTGCGCGAGTTGCAGGCGGAGTGGCAAGAGGCATAGATGGAAGTCGCGGTGATAGGCGCAGGCTCGTGGGGCACTGCGCTGGCGTGGTTGCTGGGTCAGAAAGGCTACTCGGTGTGGCTGTGGGGGCGCGACGCGCAGCAGATTGAGCGGATTGCCCGCGAGCGTGTGAATCGCCGCTACCTGCCAGAGGCGCACTTGCCCGACTCCGTGCGCCCCACCGCCGAGACTGCGCCGCTACAGGCTTGCGCCGTGTGGGTGTTGGCGGTTCCGTCGGGCGCGCTGCGCGCGGCTCTCGCTCTGCGCCCACCGCCTGAGACCGCGCTGGTGATTGCCGCCAAAGGCTTGGAGCCGAACACAGGCAAACGGCTCACGCAAGTAATCTATGAAACCCTGCCCCACAGCGAGATGCGCACGGTTGCGCTGTCGGGCCCCAATTTGGCGGTGGAGCTGGTGCGCGGCGCGCCCACCGCCACAGTGGCCGCCTCGCGCAATCTCGCCTGCGCCGAGCAAATCCAAGAACTGCTGATGACCCCGCCCACCCTGCGCGTCTACACCAACGACGATGTGGTGGGCGTGGAGCTGGGCGGCGCGTTGAAGAATGTGTACGCGATAGGAGCAGGCATCAGCGACGGCATGGGGTTCGGCGACAACACGAAAGCGACGCTGCTCACGCGCGGCTTAGCCGAGATGATGCGGTTCGGCGCAGCGATGGGCGCACGCCCCGAAACTTTTATGGGTCTGACCGGCGTGGGCGATCTGTTCGCGACGGCGGTGAGCCGCCTCAGTCGCAACTATCGGCTCGGCAGGGCTGTGGCGGAGGGCAAGAGCGTCGCGCAAGCGTTGGAGTCGCTGGGGCAGGTGGCGGAGGGCTACCCCACCGCGCTCGTGGCGCAGTCGCTCGCCGCGCAACTCCGCGTGGAGATGCCCCTGCTGAACGCTATCGCCGATATCCTGCGCGGCGAACGCGCCCTCCACGACGCGCTCCAAAGCCTGATGACACGCCCCCCAAAAGGCGAGCGCGAGTTCGAAGTGCGCGCCCTATAGCGACCAACTCACGGGCACAACCCTGCGACCGCGGTAGGTCTCCACCAGCAACTGCTTATGCTGACGCCCGTACTCGTGCAAGCGACGCACGATGTCTACATCCTGCATGCAGTAGCGTGCGACTCGCTCTATCATCCCCTGTCGGAACCACTGCACCGCCTGTATGCCGTCGCCGCCTTTGGAAACGCCCAGCGTCGCCTGCGCGCACATCTCCAACTTTACCCGATGACCCAGCCAATGCTGGATTTCAAGCATAATATCAAGGCTGGGCAGCTGCTGCAAATCGCGCGTTACGTACGGGCGCAGCACTGTGTAATCGAAATGCAAGATGTTGAACCCCACCACCAAGTCGGCGTGTACGAGCTCGTCAATCAGCGCGTTCACAGTCGCTTCCGTGTAATACTCGAAGCCGCCTCGCGCGGTGCTGTAGGTCACTGCCACTGCCAGCCCCATGCGGTCAATATGGTTCCAGCCGCCCACCTCGTCCGCTAAGTATTGCGTCTCCAGGTCAAAGTAGACGATGTTCATCGTTCCCTCCTTCGGTGCAGATGATTATACCAGTGCTTGTTAGCCAATTGCAATCCTTCGGGGCAGTCGCAGCCCGTGATAGGCGTCAAACACCAACAAAAACGCGCCTTGGACGACCACTGCCCAGCCGAAGGCGTTCAGCATTGGATTTGCAGGCGCCCACAGTATCAGCCCGACGCCGACCAGTATGTACACGCCATCCAGCGCGGCGTTAATCCACAGCAGACGCACCAGTTGACGCATCCAGCCGCGCACTGTGGCGGCGTCAGCCTGCTGCTGCGCCTTCTTTTGCACGCCTCGCAGCGCGAACAGGGCTATCAGCGCGTTGATTACTGCCCACGCCGCCGTCATGCCGCCGAACGAGCGCACCCATTCGCGCGTGGAGAACCACATCGGCGCAGCGACGCCCAGGTTCAACCCCGCCCAAAATAGCAGCTGGTACATCATCCGCCGCTGATACACAAGAGACTCCATCGCATCGGTTATACCGAATCGCGCTCAGGCAAAAATCGGGTTATAATATGAATATGTGGACAGTTATTAGACATCGGTCGGTGTTTGCGCTGATGAGCGCGTTGGTGTTGGTCGGTATCAGCGGTGCGCAGTCGTTGACTTGGCTGGGCGTCGTTTCTGCTGATGCATACGAAAGCGAGGCGACGGGCGTGTCAGCGGACGGGCGCGTTGTGGTGGGCACTTCACGTGCTTCTGCGCCGCGCGCATTTCGTTGGACGCGCGAGCAAGGGATGCAAGATTTGGGCACAATCGGCGGCGTCTTGGCGCTGGGTACTGCCGTCTCTGCCGATGGGCAAACGATAGTTGGCTATTCCAGCGATACCAATGGAAACCTCATAGGATTCCGTTGGCGAGACAACCAGATGACCTCGCTGGGCGCGCTAACAAATGTTCTCTGGAGCGAGGCGCACGGCGTCTCCGCGAATGGCGCGGTGATTTCGGGGCATGCGTGGAGTTTCTCGAACTTGACGGCAGTGCGCTGGGATATAACGGCGTGATACGCAACTTGGGCACGCTTGCTGGCGCGATAGCCAGCCGCGCGTGGGGCGTGTCGGGCGACGGGCAAGTGGTCGTCGGCGCGGCGTTTTATCGCAGTCAGGGGCTTCCAGAGGCGCGCGCCGTGTACTGGAGAGGCAACACCATCCACCAACTCGGCGCAGTGGATGGCTACCGCCGTAGCTGGGCGTTCGCGGCGTCCCACGACGGCACAGTGGTGGTCGGCTATGCCCTCTCGGACAACGAGAACGGACCTTCCACCAGCGTCCGCTGGGTGAACGGGCAGCCCGAGGACTTGGGCTGGCTTCCAGGCAACGCCCCCGACGGCAGCATCGCGTACGGCGTGTCGGGCGACGGCTCGATCGTGGTGGGCAACTCCGACGGACGCGCCTACCGCTGGACGCCTCAAACCGGCATGCAGAACCTGAACACGGTCTATGCCCAATTGCTTAGCGATGGCTCCCGCCTCCACTCCGCGAACGCAATCTCGTCTGATGGGCGATACATCGTGGGAACGGGCTACAACGCCTCCACACGGCGCATGGAAGCGTTCCTGCTGGACACTTGTAGCGTGCATAACGGCGATGTGAACGCGAGCGGCTGCGTGGATGACGCCGACTTGCTGATAGTGCTGTTCAACTTCGGTCGGGCAGGGCAAGGCTTGGGACGCATGGATGTCAACTGCGACGGCGCCGTGGACGACGCCGACCTGCTGATAGTGCTGTTCAACTTCGGCGCAGGGTGCTAACACTGCAGGATTTGACGCATCGCCCACTCGATGCCGCGGCGTATTTGTGCGTAGCCGCGTAGGTTGCCTGCATAGCGTTGCATCTGCTCGCGCTCACTCTCGGCGATGGCGTGCAGAGCGCGCTGCGCCTGCTGCGTCCACCGCTCCGCCTCCAGTCGGCGCAGCGCCTCGCGAATGGGTTGCTCGTCCAGCCACTGAGAGGTTAGGGGTCGTAGCAGGCGCGCGCCTTCCAGCAGGGCGCGGAGCCGCCCGCAGCGCACCTCCAGCGACTGGCGCGTATCCGCATCCAGCGCGGACGCCTGCTCGCGCGAGAACTGTCGCCACTGACGCTCTAAGTACGCCGCATCGATGGGTTCTTCACCGAAGGACTCCACCCAGCGTTTGGATAAGCCGTGAATCTCGTGCGGGGCGTGCGCAGTGAGCCACTGCTGCCATGCGCCTTGCAAGGCGTCGGCGTGGGTCTCGGCGCGTTGGCGCAAGCGCAAAAGAGCGCGTTGCACCCCCCGTCGGTGTTCAGGCGGCGGCGTGAGCGACTCGAGGCGTTGAATCAGCTGATGATGGTCGCGCAGGGCGTTCAGCGCACGGGTGAGCCGGCGTAGCCGACGCTTCCAGAGCGCTATGCGCGTTTTCGGGTAGCACCCGCGAAACAGCGTGAGACTGGTCTGCAGCCGATGCGCGGCGTGCAGGGCGTCCTCAAGCGCTGCGTGGTCGCGCGCGCCGAACGCTTCCATCACGCGCAGCAACGCCTGCGACGCCTCCACGGTCTGGCGCGCCCCAAACGCGCAGTAGCCCTCCTTGCGCATACGCGAAAGTGTACCTGTATCGGGTACACTTCTTCGGGGAGGAACGGATGCGAAAGGGACTGATTGGTTGCGGAGTCGCGCTCGTCAGCGCGCTGGTGTGCGGCGGCGGGGCGTTTTTTATGGTGGGCAAGCGCGTGCAAGCTGCTTCGGAGCCGATCGAGCGTACCTTCACCGTGGAGCGCGGCGAAATCTCGGTAGAGGTCAGCGAATCGGGCGCGTTAGAACCCGTGCGTCAAGTGGAGATTAAATCGCGTGTGCCGGGCAGAATCGAGTCGCTGCTGGTGGACGAGGGCGCCGTGGTAGAGCAGGGTCAGCTGCTCGGGCGCATCGACCCGCGGGAGATTAAGCAACAGGTCGAGCAGGGCAGCGCGCAGGTGGAGTCGGCGCAGGCGAGTGCGGAGCGAGCGCGTATCGCGCTGGAGATGGAAGCGGCGCAGGCGCGACTGCAACTGCGTCAGGCGCAAATCCGCTACGAGCAAGCGCAACGCGAGGCGGCCGCCCAACC
Source organism: Fimbriimonadales bacterium (assembly GCA_046294565.1). Classification (GTDB taxonomy): domain Bacteria; phylum Armatimonadota; class Fimbriimonadia; order Fimbriimonadales; family GBS-DC; genus GBS-DC. Next base: position 16,892 of record JBKBKS010000029.1, read on the forward strand.
CACGCTCACCCGAGCCGCGCTCACCAACGCTGAGAACGCGCTCAAAACCGCCCAAGAGAACCTGCGCCTCCTGCGCGAGGTGAAGCACCCCCAAGAGCGGGTGGAGGTCGCCAACGCCCTACGCGACGCCGAAACGCGCCTCCAAGAGGCGCAACGCAACTACGAACGGCTCCAGAGCCTGCTGGAGAAAGGCTATGTGTCGCGCCAGCAGGTGGACGCCGCCCAGACCCAACTGGTCAGCGCAGAGAGCCAACTGCGCAACCTCCAGCAGCGTCAGCAGCAACTCGCCCAACAGCATCAGATCGAACTCCAAAACGCGCAAGCGCAGGTGGAATCGGCGCAGGCGGAGCTCGAACGCGCCCGCGCCAGCGCCGTACAGGACGAACTGAAGCGCAAAGCCCTCGAAGCCGCACAGACCGAGCTGCAAAACGCTCGCTTGCGCCTGCGCGAAATCGAAATGCGCCAACTGGAACTCAAGCAAGCCCGCGCGAGCGAACGACAAGCCGTTAGCAACTACCAGAACCTGATGATCCAATTCTCTGAAACCGATGTGCGCGCGCCTATCCGCGGGGTGGTGACGCGCCGCTATCGCGAGGTCGGCGAGCTGGTGATGTCGGGCACAACGGGCTTCGGCGAGGGCACGCCCATCCTGCAGGTCGCCGACCTCTCCCAGATGCGCGTGCGCCTCAACCTCAACGAACTCGATGTCGCCAGAGTGCGCGTGGGCATGCCCGTGGAAATCACCGTCGACGCCCTGCCCGACCGTAAGTTTCAAGGCGTCGTGCGCAAAATCGCCCCCGCCGCGCAAAACAGCGGACAGAACACTGCGCTCGGCGTCGTGAAGTTCGCCGTCGAGGTCTACCTCAATCAGACCGACGACGCCTTGCGCCCGGGGATGACCGCGCGCTGCCGAATCTTCGTCCAACGCAAAACCAATGTGCTGCGCCTGCCCCTCGAAGCCATCGGCAAAGAAGAGAACCGAGAGTATGTGCTGCGAATCGTACCCAGCCAGACCGAACCTGATGGCAAGCCGAAGACCGAGAAGGTGTTCGTCAACATCGGGCTACGCAACGCAAGCCACGCCGAAATCTTAAGTGGACTGCGTGAAGGCGAGCAGGTGCTAAAACCACCCTTCGCCGGACCACAACGACGCCAGTTCGATATCGACCGAGACCGCGACCAAGAGCGAGAAACAGCCGACGAGTGAGGTATCATCGATAGGGGTGATATGATGGCATTTACCGTGACGGACTTCGAGGACCTGCTGCGGATACTGGAAGAGAAACCCGAATGGCGTCAGCGCATGCGCGAGGCGATTCTTGGGCGGCAGTGGATGGACTGCCTGAGAAGTTCCAGCAGTTGGTGGAGGTGGTACAATCGCTCGCGGAAGCGCAGCGACGTCAGGAAGGCGTCGAGTGGTAGGTGGACTGTCAATAGGCTTTCTGGAGTTCCGTAAACTGCCTGACGGCTACGAGGCGAGCTGATGCACTTACACGACCTCATTATCGTCGGCGCAGGACCAATTGGCATCGCGGCTGGCATCGAGGCGAAACGCGCGGGACTGGAGTTCCTGATTCTGGAGGCAGGTGCGCTGTGTCAATCGCTGCTGGAGTACCCCGTGGGGATGCGCTTCTACTCGCCCGCGGATGAACTCGCTATAGGCGGCTACCCGTTCCCCACGCCCCACGATGAGAAGCCCACCCGCGAGATGGCTATCAACTACTATCGAAAGGTCGCCTCTGCAGAGAACCTACCCATCCGCACTTACGAGCGCGTCGTGCAGATAACGCCGTCCGAATCGGGTCACGCCCTGCACACCCTGCGCCTACCCCACCAACTACCTGCGCAATATTGGGCGCGCTGCGTGCTGCTCTGCACGGGCGTCTGGGGCAAGGAGAAGCGATTGTCGGTGGAGGGGGCGTATTTGCCCCATGTGCTAACGCGCTACGACGAGCCTACACGATTTTGGCGCAAGCGCGTGCTGATTGTGGGCTCGGGCAACTCGGCAGGTGAAGCTGCTATCCGCCTCGCCGACGCTGACGCCCGCGTGTGGCTCGCCGTCGACCAACCGACGCTGGAACAGTGTAAGTTCCGCCCCTTCATCCTGCGCGAAATCCTGCTCCGCGTGGACGAGCAACGTATCGCGCCGCTCACAGATACACAGATTCTACGCATTCATCCCGACTGCGTCGACCTCCGCTGCGCGCAAGGCATCGAGAACCTGCCTGTGGACTTCCTTCTGACAGTGATTGGTTCGCAACCCGATCAGAGCCTGCTCGCGCAGTTGGGCGTGCCGTTCAGCACGGACGGCAAACCTGTCCACGACCCCAACACCTACGAGACGCCTGTGCGCGGCGTGTTCGTAGCAGGAGCAATCTCGCGTGATGGGTTCGTCCATGTCGCACGCGAGCGCGTGCAATACGCCATACAAGCAATCCGAGAAGCCTTGACAAACCCGCTCGATAGGGTATAATATCACGCCTTGCAGTGCGTCGGACGCGCTGCACGCAGAAATCCCAAAGGGGGGAGGCGAGACGGGCGCTATGTCGCGGTCCAACTCGGTGTAGGAGTCGTCAATCGGCGTCGGTTCCAGTGAATCGGTGCGATTGAAACGCCGATTTGGATCTCTGCCACATAGGCGCTTGTGCCCCTCGGGGCGCGCTGTGAGCGTCTGGTACCGAAACCGACCGCGCAAAAACACCCACATCGCCTCCGGGTTCGGGGTAGCCCCGCTGCCCGCGAAACTCGGTCGTAGCGCACAGCTACGAGACTATTACACAGTCGGGAGATACAACAATGATCAGGGTTGGCATTCTGGGGCGCCGACCTGCGCGGTCGACGGACATCCCCGCGTGGATGTCCTCGCTCTGGCGCAGCGCGCGCGATTGGATTGTACGCATGTTCGCACCGGCAGCGCGGACTGCCGTGGTACACCCGCTGCAACAGCCCTTCGAGTACGAGATTGCCCCCCGCTCGCTGCGTCAAGACGACGCACGCACGCTGGGCACGCATATCCTCGTCGAACTCCACGGCTGCAACAGACGCACCTTAGAGCGGGTTGCCTATGTGGAGCACGCGCTGGTGCAAGCGGCGCACGAGTCGAACGCGCATATCGTGAGCCACTTCTTCCACGAGTTCGAACCCTACGGCGTGTCGGGCGTGGTGGTCATCGAGGAGTCGCACTACACCATCCACACTTGGCCCGAACACCGCTACGCTGCGGTTGACCTGTTCTTCTGCTCGGAGGCGGTGGACGCCGAGCGCGCCTTGGAAGTGCTGCGCCGCGCGTTCGAGCCTGAGCATGTGGATGTGATGCTCATCCGACGCGGGGTGCTGGACAAGACGCCGGGTTGACTGGCGAGCTGGTCGCGCCCCCGCCCGTCCCGTAAGTTGCGATGGAACCTACGCACGAAGCCGCGCTGCGAGCAGACGCGCCCGAAGGCGAGGTGGGCGTCGTCGCGCCGCAGCGTGCCCTGTTCCCCGACGGCTTAACCCTCGCCTGCGGACAGCGCCTCGCTCCCGTCGAAGCCGCCTACGAAACCTACGGAACCCTCAACGCTGACAAGAGGAATGTCATCCTGCTCTGCCACGCGCTATCGGGTGGGGCGCACGCCGCTGGCAGGCATCACCCTGACGAGCGCAAGCCCGGCTGGTGGGACCTCTACATCGGACCCAACAAAGCGCTGGACACGAACCGCTTCTTCATAATCTGCGTGAATGTGCTCGCAAGCCCCTACGGCACGACCTCGCCCCTTTCCATCGCCCCCAGCACCGGCGAGCCGTACCACCTGAACTTCCCCCCAATTCGCGTGACGGACTGGGTGGAGCTGGAGCGCTTGGTGCTGGAGTCGCTGGGCATCGAGCGGATTTATGCGGTGGTGGGCGGCTCCACGGGGGGGATGCGTGCGTTTGAGTGGGCGGTACGCTACCCCGAGCGGGTGCACAAAGCGTTGGTCATCGCCGCGCCTGCACGCAGCAGCCCGATGGTGATTGCGCTCAATCACATCCAACGCCAAACCATCCTGATGGGGCTGGAACATGGGAGTATCAACGGTGCAGAGCGCGGCTTGATGCTCGCACGGATGCTGGCGCACATCTCTTACCTCTCGGAACACGCCCTCTGGAGCAAGTTCGGACGCGACACCGTGCCAGAAACCGAGTTCTGGAGCGTCACCTACCAAGTGGAAAGCTACCTGGAATACAAAGCGACCACCTTCCTGCAGCGGTTCGACCCGTTTTGCTATCTCTACATCACGCGGGCGATGGATCACTTTGACTTGGGCCACACCTACGGCAGGGGCGACTTGCGCGAGGCGCTCAAGCGCGTGCAAGCGGCGATGCGCTTCGTGAGCTTCACCTCCGACTGGCTGTTCCCACCTGCTGGACAGCAAGAGGCAGTGGACATCCTCCAATCGCTGGGCAAACGCGCCGAGCATGTCGTGATTGAGAGCGCGTGGGGGCACGACTCGTTCTTGGTGGAGCGCGTGAAGCCGATGCTCAAGCCCGTGATTAAGGAGTTTCTGGAGCGCGACGCCTGACGCCGCCCGCATCTGGGCGCATCCAAGCAAGGCGTTGCGCAGGCGAAGCCGCCTACAAGCGTTCAAACCCTGCCGGCTATCCTTCAGCACGCCCCCGACTACCAACCTCCTGACCCGCCGCCTGCCGATTCCAAAACACACTTTGTGCTTTGGCTGGCGCGCCGTGCTTACAACGCCCCGCGTCGTTATTGGCGTTGTGAGTGAGTTATTAAGTTTCTGAAATATTAAAAAGTTTCTGTAAGATTCCTCGCCTTCAGCTCGGAATGACAGAGGGGGGCGGCGCGGAATGACAGAGGGGGGCGGCGCGGAATGACAGAGGGGGGCGGCGCGGAATGA